>NZ_JBVHMF010000024.1:0-20852 GCF_055558595.1 Streptomyces sp. NPDC025721 | reverse complement strand
GTCCCCCCCCCCCCACCCCCCCCCCCCCCCCACCACCCCCCCCCCCCCCCCCCCCCCCCCCCCCCCCCCCCCCCCCCCCCGATGCCGTGGCGCGGAGCCCTGCGATGCCGAGGCGGAGAGCCCGGAGAAAGATCAGACGTTGAAGCCCAGGGCGCGGAGCTGGTCGCGGCCGTCGTCGGTGATCTTGTCGGGGCCCCACGGGGGCATCCAGACCCAGTTGATCTTGAGGTCGTTGACGATGCCCTCGGTGGCGGAGACGGCCTGTTCCTCGATGACGTCGGTGAGGGGGCAGGCCGCGGAGGTGAGGGTCATGTCGAGGGTGGCGACGTTGGAGTCGTCGACGTGGATGCCGTAGATGAGGCCGAGGTTGACGACGTCGATGCCGAGTTCGGGGTCGACGACGTCGTAGAGGGCCTCGCGGATCTCTTCTTCTGAGGCCGGAGTGGTGCTCAGGCCGTTCGGTACGGGGCTCATGAGGTCTTCCCTTCGGAAGCTTCCGAGGCTTCGGGACCGTCGGCCAGCGCTTGCGCCGTCGCGTCCTTCCACGCCATCCAGCTCAGCAGCGCGCACTTCACACGCGCCGGGTACTTCGAGACACCGGCGAACGCGACCGCGTCCTCCAGCACTTCCTCCATCGCGTCGTCCGGCTCGACCTGGCCCTTGGACTGCATCAGCTCCAGGAAGGTCTCCTGGATCTTCCGCGCCTGGGCCACGTCCTTGCCGACCAGCAACTCGTTCAGCACCGACGCGCTGGCCTGGCTGATCGAGCAGCCCTGGCCCTCGTACGAGATGTCGCCGATGACGGCGCCGTCCATCCGCACCCGCAGGGTGATCTCGTCCCCGCAGGTGGGATTGACGTGGTGCACCTCCGCCTGGCCGTCCCGCAGGCCGCGCCCGTGGGGGTGCTTGTAGTGGTCCAGGATCACTTCCTGGTACATCGAGTCGAGCTTCACAACACCACCATCACCCGAAGAAGTTCCGTACCTGCTCCAGCCCCTCGACCAGGGTGTCGACCTCGGCCGGGGTGGAGTACAGATAGAACGACGCCCGCGTGGTCGCAGGAATTCCGTACCGCAGGCAGACCGGCCGCGCGCAGTGGTGGCCGACGCGTACGGCGATGCCCTGTTCGTCGAGCACCTGGCCGACGTCGTGCGGGTGGATGTCGCCGAGCGTGAAGGAGATCGCGGCGCCGCGGTCCTCGGCCGTGGTGGGGCCGATGATCCGCAGGTCGGGAACCTCCAGCAGACGGCCCACCGCGTAGTCGGTCAGCGCGTGCTCATGCGCGGCGATCTTGTCCATGCCGATCGCGGTCAGGTAGTCCACGGCCGCGCCGAGGCCGACGGCCTGGGCGATCGGGGGCGTACCGGCCTCGAACTTGTGCGGCGCGGGCGCGTACGTCGAGGAGTGCATGGAGACGGTCTCGATCATCTCGCCGCCGCCGAGGAACGGCGGCAGGTCCTCGAGCAGCTCCTGACGGCCCCACAGGACGCCGATGCCGGTCGGGCCGAGCATCTTGTGGCCGGTGAAGGCCACGAAGTCCGCGCCGAGCGCCTGCACGTCGAGCACCATGTGCGGCGCGGCCTGCGAGGCGTCGATCAGCACCAGGGCGCCGACGTCCTGGGCGCGGCGCACGATGGCCTCGACCGGGTTGACGGTGCCCAGGATGTTGGAGACCAGCACGAAGGAGACGATCTTCGTCTTCTCGGTGATGATCTGCTCGATGTCCGACAGGTCGAGCCTGCCGTCGTCGGTCAGCCCGAACCACTTCAGCTTCGCGCCGGTGCGCTGCGAGAGCAGCTGCCACGGCACGATGTTGGAGTGGTGCTCCATCTCCGTGATGACGATCTCGGTGTCGCTGTCGACGCGGTACGGCTCGTCGGCCCAGCCGAGCATGTTGGCCACGAGGTTCAGCGACTCGGAGGCGTTCTTGGTGAAGATCACCTCGTCACGGCTGGGCGCGTTGATGAAGGCGGCGATCTTGTCGCGCGCGCCCTCGTACAGCGCGGTGGCCTCCTCGGCGAGCACGTGGACGCCGCGGTGCACATTGGCGTTGTGCCGCTCGTAGTACTCGTTCAGCGCGTCGAGCACCTGGCGCGGCTTCTGCGAGGTCGCCGCGTTGTCCAGGTACACGAGCTTCTTGCCGTCGTGGACCAGGCGGTCCAGGACGGGGAAGTCCTTGCGGATCGCTTCGGTGTCCAGGAGGCCCGGCAGCACCCGGCCGACGGACGAGGGGACTGTCACGCGGCGTCCCCCTCGGAGTTCGCTCCGCTGCTCACGGGGCCGCCCTTCACGTAGGACTCGTAGCCCTCTTCCTCCAGCTTGTCCGCCAGCTCGGCGCCGCCGGACTCGGCGATCCGGCCCTGCGCGAAGACATGCACGAAGTCGGGCTTGATGTAGCGCAGGATGCGCGTGTAGTGGGTGATCAGCAGGGTGCCGACCTCGCCGCTCTCGCGGACCCGGTTGACGCCCTCGGAGACGACCCGCAGCGCGTCGACGTCGAGGCCGGAGTCGGTCTCGTCGAGGATCGCGATCTTCGGCTTGAGCAGTTCGAGCTGAAGGATCTCGTGGCGCTTCTTCTCGCCGCCGGAGAAGCCCTCGTTGACATTGCGCTCGGCGAAGGCGGGGTCCATCTGGAGGCGTTCCATCGTCTCGCGGACCTCCTTCACCCAGGTGCGCAGCTTGGGCGCCTCGCCGCGGATCGCGGTGGCCGAGGTGCGCAGGAAGTTGGAGACGGAGACGCCGGGGACCTCGACCGGGTACTGCATGGCGAGGAAGAGACCGGCGCGGGCCCGCTCGTCCACGGTCATCGCCAGCACGTCCTCACCGTCGAGGGTGACGGTGCCGCCGGTGATCGTGTACTTGGGGTGGCCCGCGAGCGAGTACGCCAGGGTGGACTTGCCGGAGCCGTTGGGGCCCATGATGGCGTGGGTCTCACCCTGCTTCACGGTCAGGTCGACGCCGCGCAGGATCTCGCGGGGGCCGTTCTCGGCTTCGACGGTGACGTGCAGGTCGGTGATTTCAAGCGTTGCCATGGGTGCCTCAGGACTCCTGGGTGACGGAGACGAGCACGTCGTCCCCAACGATCTTTACGGGGTATACGGGGACCGGCCGCGTGGCCGGCAGCCCGGACGGCTTGCCGGTGCGCAGGTCGAAACTGGAACCGTGCAGCCAGCACTCGATCTGGCAGTCCTCGACCTCGCCCTCGGAGAGCGAGACGTTCGCGTGCGAGCAGATGTCGTTGATGGCGAACACCTCGCCCGCGGTGCGGACCACGGACACCGGGACGCCGTCCAGCTCGACCCGGCGGGGGGTGTCCTCCTCCAGGTCGCTGGCGGCGCAGGCGCGGACGAATCCGACCGTGCCGTTGTCGACGCTCATCAGACGGACGCCTCCAGCTCGGCGTCGATCTTGGTCATCAGCCGCTCTTCGAGGTCGGCGAGTCCGATCTGCTGGACCAGTTCGCCGAAGAAGCCGCGGACGACCAGGCGGCGGGCCTCGTCGGAGCGGATGCCGCGGGACTGGAGGTAGAAGAGCTGCTCGTCGTCGAAGCGGCCGGTCGCCGAGGCGTGGCCGGCGCCGACGATCTCGCCGGTCTCGATCTCCAGGTTGGGGACCGAGTCGACCCGCGCGCCGTCGGTGAGCACCAGGTTGCGGTTGAGCTCGTAGGTGTCGGTGCCCTCGGCCTCCGCCCTGATGAGCACGTCGCCGATCCACACCGCGTGCGCGTCCTGCCCCTGGAGCGCGCCCTTGTACGTGACGTTGCTGCGGCAGTGCGGCGTGTCGTGGTCGATGAAGAGCCGGTGCTCCTGGTGCTGGCCCTCGTCGGTGAAGTACAGGCCGAACAGCTCGGCCTCGCCGCCGGGGGCGCCGTAGATCACCCGCGGGTGCAGCCGGACCAGGTCGCCGCCGAAGGTGACGACCACCGACTTGAAGGTGGCGTCACGGCCGACCAGCGCGGTGTGCTGGGCGACGTGCACGGCGGTGTCGTCCCAGTCCTGGATCGAGACGACGGTGACTTTGGCGCCGTCGCCGACCAAGACCTCCACGTTGGCGGCGAAGGTGCCGTCACCGGTGTGGTCGATGACGACCACGGCCTCGGCGAAGGCGCCGACCTCGATCACCTGGTGGCCGTAGACCGTGCCGCCCTCGCCGTGGACGGCGATCCGGACCGGCTCGGTGAGGACGGTGTCCTTGGGGATCGAGACGACCGAGGCCTTCTCGAAGGCGCTGAACGCCTGGGCGGTGACGCGGTCGGCGGGCTTGCCCGCCTTGCCGACGCGGGCGTCGGTGCGGTCCACGGTCTCCACGGTGACGCCCTCGGGCGCGGTCACCTCGACCCGGAGGGCGCCGGTGGCCTCGGCGGTGCCGTCGTGCAGGCCGCGCAGCCGCTCCAGCGGAGTGAAGCGCCACTCCTCCTCGCGGCCGTGCGGCACCGGGAAGTCGGCCACGTCGTACGACGGGGCCGCGCTGACCCGGGCGTCGGCGGGATGGCCCACCGTGATGGCACCGTCCGTGGTGCTGCCCGCAGGGGTGTTGTCAGCCATGGCTGTGCTGGTGCTCGCTTTCTGCCTTATTGGGTCCGGCCGGGGGATGGTGGACGAGGAAGCCGGCGCGGTCAGCCGACCGAGCCTTCCATCTGGAGCTCGATCAGCCGGTTCAGCTCCAGGGCGTACTCCATGGGGAGTTCCTTGGCGATCGGCTCGACGAAGCCGCGCACGATCATCGCCATGGCCTCGAACTCGGTCATGCCGCGGCTCATCAGGTAGAAGAGCTGGTCGTCGGAGACCTTGGAGACGGTCGCCTCGTGACCCATCGACACGTCGTCCTCGCGGACGTCGACGTAGGGGTACGTGTCCGAGCGCGAGATGGTGTCGATCAGCAGCGCGTCGCACAGCACGTTGGACTTGGCGCCCGACGA
Organism: Streptomyces sp. NPDC025721; assembly: GCF_055558595.1. Taxonomy (NCBI): domain Bacteria; kingdom Bacillati; phylum Actinomycetota; class Actinomycetes; order Kitasatosporales; family Streptomycetaceae; genus Streptomyces; species Streptomyces sp. NPDC025721. The sequence continues at coordinate 15,934 of NZ_JBVHMF010000024.1, read as the reverse complement.
GCCCTCGCCGATCTCGATCAGACCGCGGTAGGACGTCCGGCCGCCGCCGCGGGCCACCGACTTGGAGACGATGTTGGACGACGTGTTCGGCGCCATGTGCACCATCTTCGCGCCCGCGTCCTGGTGCTGGCCCTCGCCCGCGAAGGCGATGGACAGCGTCTCGCCCTTGGCGTGCTCGCCCATCAGGTAGACGGCCGGGTACTTCATGGTCACCTTGGAGCCGATGTTGCCGTCGACCCACTCCATCGTGGCGCCCTCGTAGGCGACCGCTCGCTTGGTGACCAGGTTGTACACGTTGTTCGACCAGTTCTGGATGGTCGTGTAACGGCAGCGGCCACCCTTCTTCACGATGATCTCGACGACCGCGGAGTGCAGCGAGTCCGACTTGTAGATCGGCGCGGTGCAGCCCTCGACGTAGTGGACGTACGCGTCCTCGTCGACGATGATCAGCGTCCGCTCGAACTGGCCCATGTTCTCGGTGTTGATCCGGAAGTAGGCCTGGAGCGGGATGTCGACGTGCACGCCCTTCGGCACGTAGATGAAGGAGCCGCCGGACCACACCGCGGTGTTCAGCGAGGCGAACTTGTTGTCGCCCGCCGGGATGACCGTGCCGTAGTACTCCTGGAACAGCTCCGGGTGCTGCTTGAGCGCGGTGTCGGTGTCGAGGAAGATGACGCCCTGCTCCTCCAGGTCCTCACGGATCTGGTGGTAGACGACCTCGGACTCGTACTGCGCGGCGACACCGGCGACCAGCCGCTGCTTCTCGGCCTCGGGGATGCCGAGCTTGTCGTAGGTGTTCTTGATGTCCTCGGGCAGGTCCTCCCAGGACTCCGCCTGCTTCTCCGTGGACCGCACGAAGTACTTGATGTTGTCGAAGTCGATGCCCGACAGATCCGAGCCCCAGGTCGGCATGGGCTTCTTGCCGAAGAGCTTGAGGCCCTTCAGCCGCATCTTCAGCATCCACTCGGGCTCGGACTTCTTCTGCGAGATGTCACGGACGACGGCCTCGGACAGGCCGCGCTTGGCCGCGGCGCCGGCCACGTCCGAGTCGGCCCAGCCGTACTCGTACGTACCGATGCCCTCGAGCTCCGGGTGAGTGGTCTCCGTGGGAGCAGTCATGCGGGGTTCCTCCCGGACGTGCTGGCAGATGCTGTGGGATCTTCGGGTGCGTTCTGGGGTGGGTCCGACGGGGTCCCCGGTGGTGTGTCAGGTGGGGCTCCCGACGGGATGGTGCTCGCGTGGTTGACCTGCGGGATGAACGTGGTGCACACCCCGTCGCCGTGGGCGATGGTGGCCAGCCGCTGGACATGCGTCCCGAGCAGGCGGGAGAAGACCTCGGCCTCCGCCTCGCAGAGCTGCGGGAACTGCTCGGCGGTGTGGGCCACCGGGCAGTGGTGCTGGCAAAGCTGCTCCCCGGCGGGGCCGGGGGCGCTTCGAGCCGTAGCAGCGTACCCGTCCGCGGACAGCGCCTGGGCCAGCGCGCGTGCGCGGTCCTCGGGCGCCGCCGCCTCGACGATGGGGCGGTACCGCTCGGCCTGGTCGGCCACCCGGGCGCGGGCGAAGGCCGACACCGCGGCCTCGCCGCTCTCGCCGCCGCCCGCGGACCTGGCGATCCAGTGCAGGGCGTCGGCGGCGAGCTGGTCGTACGCCTGGTCGAACGCGTCACGACCACAGTCGGTGAGCGCGAAGACCTTGGCGGGCCTGCCGCGGCCACGGTGGCCGTAGACCCGCTGGTCACGCGGCTCCACGACATTGTCCGCGTGCAGTGCGTCCAGATGGCGGCGGACGGCGGCCTGCGTGAGGCCGAGCCGTTCCGCCAGGTCGGCCGCGGTGGAAGGTCCGTGGTCCAGGATGGACCGGGCAACCCGGTTGCGGGTGCGCCGCTCCCCGGTCGTCTGCTCCTCCGCCGCCCTCCGGGCAGCACTGGTCCCGTATTCCACAACACCATTGTTGCGTAATTCCTCAGGAGCAGGCAAGCCGCGCCGGTCGCGATCACGGTGGGCTGCGTCACTTAGGGTTACCTAACCAGGGACGGTACGAGGCCGCGTACGGGCGGTACGAGGCCGCCGCGGAGGAGAGCGGGGAGCGGCTTCCCGGGACCCGGGCACGGCCGGTCCTGCGCCGTCCCTAGACTCACAGCATGCGAAACGAGCCCGCGGTCGAGGTGACCGGTCTGGTCAAACGGTACGGGACAAGGACCGCGGTGGACGGCCTCGACCTGACCGTGGCCCGCGGCGGCGTCACAGCGGTGCTCGGCCCCAACGGCGCGGGCAAGACCACCACCGTCGAGGTCTGCGAGGGCTACCGGCGGCCGGACGGCGGCACCGTACGGGTCCTCGGTCTCGACCCGGCCGCGCGCGGCGCGCAACTGCGGCCCCGGATCGGCGTGATGCTCCAGTCCGGCGGTGTGTACCCCGGCGCGCGCGCCGAGGAGATGCTGCGGCACACCGCGACCCTGCACGCCGACCCCGTCGACCCGGCGCTGCTGATCGAACGGCTGGGTCTGGAGTCCTGCGGTCGCACCACCTACCGCCGGCTGTCCGGCGGCCAGCAGCAGCGCCTCGCGCTCGCCATGGCCGTCGTCGGCCGCCCCGAACTGGTCTTCCTCGACGAGCCCACCGCCGGTCTCGACCCGCAGGCCAGGCACGCCACCTGGGATCTCGTCCGGGAGCTGCGCGCGGACGGCGTCACGATCGTGCTCACCACCCATTTCATGGACGAGGCCGAGCAGTTGGCCGACCAGGTGGTGATCATCGACGGCGGCCGGGCCATCGCCCGCGGCACTCCGGACGAGCTGTGCCGCGGCGGCGCGGAGAACACGCTGCGCTTCTCGGGACGCCCGGGGCTCGACCTGGTCTCGCTGCTCAACGCGCTGCCCGCCGACACCGCCGCGGCGGAACTGACCCCGGGCAACTACCGCATCGAGGGCAAGGTCGACCCCCAACTGCTGGCCACCGTCACCTCCTGGTGCGCCCAGCACGGCGTCCTCCCCGACCGCCTCTCGGTCGAGCGCCGCACCCTGGAGGACGTCTTCTTGGAGCTGACCGGCAAGGAGCTGCGCGGATGAGGAACCTGGCGGGCATGAAGGAGCTGCGCGGATGAGGAACCTCGCGGGCATGAAGGAGCTGCGCGGATGAGCGCCGAAGTGAGCGCCCCGACCGGCACCGGCGTCTTCGCCCCCGCCCCCGGAGCCGCGCCGCTCCCCCGGATGATCCGGGCCCAGGCGGCGCTGGAGACCAGGATGCTGCTGCGCAACGGCGAGCAACTGCTGCTCACCGTGATCATCCCGGCGCTGCTGCTGGTGCTGTTCAGCGCCGTCGACATCGTGGACACCGGGGCGGGCAAGTCGGTGGACTTCCTGGCCCCCGGCATCCTCGCGCTCGCGGTGCTGTCCACCGCGTTCACCGGCCAGGCCATCGCCACCGGCTTCGAGCGGCGTTACGGCGTGCTCAAGCGCCTCGGCGCCTCGCCGCTGCCGCGCTGGGCGCTGATGACGGCGAAGACCTGCTCGGTGCTGGTCACCGAGGCGTTGCAGATCGCGCTGCTGGTGGTGATCGCCTTCGCGCTGGGCTGGTCGCCGCACGGCAACCCCTTCGCCGTCGTGCTGCTGCTCCTGCTCGGCACCGCCGCCTTCTCCGGGCTCGGGCTGCTGATGGCGGGCACGCTGAAGGCCGAGGCGACGCTGGCCGCCGCGAATCTGGTCTTCATCCTGCTGCTGGTCGCGGGCGGCGTGATCGTGCCGCTGAGCAAGTTCTCCGGCGGCGTCCAGTCGGTCCTGAGGCTGCTGCCGATCTCGGCGCTGTCCGACGGGCTGCGGGACGTGCTCCAGCACGGCGCCTCGATGCCCTGGGGCGACCTGGGCATCCTCGCCGTCTGGGCGGTCGTCGGGCTGGCCCTGGCGGCCCGCTTCTTCCGCTGGGAGTAGCCGCCCTCACCCGCCCGCGGCCGGGATGCAGTCGGTGAACCGTACGAAGTCCCGGCCCTGTCCCTCGTCCAGCGCCAGGAACGCGGCCGGCGGGTGCGAGCCGAAGCGGCACATGTCGTAGCGCACGCACACCGGCGGATTGGCGTTCGCCGCCGTACGGAACTGGTGCGCGCCGACGAGCTGGCAGGAGTCGTAGCGGACCAGCGGGCCGTTGGCTCCGATCGTGTAGCGGTGGGCGCGCAGGTCGTCGGAGAAGTCCTTGAAGGCGTGCGCGGTGTCGTCGCAGTCGTTGAAGTGGACGGTGCCGCGGTTCCACGCGCAGTCGATGACGACGACCGAGGGGTCGCGCAGTTCGAAGCGGATGTCCTCGGCGTGGAAGCGCTGGGCGCCGTCGAAGTGCGAGGCGCGCGGGAAGCGGAAGAAGGCGCTCTCGAAGCCGTAGTCGGGGTGCGGGGTGGGACGGCGCCCGGTGATGATGTAGCTGCCCGCGCGGCAGGTGACGGACCCGCCGTAGGGGAACTCCAGGAAGTTGCCCCACTCGTAGGTGACGTTCATGTCGGTGAACCAGTAGTTGAGGAACTGGTCCTGCTGCTCCAGGTTCTTGGAGTTCAGCGACAGCCCCGAGTAGAGGAACGCCTTGCGGTAGGCGCCGCCGACCCGGCACGCCTCCCAGCGCATCTCGGAGTTGGTGTTGCTGCCGTCGAGCGCGAGCCCGTACTCCCACTCCCCCATCCACTCGCAGTCCGAGAAGCGGTAGTTCGCGGCGCCGCCGGTCGAGTACGAGTAGAAGAAGGACGCGCCGGGCGTGGCGGAGGTGAAGCGCAGACCCTCGAAGGAGATGTTCTGCCAGGTGTCGATGTTGCGGCACAGATAGGCGTCGGACGCGTTCGGCGGGTCGAAGACGATGTCGCTGATCCGCAGCCCCGCGCCCCGGAACCGCAGCCCGTTGACCTGCCGGGTGGGCTTGTTGGCGTCGATGAAGGCGTACGGCTTGGTGATCCGGAACACACCGGGCGGCACGTCGATGACGGTACGGCCGGTGCCGCCGTCCGCGCGCGACTCGGCATAGGCGTACGCGGCGGCGAAGGCGGCGCTGTCGTCGGTGTGGCCGTCGCCCTTGGCGCCGAAGTCGGCCACGACGTCGACGTATCCGGGGTGGTTCGCGGGCCCCGGGTGCGCGGGGTCCGCGGTGTCGGCCGCCGAGGAGTCCCAGGCGCCGCCCGCGTAGGCGGCGAGGCCCGTCCCCGCGAGGGCGGCTGCCGCGCCTCCGTAGAGCAGGTGCCTGCGGTTGACGGTCTCACGGTGTTCGCCGGTCATACGGCGCCTCCCGTCGTCGGTCCCCGTGCGTGAGCCCCGATGGTAGGGCCGTACCACCGGGTTCGGGTGGTTTCGCGGCGATCGGATCCGGCGCGTACACACCCCTCGTGAAAGCGTGCACAAGCGTGCCGCCTACCATGGGCGCGTGCCGAAGCTTCTCGAACTCGTGCGAAACCCCCTCGCCGCCATCGCAGAGCGGTGGACTCCGTCCCCCGCCACGGTCCGCAGGGCGACCCTGTCCGCGCTGGTCATGTCGGTCGTCATCGTGGTCACCGGCGGTGCGGTACGGCTGACCGGTTCCGGCCTCGGCTGCCCCACCGCGCCCCGCTGCGTGGGCGACAGTTGGGTGCCCACCTCGGCGATGGGCGTACACGGGGCGATTGAGTTCACCAACCGCATGCTGACGTACGTTCTCTGCGCCGCCGTCGGCTGGGCCATCATCGCGGTGCGGTCGCAGAAGCCGTACCGGCGCAGTCTGACCCGGCTCGGCTGGGCGCAGTTCTGGATGGTCGTGGCGAACGCGGTGCTGGGCGCCTTCACCGTGCTCACCGGGCTCAACCCGTACACCGTGTGCGTGCACTTCCTGCTGGCGTTCGTGCTGATCACCATCGCCGTGGTGATGTGGCGGCGGACCGCGGAGGGCGACAGCGCGCCGAGTCCGCTGGTCGGCAAGCCGGTGCAGCAGCTCGGCTGGATTCTGACCTGTGCGACCGGGCTGCTGGTCGCGGTGGGCACCGTCGTGACCGGCGCGGGGCCGCACGCGGGCGACTCCAGCGATGTGCACCGCGTCCCGGTGGACTGGAAGTCGGTGGCGCAACTGCACGCGGATCTCGCGTGGGTGGTGGTCGCGCTGACCGTCGCGCTGTGGTTCGTGCTGCGCGCGGTGGACGCGCCGGTCGGGCCGCGCAACAGCGCCCGCGACCTCTTCCTGGTGCTGATGTCCCAGGGCGTGATCGGCTACGTCCAGTACTTCACCGATCTGCCGGAGGCCGTCGTCGGCCTGCACATGTTCGGCGCGGCCATCGTGTGGATCGCGATGCTGCGGGTGCTGCTGTCGATGCGCGAGCGGGCCGTCGACGTGCCCGACGCCACCGTGCCGGGGCCCGCGCAGGCCGGGTCAACGCTGAGCGTCGGCGTCTGACCCCTCAGGACCCGTCCACCGGTCCGCGTCGGCGGCCGGGTCGGGGCGGAAGACCCGGCGGGCGTTCCCGCCGCCGACCAGCGCGCTGATCCTGCGGCCGTCCGCGGCCGACCAGTCGCCGTCGGCCACCCGCTCGCCGACGAACCGGCCGAGCGCCGCGCCGAAGGTCCGCACCCCGGTCACGTACAGCTCGGGCAGCGCCACGGCGCCGCTGGCGTACAGCACCTTCGCGAAGGGCACCCGGTCGAGCACCGCGGCCGGTCCGGCGCCGAGCGCCACATGCACATGCGGGAGTACGGCCGCCAGGTCGGCCGCCGCGCCCTCGTGTCCGGGCCCCGGCAGCAGCACCACCTCGGTGCCCAGGCCCGCGGTGGCCCGCAGGAATCCCTCGGCCGCCGAGGGTCCCGCCCCGCCCGCGCCGTGCCGCAGCGTCAGCGGCACGCCGGTCGCCACCGCGTTCCACAGCAGATGGCGCAGGAGTACGGGGTCGGCGGGGCGCTCGCCGACCGGCCGCCGGGCGAGCCAGTCGGCGGCGGCGTACCGCACGTGCGCGGTGTCCGGCGGTCCGGTGCCCAGCGCGTGGTCGGCGCCCGCGCGGAAGGGTCCGCCGTGCGGGCGGTCGGCGCAGGAGAAGCCGACCGTGTCGAGCGCGGCGGTGTGCACGGCCTCGGCGAGGTTGGCCAGGAAGCCGTCGACCGTGCCCGAGGTGTCGGCGACCTGCTGGGCCAGCGGTTCGAGGCGGACGATCTCGTGGGCCGCCGCGCCACCCGCCGCGCCCAGCTCCTTGGGCGATGTGAGGTCGCCGGGCTCCCCGGTGTCGACGAGATACGCCTCGATGCCGGTGGCGCGCAGCAGCAGCCGGGTCGCCTCGTACGCGCCCAGCTCGCGGCGGCGGGCCAGGTAGCGGGCCGGGGAGCAGTGCGGTTCGAGGCCGAGCAGCGGCGCGCACCAGCGGCGCACCGCGAAGCCGGTGGGGCTGTCGAAGAGGGTGGTGTGCGGCGCGGCGACGCCGGGCAGCCGCGCCTCGAACGCGCCGAGGCCGAGGTCGCCGGGGAGCACGCCGTGGCAGTACGCGTCCACGAGGTGTGTCAGGTCCCCGGTCATCCGCCCGCTCCCTCGCCGTCGTTCCCGGTCTCCCGGCCTCCTGGCTTAACGGACGAGGGCGCCGTCAGGTGTGGGCGCGGCGGCGGTCAGGTGTTGGGCGGGCCGCCGATCTGCATCCCGGCCATCCGGGTCCACTCGTACGGGCCGGTGCGGACCCGGCCCGCGAACTCCCCGTCGAAGTCCTCGTGGACGGTGACGCCCGCGTCGGCGACGGCCGCCCGCGCCATGGCGTACGTCGGTGCGACGAGGTCGCCCCAGGCGCCGTCCGGCGCGACGAGCACGATGCGCGCGCCGCGCTCACCGATGTACGCGATGTTCGCCTCGGCGGCGCCGCCGTGCTTCTTGCCGAAGGCGTCGATCTGCCGGACGAGCCGGGCGGTGCGTCGCGCCTCGCGCGGGTTCTCCTGAACCGTGTCATCAGCCATACCGCTGATGCTACTTCCCGGTAACCGCCGAGGGCACCCCGCCGGAGGCGGCTCAGTGCAGGAAGGGGTCGACCGCCACCGCGACGAACAGCAGGGTCGCGTAGGTGATGGACCAGTGGAAGAGCCGCATCTCCTTGAGCTTCGCGCCGGTGACGCCCGCCTTGGCGCGGGCGTGCAGGCCGTGCGCCTCCTTGAGCCAGAACGCGCCGAGTACGGCCGCGACCACCGGGTAGAACCAGGAGGTCTCGCCCAGCGGCCACCACAGTGCCAGGGAGGTGATCACCATCACCCAGCTGTAGAGGACGATCTGCCGGGCCACGACCTGGTTGCCCGCGACGACCGGCAGCATCGGGACGCCGACCCGCTCGTAGTCGTCCTTGACCTTCATCGACAGCGGCCAGTAGTGCGGCGGCGTCCAGAAGAAGAGGACGAGGAAGAGGACGAAGGGCGCCCAGGCCAGCTCGTCGCGCACGGCGGACCAGCCGATGAAGACCTGGAGACAGCCCGCGACCCCGCCCCAGACGATGTTCTGCGCGGTACGCCGTTTGAGACCGATGGTGTAGACGAAGACGTAATAGAGGATGGCCGTCAGCGACAGCCCGGCGGACAGCGGATTGACCAGCGTCCAGAACCAGACCGTCGAGACGACGGAGAGCGTGATGCCGAAGACGAGTCCTTCGCGCGGCGACACCAGACCGGTCACCAGCGGACGCTGCTCCGTACGGTGCATCAGCGCGTCGATGTCGCGGTCGATGTACATGTTCAGCGCGTTCGCACCGCCGGCCGACAGATAGCCGCCGACCACCGTGGCGATCACGAGCCACAGATCGGGCACCCCGCCGGCGGCGAGGAACATCACCGGAACCGTCGTGATGAGCAGTAGTTCGATGATCCGCGGCTTGGTCAGCGCCACGAAGCCCATCACACGGGCTCCGAACGGGCGGTGACCGGAGGAGCCCGTCCCGATGACCCCAGCGGGTCGGGATTCGACGGCCGTCACGAACACCCCAAGAGAAGAGATGAAGTCCAGCAAGTCCGGTCACCTGCGGAGGCGCGGGACCCGGTGAGACTTGCGCGTACCACGCCACTCTAGACGCAGGGAATACTCCGTCCGCTTTTGGGGGGTGGAGAGTGTCGCTCGACCCGGTTCACCAGGCGTTCACCGCGTTCAGGAGGCGAAGACCGGCGTACCGGGGCAGGATCGAAAAGGTGAGCGCCTGTACGGCGGTAGGCTCGACAACGCCGGGTAGGCACCACGTCACCGGCGTTTTCAACATGTGGACAAGCATGTGGAGAGGAGCCCTGACCCAGGGTGAGCAAGCAGCCGACCACCACAGACCTCGAGTGGACCGATCTGGACCGGCGGGCCGTTGACACCGCCCGCGTCCTGGCCATGGATTCCGTGCAGAAGGTCGGCAACGGCCATCCCGGCACGGCGATGAGCCTGGCCCCGGCGGCCTATCTGCTGTTCCAGAAGGTCATGCGGCACGACCCGGCGGACGCCGACTGGGTCGGCCGGGACCGCTTCGTGCTCTCCGCGGGGCACTCCAGCATGACCCTCTACACGCAGCTCTACTTCGCCGGTTACGGCCTGGAGCTGGCCGATCTGGAGGCGCTGCGGACCTGGGGTTCGCAGACCCCCGGCCACCCGGAGTACGGCCACACCAGGGGCGTCGAGACGACGACGGGGCCGCTCGGCCAGGGCGTCGCGAACGCGGTCGGCATGGCGATGGCGTCCCGTTACGAGCGCGGCCTGTTCGACCCGGACGCGGCGGCCGGCACCTCGCCGTTCGACCACACCATCTGGGCCGTCGCCGGTGACGGCTGCCTCCAGGAGGGCATCTCCGCCGAGGCGTCCTCCATGGCCGGTCACCAGAAGCTCGGCAATCTCGTCCTGCTCTGGGACGACAATCACATCTCCATCGAGGGCGACACCGAGACCGCCGTCTCCGAGGACACCGTCAAGCGGTACGAGGCGTACGGCTGGCACGTCCAGCGCGTCACTCCGCTGGAGAACGGCGACCTCGACGTGCACGCCCTGCACGCCGCGATGCTCGCCGCGAAGGCCGAGACCGAGCGCCCGTCGTTCATCGCGGTCCGCTCGATCATCGGCTGGCCCGCGCCGAACAAGCAGAACACCGGCGCCGCGCACGGCTCGGCGCTCGGTGAGGACGAGGTGCGCGCCACCAAGGAGATCCTGGGCTTCGACCCGGACAAGCACTTCGACGTGGCCGAGGACGTCATCACGCACACGCGTGCGGTCGGCGACCGCGGCCGCGAGGCCAAGGCGGAGTGGGAGAAGTCCTTCGCCGCCTGGCGGACCGCCAACCCCGAGCACGCGGCGACGTACGACCGGATCGAGGCCGCCGAGCTGCCCGAGGGCTGGGAGCAGCACATCCCCGCCTTCGAGACCGGCTCCTCGCTCGCCACCCGCGCCGCGTCCGGCAAGGTCCTGGAGGCGCTGGGCCCGGTCATCCCCGAGCTGTGGGGCGGCTCCGCCGACCTCGCCGGGTCGAACAACACGACGATCGACAAGAATTCGTCGTTCCTGCCGACGGGCAACCCGCTGCCGGGCGCCGACCCGTACGGCCGTACCGTGCACTTCGGTATCCGTGAGCACTCGATGGCCGCCGAGATGAACGGCATCACGCTGCACGGCAACACCCGGGTCTACGGCGGCACCTTCCTGGTCTTCTCGGACTACATGCGCAACGCGGTCCGGCTGTCCGCGCTGATGCACCTGCCGGTGACGTACGTGTGGACGCACGACTCGGTCGGTGTCGGCGAGGACGGTCCGACGCACCAGCCGGTGGAGCACCTGGCGTCGCTGCGCGCGATCCCCGGTCTCAACGTGGTGCGGCCCGCCGACGCCAACGAGACGGCCGTCGTGTGGCGCGAGGTGCTCAAGCGCTGGACGAAGGTGTTCGGCAAGGGCGCGCCGCACGGCCTGGCGCTGACCCGGCAGGGCGTGCCCACGTACGAGCGCAACGAGGACGCGGCGCGCGGCGGTTATGTGATGTTCGACGCGACGGACGCCGACGGCGCGGCGTCCGCGCCGCAGGTCGTCATCATCGGCACCGGTTCCGAGGTGCAGCTCGCGGTGGGCGCGCGTGAGCAGCTCCAGGCGGCCGGGGTGCCGACCCGCGTGGTGTCGATGCCGTGCGTGGAGTGGTTCGACGAGCAGGACCAGGAGTACCGCGACAGCGTGCTGCCCAAGGACGTGAAGGCGCGGGTGGCGGTCGAGGCCGGTATCGGTCTGACCTGGCACCGCTTCGTGGGTGACGCGGGACGCATCGTCAGCCTTGAGCACTTCGGTGCCTCGGCCGACGGCAAGGTGCTCTTCCGTGAGTTCGGGTTCACCGCGGACGCGGTGGCCGCCGCGGCCCGGGAATCACTCGACGCCGTTGATCGCTGACGCAGGTAAACGACAAGTAGGAGATGCAAATCCCATGACAGACGCACTCAAGCGCCTCTCCGACGAAGGCGTCGCGATCTGGCTGGACGACCTGTCGCGCAAGCGCATCACGTCCGGCAATCTGGCCGAACTCATCGACGAGCAGCATGTGGTGGGTGTCACCACCAACCCGTCGATCTTCCAGAAGGCGATCTCCCAGGGCGACGGCTACGACCAGCAGCTCGCCGACCTCGCCGCCCGCCGGCTGACGGTCGACGAGGCGATCCGCATGATCACCACCGCGGACGTCCGGGACGCGGCCGACATCCTGCGGCCGGTCTTCGACCGGACCGACGGCCAGGACGGCCGGGTCTCGATCGAGGTCGACCCGCGGCTGGCGAACAACACGAAGGCCACCGTCGCGGAGGCCAAGCAGCTCGCGTGGCTGGTCGACCGGCCGAACACGCTGATCAAGATCCCGGCGACGCCCGCGGGGCTGCCCGCGATCACCGAGGTGATCGGCAAGGGCATCAGCGTCAACGTCACGCTGATCTTCTCGCTGGAGCGCTACCGCGGTGTGATGGACGCGTACCTCTCCGGTCTGGAGAAGGCCAAGTCCGCCGGGCTCGACCTGTCGCTGATCCACTCGGTCGCCTCGTTCTTCGTGTCCCGCGTGGACACCGAGATCGACAAGCGGCTGGAGAAGCTGGGCACCGACGAGGCGAAGGCGCTCAAGGGCAAGGCGGCCGTCGCCAACGCGCGGCTGGCCTACGAGGCGTACGAGGAGGTCTTCTCCTCCGACCGCTGGCTGGCCCTGGAGAAGTCCGGCGCCAACAGGCAGCGCCCGCTGTGGGCCTCGACCGGCGTCAAGGACCCGGCCTACTCCGACACGCTGTACGTCACCGAGCTGGTCGCGCCGAACACGGTGAACACCATGCCGGAGGCCACGCTGGACGCCACCGCCGACCACGGCGAGATCACCGGCGACACCGTGACCGGCACGTACGCGCAGGCGAAGGCCGAGCTGGCCGCCGTGGCGGCGCTCGGCATCTCCTACGACGACGTCGTGCAGCTCCTGGAGGACGAGGGCGTCGAGAAGTTCGCGACGGCCTGGAACGAACTGCTGGCCTCCACCCAGGCGGAACTCGATCGGCTCGCTCCTTCGGAGGCCTGAGTTGTCCACGCTGACATCTTCGGAAGGCAACCCGCTGCGGGATCCGCTGGACCGGCGGCTGCCGCGGATCGCGGGCCCGTCCGGCCTGGTCATCTTCGGCGTGACGGGTGACCTGTCGCGCAAGAAGCTGATGCCGGCCGTGTACGACCTGGCCAACCGCGGTCTGCTGCCGCCGGGCTTCGCGCTGGTCGGCTTCGCCCGCCGCCAGTGGGAGAACGAGGACTTCGCCCAGGAGGTCCACGACGCGGTCAAGGAGCACGCGCGCACGCCCTTCCGTGAGGAGGTGTGGCAGCAGCTCGCCGAGGGCTGCCGCTTCGTGCAGGGCGACTTCGACGACGACACCGCCTTCGAGACGCTGAAGGCGACCATCGAGGAGCTGGACAAGGCGCGGGGCACGGGCGGCAACTTCGCCTTCTACCTGTCCGTACCGCCGAAGTTCTTCCCCAACGTGGTGCAGCAGCTCAAGAAGCACGGGCTGTCGGACGGCACCGGGGACTCCTGGCGGCGCGCGGTCATCGAGAAGCCGTTCGGCCACGACCTGGCGAGCGCGATGGACCTCAACCAGGTGGTGCACGAGGTCTTCCCGCCCAACGAGGTCTTCAGGATCGACCACTACCTGGGCAAGGAGACCGTCCAGAACATCCTGGCGCTGCGCTTCGCCAACACGATGTACGAGCCGATCTGGAACCGGTCGTACGTCGACCACGTCCAGATCACCATGGCCGAGGACATCGGCATCGGCGGCCGGGCCGGGTACTACGACGGCATCGGCGCCGCGCGCGACGTGATCCAGAACCACCTGCTGCAACTGCTGGCGCTGACCGCGATGGAGGAGCCCGGCTCCTTCCACCCGAAGGCGCTCACCGCGGAGAAGCTGAAGGTGCTCAGCGCGGTCGTCCTCCCCGACGACCTCGGCAAGAACACCGTGCGCGGCCAGTACGCGCACGCCTGGCAGGGCGGCGAGGAGGTGCTCGGGTACCTGGAGGAGGACGGCATCGACCCCAAGTCCAAGACCGACACCTACGCGGCCGTGAAGCTGGAGATCAACAACCGGCGCTGGGCGGGTGTGCCGTTCTACCTGCGGACCGGCAAGCGGCTGGGCCGCCGCGTCACCGAGATCGCGGTGGTCTTCAAGCGGGCGCCGTATCTGCCGTTCGAGTCCGGGGCCACCGAGGAGCTGGGGCAGAACGCCCTGGTCATCCGGGTGCAGCCGGACGAGGGCGTGACGGTGCGGTTCGGTTCGAAGGTGCCCGGCACCTCGACCGAGGTCAGGGACGTGACGATGGACTTCGCGTACGGCGAGTCCTTCACCGAGTCCAGCCCGGAGGCGTACGAGCGGCTCATCCTCGATGTGCTGCTCGGTGACGCCAACCTCTTCCCGCGCCACCAGGAGGTCGAGATCTCCTGGACGATCCTCGACCCGATCGAGGAGTACTGGGACAAGCACGGCAAGCCCGCCCAGTACGCGTCCGGCACCTGGGGACCGGTCGAGGCGGACGAGATGCTCGCACGAGACGGCAGGAGCTGGCGTCGGCCATGAAGATCGATCTGACGGACACCACGTCCGCGAAAATCAACTCGGGTCTGATCCAGGCCCGGCGGGCGATCGGCACTCCCGCGGTCGGGATGGTGCTGACCCTGGTCATCGTCACCGACGAGGGCAGTGCCTACGACTCGCTCAAGGCCGCCACCGAGGCGTCCAAGGAGCACCCGTCGCGGATTCTGGTCGTCGTCAAGCGGCCGGGCCGTTCGCCGCGGGACCGGGCGAGCGCCCGGCTCGACGCGGAGGTGCTGGTCGGCTCGGAGGCGGGCACCGGCGAGACCGTGATGCTGCGGCTGCACGGCGAGCTGGCCAACCACGCCGAGTCGGTGGTGCTGCCGCTGCTGCTGCCCGACGCCCCCGTGGTCGTCTGGTGGCCGGACAACGCGCCGGACAACGCGGCGGAGGACCCGCTGGGTCGCCTCGCGCAGCGCCGGATCACGGACGCCGCGGCGGCCGAGGACCCGGTGGCGTCGCTCGGCGTCCGCGCGGCCAGTTACTCGCCCGGCGACACCGACCTGGCCTGGACCCGGATCACCCCGTGGCGTTCGATGCTCGCGGCGGCCCTGGACCAGAAGCACTCGAAGATCACTGACGCGATCGTCGACGGCGAGGCGTACAACCCGAGTACGGAACTGCTCGCGCTGTGGCTCGCGGACCGGCTGGGTGTGCCGGTGGAGCGCAGGGTCTCCGACGGCCCCGGCATCACCGCGGTGCGGCTGGCGACGGCCGACGGCGACATCTGCCTCGACCGGGCGGACGGCGCGCTGGCGGAGCTGGCGATGCCGGGTCAGCCGGACCGGCATGTGGCGCTCAAGCGGCGCGAGACCTCCGAGCTGATCGCGGAGGAGCTGCGCCGTCTGGACCCGGACGACATATACCGCTCCACCGTGCAGTTCGGGGTCAAGCACCTGGTCAACAACCCCGGCGGCGCGGAGACGGTGAGCCCGGACGGCACCGTCACGGCGAAGGACAAGACGCCCAGCGCCGCCAAGCGGGCCGCCGTGGCCAAGAAGGCGGAGAGCGCGAAGTGAGCACGCCACAGGTGGTCGTCCACCGGGACAAGGAGCTGATGGCGCAGGCCGCGGCGGCCCGGCTGATCACCAAGGTCGTGGACGCCCAGGCCGCCCGTGGCACCGCTTCGGTGGTGCTCACGGGCGGGCGCAACGGCAACGCGCTGCTCGCCGCCCTCGCCGCGTCCCCCGCGCGTGACGCGGTGGACTGGGCGCACCTGGACCTGTGGTGGGGCGACGAGCGGTTCGAGCCGGACGGCGACCCGGAGCGCAATGTCACGCAGGCCCGCGCGGAGCTGCTGGACGCGGTCCCGGTCGATCCGTCGCGGGTGCACGCCATGCCCGCCTCGGACGGGCCGTACGCCGACGCCGACGAGGCGGCCGAGGCGTACGCGGCGGAGCTGGCCGCGGCGGCGGGTCCCGAGGACCGGCTGCGGGTGCCGGCCTTCGACGTGCTGATGCTGGGGGTGGGGCCCGACACGCATGTGGCGTCGCTCTTCCCCGAGCACCCCGCGGTGCGGGAGAGCGAGCGGACGGTCGTCGGTGTGCACGGCGCTCCGAAGCCGCCGCCGACCAGGATCTCGCTGACGCTGCCCGCGATCCGCGCAGCCCGCGAGGTGTGGCTGCTGGCGGCAGGCGAGGACAAGGCTTCGGCGGTGGCCCTGGCGCTGTCGTCCCCGGGTGAGTTGCAGGCGCCCGCCTCGGGTGCCTACGGGCGGTCCAGGACCCTGTGGCTGCTGGACCGGACCGCGGCGGCCAAGCTCCCGCCGCAGCTGTATCCGCCGGCCTCGTCGTAGGCCGTCCGAGCGGCCCTCGGCCTGGTCGCTCGCCACCGCGGGGGGGGGGGGGGGGGGGCGGGGGGGGGGGGGGGGGGGGGGGGGGGTGGGGGGGAGGGGGGGAA
>NZ_JBVHMF010000023.1:0-139826 GCF_055558595.1 Streptomyces sp. NPDC025721 | reverse complement strand
GACTTTTGGCACGCTGTTGAGTTCTCAAGGAACGGAAGCTTCCTTCAGACCGTTTCACCGGCCCTCCGGGCTTTCCCTTCGTCGTGTCTCCGACTCTATCAGACGCTTTCCAGTGCCTGACCCCCAGTCAGCGGGGCTTGTCTTTCCGGCTGTTCGGCCGTTCCGACGAGTGAGACATTAGCTGATCCCGTACCGCCCGGCCAAATCGGCCCGGTCGAACGAAACACCGCCTGCATTCCGCGGAAACACACAAACGCACGACGACAACGCGACAACACAAGGCTGTCGGTCATGGTCGAAAGGTTCCTGCGGAATGGCTGTCCGGGGACCGACCGGAGTCGGCGCTCACGTCGGACAACTCGGAGAACACTACGGACGAGGACCACCCATGTCAACTCGGGGCAAGGTGGTCCCGATCACACAGTCAGTCCAGGTCTTCGAGCCGGCCGCCGGCGTCCGGCTGGCTGTACTCGACGCGGCGCAGAAGGCGGGTGAGGATCTCGCCGAGGGCGGCGCGTTCCACCGTCGTGAGGTCCTGGAGGAGCTCGTCCTCGAAGACGGCGGCCAGGCGCATGGTCTGGAGCCACTTGTCACGGCCCTCGTCGGTCAGTTCGACGATGACGCGGACGCGGTTGGCCTCGTCGCGCTCGCGGGTGACCAAGCCCTCGGCGACCATGCGGTCGATCCGGTGGGTCATGGCGGCCGGGGTGAGGCCGAGGCGCTTGGCGAGGTCGCCGGGGCCGAGACGGTAGGGCTTGCCGACGACGACGAGTGCTTTGAGGACTTCCCACTCGGCGCTGCTGATGCCGAGGTCGACGAGCTGGCGGCCGTACGCCACGTTCATCCGGCGGTTGAGGCGGCCCAGGGCGGTGACGACCTTCTCCACCTGGGGGTCGACCTCAGGGAATTCGCGCTGGTAGGCGGCGATCTGGGCGTCGAGGTCCAGCTCCTGCGGCGCCCCCGGTGAACCTGCGGCTGCGGTCATCCTTCGAGTATGGCACGGAACCCTTTGCGCTAAAGCCCTTCGCGATGTACTCTTTAGCTTCGAACTTTAGTGCTGAAGTCTTCAAGGCGAAGACTCAATGGTCAAGTGGGGTGAGTGTGACAACGGCGATGGGCGCGGCGCTGCGCCGGATCCAGGTGGGGACAGCGCTGAGCGCGTTCGGGAACGGCTTCACGGTCCCGTTCACCTTTATTTACGTCTCGCAGGTGCGGGGGCTGGGCGCGGGTACCGCAGGTGTGGTGCTCGCGACGTTCGCCGTGGCGGCGCTCTTCGTGCTGCCCTTCACCGGTCGGGTCATCGATCAGCGCGGACCGGTGCCGGTCGCGGTGGTCGGTACGGTGCTGGCCGCCGCAGGGTCACTGGGGCTCGGGCTGTCCGGCAGTGAGCCGGTGGTCATCGCGGCGGCCGGTGCGCTCGGTGCCGGTATAGCGGTGGTGCAGCCCTCGCTGGCGACGATGATCGTGTGGTGCTCGACGACCGCGACGCGGTCGCGCGCCTTCGCCACGCAGTTCTTCCTCAACAACCTGGGGCTCGGCCTCGGCGGTCTGCTCGGCGGTCTGCTGGTCGACACCGCGCATCCGGCGTCGTTCATCCGGCTCTTCGCCATCGAGGCGGCGATGTTCCTGGTGCTCGGCGCGGTCATAGCGACCGTGCGCATGCCGCACGCGCCGCAGGTCGACGGGGCGGTGCGGTCCGACGGCGCTGCCTCCGGCGGCTGGCGGCTGCTGCTCGGGGACCGGGCGATGGTCATGGTGTCCGTGCTGGGCTTCGTGATGTTCTTCGCCTGCTACGGGCAGTTCGAGTCGGGGCTCTCGGCGTTCGCCGTCGAGGTCACCCGGATTTCGCCGACCACGCTGGGCGTGGCGCTCGCGGCCAACACCGCCGTGATCGTGCTGGCGCAGTTCGTGGTGCTGCGGCTGGTCGAGCAGCGCAGGCGCAGCCGGGTCATCGCGGCGGTCGGTCTGGTCTGGACGGTCGCCTGGCTGGTGGCCGGGGCGTCCGGGCTGGTGCACGGCAGTCACGCGATGGCGGTCGCGGCGATCATCTCGACGTACGCGCTGTTCGGGCTCGGCGAGGCGATGCTGGCGCCGACCGTGGCTCCGCTGGTCGCCGATCTGGCGCCCGCGCGGATGGTCGGTCAGTACAACTCGGCGTTCGCCCTGGTCAAGCAGTTGGCCCTCGCCCTCGGTCCCGCCGTCGGCGGCCTGATGGCGGGTGCGGGCGCGTACGGGGCGTACATCGTGATGCTGGTGCTCTGCTCGCTGGCGATCTCGGTGACCGCGCTGCGGATGGGGCGGCACCTCACGCTCTTGCAGGACAGTCCGCATCTGGCGGCGGCCCGCGTGGTCGCCCGTTCCGCGCCGCGGCTCCCTGCCGGGACGGACACGGACACGACCGTGGACGTGGTCGTGGACTCGGCTCAAGCCAAGGACCTAGACCTAGACCTAGACCTGGACTCGCGGGTGACCGCGGCAGCCGACCCGGCCGCCCGAATACCGGCCGCGCCCGTCGGCGCCACGGCCGAAGCGCGACCGGAACCGGCCACGACCGTCTCCCGGTAGTCGCCGCCCCCGCCCCTCCGGCCCGAGGGCCTTCCCGGCCCTCGGCCAGGCGGTCGGCCCCGGACCCGAACGGACTCGGACCCCAACGGACCCGGACCCCCAACGGCCCCGGTTCCAGCCCAGCGGCGGGGACACCGTCACCCCGCCCGCCTCACCCCGCGGGCACCCTCAGCCCGGCAGGGCGAATTCGCACCAGACGGCCTTGCCGCCGCCCGGGGTGCGGCGGGAGCCCCAGGACGAGGCGACGGTGGCGATGATCGAGATGCCGCGCCCGGCCTCGTCGCCGGGTTCCGCGCGGCGGCGGCGCGGCAGGTGGTCGTCGCCGTCGGTGACCTCGATGATCAGCCGCCGGTCGGTGCGGCGCAGCCGCAGCCGCATGGGCGGGGTGCCGTGCTTGAGGGAGTTGGCGACGAGTTCGCTGGCCGCGAGGACGCCGAGGTCGCGCAGTTCGACGGGGAAGCGCCAGGAGGCAAGCACCCCGGAGGCGAAGGCGCGGGCGCGGGGTGCGGCCTCGACGCCGCCGAGGAGTTCGAGCGAGGCGTTGCGGAAGAGCTCGGCCTCACTGCCGGTGTGGTCCGGGTACTGGAGGACGAGGACGGCCACGTCGTCGTCGTGTTCCGAGGTGACGCCGAGGGCGCGCATCAGGCGGTCGCAGATCACCTGGGGCGCGCCGGTGGCGCCGGACAGGGCCGACATCAGGGCGTCCACACCGACATCGATGTCCTCGCCACGCCGCTCGATCAGGCCGTCGGTGTACAGGACGGCGGTGCAGCCGGGGCCGAGGGCGACCGAGCCCGAGGTGTGGATCCAGCCGCCGGTGCCGAGCGGCGGTCCGGTGGGTTCGTCGGCGCGGCGGACGGTGCCGTCCGGGTCGCGGATCAGGATCGGCAGGTGTCCCGCGGTGGCGTACGACAGGCGGCCCTCGCTGGGGTCGTGCACGGCGTAGACGCAGGTGGCGATCTGGGTGGCGTCGATCTCCGAGGCGAGGCCGTCCAGGAGCTGGATGACCTCGTGCGGCGGCAGGTCGAGCCGGGCGTAGGCGCGTACGGCGGTACGGAGCTGGCCCATGACGGCCGCGGCACGGACGCCCCGGCCCATCACGTCGCCGATGACCAGGGCGGTGCGGCCCGCGCCGAGGGTGATCACGTCGTACCAGTCGCCGCCGACGGCCGCGTCGGTGCCGCCGGGCTGGTAGGTGGCGGCGACGCGGAGGTCGTCGGGCTGTTCGAGCTCCTGCGGGAGGAGGCTGCGCTGGAGGGTGACGGCGGTCTCGTGGAGGCGGCGTTCGCTCTCGCGCAGGCGCTCGGCGGAGTGCACCTGGTCGGTGACGTCGGCGGCGAAGACCAGGACGCCGCGGCGCTCGGGGTCGGGGTCGCCCGCCCTGACGGGGGTGCAGGTGAAGGTGAAGTAGCCGGGCTTTGCGGGTGAGCGGTCGTCGCCGCCGACCACCTTGCGGGCCTTGACGGTGCGTGGTTTGCCGCTGCGGTGGACCTGGTCCATGAGCGGGAGCAGGCCGAGCTCGTCGAGTTCGGGCAGCGCGTCGCGGGCCGGGGCGCCGGTGGTGCGGGCGCCGAAGACCTCCGTGTAGGCGTCGTTGACGAAGTCCACGCGATGGGCGGGGCCGTGTGTGACGGCGATGAGGGCCGGAAGGCGGCTGAGGACGCCGGTGACTGACGGTTCGTCGGTGACGGCGCCGGCGGCGGGGACGGGACCCGTGGCCCGACCGGCCGGTGGGCCGGGGGCCTGGCGGGTGCCTTCGGGGTCGGCGTCAGGGGCGATGCCGCTGCCCGCGTCCTGCGGTGCCGTCGCGGGGTCGGCCGCGTCGGCGCGCACGGGGTCGCCGACTTTGGCGCGCGCCGCGGGTACGGCACTGCGTCGCTGTGTTCCGGGGAGCCGGGCGCTCCAACGCGTAAGGTTCAAACGTCCGATTCCTCGTATTTGTCACTCTTTGCAGGTGCTGGCGCACGCGTGGTCACACCACCAGTGTGGCCGACCGGCGCCCCCGGGGGGAATCGCGCGGCGTCCGGGGCGGGTCAGGGGGCGTCGGGATCGCGGTGCGATCCGGCGGCCAGTTCGAATTCGGCGCGCGGGTGTTCCAGTGAGCCGAGCGAGACGATCTCGCGCTTGAAGAGCCCCGCGAGCAGCCATTCCGCCAGGACACGGGCCTTGCGGTTGAAGGTGGGGACGCGGCTGAGGTGGTAGGCGCGGTGCATGAACCAGGCCGGGTAACCCTTGAGTTTGCGCCCGTAGATGAAGGCGACACCCTCGTGCAGCCCGAGCGAGGCGACCGAGCCCGCGTACTTGTGGCGGTATTCGGTCAGCGGCCGGCCGCGCAGGGTCGCCAGGACGTTGTCGGCCAGGACGCGGGCCTGCCGCAGGGCGTGCTGGGCGTTGGGGGCGCAGTCGGTGCCGGGCTCCCGCGCCGTCAGGTCGGGCACGGCCGCCGCGTCGCCCGCCGCCCACGCCGTCTCCGAACCGGCGATCCGCAAGGTGGCCTCGGCGCGCAGCCGTCCGCGGTCGGTGAGCGGCAGGTCCGTCGCGGCCAGCACCGGGTGCGGTTTGACGCCCGCCGTCCAGACCACCGTCCTGGTGGGCAGCCGTTCGCCGTCGGACAGTACGGCGATCCGGTTCTCGCACGACTCCAGCCGCGTCTCCAGCCGGATGTCGACGTTGCGCCCGCGCAGCTCGCGGATCGCGTACTTGCCCATCTCCTCGCCGACCTCGGGCAGGATCCGGCCGGTCGCCTCGACCAGGACCCATCTCATGTCCTCGGGGCGGATGTTGTGGTAGTACCGCACGGCGTAACGCGCCATGTTCTCCAGCTCGCCGAGCGCTTCGACGCCCGCGTATCCGCCGCCGACGAAGACGAAGGTCAGCGCGGCCTCGCGGACGTCGACGTCACGGGTGGAGGAGGCGATGTCGAGCTGTTCCAGCACGTGGTTGCGCAGCCCGATCGCCTCCTCGACGGTCTTGAAACCGATGCCGTGCTCGGCGAGTCCGGGGACCGGGAGGGTGCGGGAGACCGAGCCCGGCGCGATCACGAGCTGGTCGTACGCCAGCTCCAGCAGGTCGCCGCCCTCCTCGTCGGTGACCGGGGTGGCGATGCTCGCGACGCGCTTGGCGTGATCGATGCCGCGCGCCTCGCCCACCACGATCCGGCACTTGCCGAGCACCCGCCGCAGCGGTACGACGACATGGCGAGGGGAGATGGATCCGGCGGCGGCCTCGGGCAGGAAGGGCTGGTACGTCATGTACGGCTGCGGTTCGACGACGACGACTTCGGCCTCGTCGCGCTTGAGCTTCCGCTGCAACCGCAGCGCGGTGTACATCCCGACATAGCCACCACCCACCACGAGAATGCGCGGGATGCCTGCTCTGTTCCTCGCTGCCGACTCCGTCATTGCTCCATGACGCAATGGACCATAGCCGTTTGTCCACAGCGCGGACGTGATGATTCCCCGGTTTCTTCGACGGGTTCGGCGACGCAGCAGGTCAGCGGTGCACCCATCACCGGGCAAAGGCCGCGCGGAAGTGCACGGTGCCCGTTGCTCCGATCGGGGGCGCGCGCCGGTCGGATCACAACCCCCTTCTTTCTTGACGTGGGCTCAACTATGTTCGTATCTCGTAGTACTGCGGGGGACGCGTACTGATGATCGCCCATGAGCGGGGAGTCTCCGGGGGGAGACGCGAATTTTCCGGGGGATACGTATATGCACATTCAGGACTCTCAGTGGACGACGGCCGCGGCCGGTTCGGACGGCGCCGTCGGCGGAAACCGTCCGGCACCGCTGCGCGTCGACGCGCAGCGCAATCTGGAACACGTACTGCGGGCCGCGCGTGAAGTCTTCGGCGAGTCGGGGTACGGGGCTCCGATGGAGGACGTCGCCCGCCGCGCGCGGGTCGGCGTGGGTACGGTCTACCGCCGTTTCCCGAGCAAGGACGTGCTGGTCAGGCGGATCGCCGAGGAGGAGACGGCGCGGCTGACCGAGCAGGCGCGTACGGCGCTCGGCCAGGAGAACGAGGCGTGGTCGGCGCTGGCGCGCTTCCTGCGCACCTCGGTCGCCTCGGGCGCCGGGCGGCTGCTGCCGCCGCAGGTGCTGCGGGTGCAGAGCCCGTCGACGGGCGCCGGTACGGAGCACGGCGGTACGTCGCCGCTGGGCGTCGAGCCGAACCGGGTGCCGCAGCAGCGCAATCCGTTCGCGACGGCGGCCGGGAGCGTCGCGGCGCCGACGTCAGCGGGCACGGGTCCGGTTGCGGGCACGGTCACGGGTACGGGTACGGGTACGGCCGGTGAGGTCGCGGACCACGCGGGCCGTGACGACATCGGCGGAAGCGACGGCGGCGCCGACCGGAGCAGCGACCAGGACGGCATACGGGCACTGCTCGACGTCGTCGGACGGCTCGTGGACCGGGCGCGCGAGGCGGGCGAGTTGCGCCTCGACGTGTCGGTGGCCGACGTCCTGCTGGTCATCGCCACCTCGGCGCCTTCGCTGCCCGACCCCGAGCAGCAGGCGGCGGCCTCGGCGCGGCTGTTGGACATCCTGCTGGACGGGCTGCGCTCGCGGCCCGGCGAGCGGGCGGCCGACACCCCGTCAGGGGGCGCGGCGGCGCGGGGCGAGGGCGTGACGGACGGTCAGGAGCCGGCGTAACGCGGCGCGGCTCACCCCGCGGGGCCGGGGCGCTACGACAGCGCCGGGCTCGGCGACTCGGATCAGCCGAGCAACACGGCTCGGCTTAAGGACGCGGCTCGATATAAACGGCTCGGCACCGGGCGCTCGGAGTCACGCGGCGGGACGTCGCGCGACCCGGCGCCGCTCGGGTCGGCGTCACGCGCTCCACCGATCGGGTGAACGTAGAGGAATCGTGAACGATCTCTCCACGGATGAGTGGTTCCCCGGTATCCCGTGACCCCGGCCCGCCCTCCTGTGCCACGCTTGCCCCGTGGAAGAGGCAAACGGCGAGTCCGGCGCTCCCGCCGCGGGCCCGGAGACCGGCGACGGGCTGCCCTCGCGCAGGGTGCCGGGGCAGCGCGACCCGGCCGCACGCGACGACGTCCGCGAGGAAGCCCGCGAGGGGACCGGCGACGGCGCGCGTGAGACCGACTGGGGCACGGACCGCGAGCCGGGCCGTACCGCCGACCCGGAGTCCGGCCGCGTACCCGCCCCCGCCGCGCCGCCGTCCGCCGGGACATCGGGCACCAAGGCACCGGCCACCGAGGCGCCGGCCGACGACGACCTGCTCTCCGTCCAGGGCCATCCCGCGCACACCGCCTCCGCCGAGGCCGACGCCCTCGAATCCGCGCTGTCCGACGCCGAGTTGGTGGCACGGGTGCGCGGCGGCCAGGACAGCGCGTACGAGGAGCTGTACCGGCGGCATGCCGAATCGGTTCGCCGCTACGCACGCACCTGCTGCCGGGACGCGCACACCGCGGAGGATCTGACCGGCGAGGTCTTCGCCCGTACGCTCCAGGCGATCCGCGGCGGCAGCGGCCCCGAATCGGCGGTCCGCGCGTATCTGCTCACCACGGTGCGCCGGGTCGCCGCGTCCTGGGGCAACACCGCCAAGCGCGAGCACCTGGTCGAGGACTTCGCCGTCTTCGCCGTCTCCGCGGCGGGCTCGACGGCCACCGAGGACACCAACGAACTCGGCGCGGACGTACGGGCCATGCAGGAGGCCGAGCAGACGCTGGCCATCCAGGCGTTCCGTACCCTCCCCGAGCGCTGGCAGACCGTGCTGTGGCACACCGCAGTCGAGGACGAGTCGCCGTCCGCCATCGCGCCGCTGCTCGGCCTCACGCCCAACGCCACGGCCGTCCTGGCCCACCGGGCCCGCGAGGGCCTGCGCCAGGCGTATCTCCAGGCGCACGTCAGCTCCACGCTGACCGCCGAGGGCGAGTGCGCGCGGTACGCCGACCGGCTCGGGGCGCACGCGCGCGGGGGCCTGCGGATGCGCGCGGACCGCGAGTTGAGCAGGCACCTGAAGGAGTGCGAGCGGTGCACGGCCGCCTCGCTGGAGCTGGCCGACCTCAACTCGGCGCTCAAGGGGCTGCTGCCGGTCGCGTACATCGGCTGGTTCGCCGCCGTCTACGCCGCCAAGACCGCCGGGATCGTCGCGGTCGGCGGAGCGGTCGGCGCGGCGGGGGCCGGAGGCGTGGCCGCCGCCGCTGCCGGGTCGGGTACGACGTCGAGCGCGGGCGGCGCGGCCGCGGGAGGCGCCGCGTCCGAAGGGCTCGGCGCGCCCGCCAAGGTCGGCATCGCCGCGGCCGTGGTGGTCGCCGCCGCGGCGGCGGCGTTCGCGCTGGCCCTCACCGGGGGCCACGAGAAGGCGCCGCCGAAGGCCCAGCCCAAGCCGCCGCCGGTCGCGGTGGTGACCACTCCCCCGCCGCCCGCGCCGAAACCCGCGCCGAAGCCGAAGCCGGTCGTCCCTCCGCCGCCCGTCCAGCCGGTCGAGAAGACGATTCCGCCGCCGAAGCCGAAGCCGACCCCGGCGAAGCCGAGTCCCAAGCCCGCGCCGAAGCCGAAGCCGGTGGTCCCTCCGCCGCCCGAGCCGGCCCCGACGACCCCCACGCCGACCCCGACCCCGACGCCGACACCGACCCCTCCGCCGCCCGCGCCGACCGCGTACAAGGTCAATTCGCTGGGCATCAGCGGTTTCGGCGACACCTCCGGGCCGACGATCCGGCCGTCGGTCACGAGCTGGTGGTGGAACCGCTGGGGCCTGACGATCGGCGGTACGCGGTACGAGCACGGCATCACCGTCCACGCGCCGTCGTCGCTGACCATCGACCTGAACCAGGCATGCGTCACCTATGACGCGCGGGCCGGGATCGACGGCCTGACCGGGCGCTTCGGCGCGGCCAGCTTCTCGGTGTACGGCGACGACACCCGGCTGTGGCAGTCGGGTGTCGTACGCGGCGGCGACGCGGCCGTGCCCGTGCACGTCGGGATCACCGGGTACAAGACGATCCGGCTGGTGGTCGATCCCGAGGGGCGGCACGGCGGCGGGCCCAGTCTGGGGCTGGCGAATCTGGCCGACTGGGCGGATTCGGTGATCAGCTGCTCATAGGCGGCCGGTCCGTGGGCGGCCGGTCCGTGGGCTCCGGGCGTTTTCGTACAGAGAGCGCCCGGGCCATGGGGTCTGCGACCAGGAGCGCTCTCGGCGATGAGTGCTCTGCGGTCACGAGCGCTCTCGGCGATGAGCGCTCTGCGGTTATGAACCGATTAGCTGTTCGCGGCCGGTGCGTCCGCGGTGGTGGCCGGCGGGACCGCGCACACGCCGTCGGCGCAGGCGGCGTCGGCGGCCGCGTCCTCCGTACCGGCGAGGGCAGCGGCCTCGGCGGCCGAGTCCTTGGCGACCTGTTCGAGCGCCTGGAGGAAGACGGACGTCTCCTGGCCGCCCTGCACCGCCCACTTGCCCTCGAAGACGAAGGTCGGCACGGCCGTGATGCCGATCTGCCGGGCCTGGTCGATCTCCGCGACGACCTCGTCGCGCAGGTCGTCACCGGCGAGGAAGGCGGCGACCGCGTCCCGGTCGAGGCCGGCCGCGACGGCCGCGTCCGTCAGGGCCGTACGGTCGCCGATGTCCAGACCCTCGCCGAAGTGCCCCGTCATCAGGCGGCCCTTGAGCCGGTTCTGGGTCTCGGGGCCGTACGTGTCCAGGGCGAAGCGCAGCAGGCGGTGGGCGAGCAGCGAGTTGTTCTCCACGACCGTGTCGAAGTCGAAGGTCAGCCCTTCGGCGGCGCCCATCGAGGCGAGCCGGTCGTCCATGGCCACGGCCTGCGGCCCGAATTTCCTCGCCAGCACGTCGCGGTGCGGCTGCGGGCTCTCGGGCGCGGTCGGGTCGAGCTGGAATGGCCGGTAGACCACCTCGACCGAATCTCCCTGCGGGAAAGCGGCGAGGGCGCGCTCGAAGCGGGATTTTCCGAGGTAGCACCAGGGGCAGGCGATATCGGAGTAGATCTCAACTTTCAAGGCTTTTCACTTCCGGGCGTAGGCGGGCGCTGGCTATTCCTTGAATGCTCAATCAAGGTTTCCGACGTCAACGAGGACGCGCGCGGGACCTATTCCCGTACGGCCGTACGCCCCCGCTCCGCCTACGAGCCCGCCGCCATCGCGTGCGCCGTCTCCAGCAGGACCGCCACCGCCTCTGAAGCGTCCAGCACCGCGCCCTCCGCGCAGGCCGCCGCCCATTCGCCGTCGCCGAGGCCCGCCCTGGCCCGCTCCTCCACGGCGTCGGCGGTGACCAGCTCGGGCACCGTACGCGGCAGCGGCCCGCGTACGGCCGAGGACGCCGCCGACATCCGGGCCGCCGACCGCAGGTCGCCCAGCTCGACCAGCACCTCGGCCGCCGAGTCGAGCTGCGCGCCCACCACCGGCTCCGTGCAGCCCTCCGCCAGCGCCAGGCTCGCCGACTCGGCGAGACCGAGCAGCGCCGCCACCGGGTCGCCCTCGGCCGCCGTGATCCGCGCGCCCAGGCTCGCGAGCAGCACCTTGAACGTCGGCGGCGGCGTACCGTCCGCCAGGTGCCCGACCGCCGTCTCGCACAGCTCCCTGGCCTGCCGCGGCTCGCCCCGGCGCAGGAGCAGCAGCGCCTTGAGGTAGCGGATGTACGTGCGGGCGTCCCACACGCTGTACAGCTCCGCTTCCTCCTCGGCCTGCTCGACCAGCTTGCGCGCCTCCTCGTCGTCCCCGCGGCGGTGCGCCAACTCCCCCATCCGAGCGAGCAGGAAGGCCCCTTCGCCGTCCGCGCCCAGCTCCCGGCCGAGCCGGTGCGCGGCCTCGAAGTCGGCGTGCGCCGCCGCGTACTGCCCGCGGACGACCTCGATCTCGGCGCTCGCGCCGTGCACTTGGGCGCGGATCCAGCGGTCGCCGAGCCGTTCCCTGCGCTCCTGGAGCTCCGCCCAGTCGGCGTCGATCCGCGCGAGCCCGCCCGGCGTGTCCACGGCGATGTGCGTACGGAGCATCAGCGCCACAGCGATCTCCCACTCGCCGCCGTACTCACGGCAGTTGGCGACGACGGTGTCGGCGTGCCGGCCGATCTCCTCGTCCCTGCCGAGCAGATACGTGGTGAACGGCCACAGCATGCCGGGGAAGCGCGCCGCGGGCGGGCCGCCCTGGCTGTACGCCGCCGCCAGCAGCGCGGCCATCGCCCGCGAGTCGGCCGAGGACCACTGCGCCTCCGAGGCGTGGTCGCTCTTCACGAAGAAGTGCAGCATCCGCAGGTCCAGGCGTGGCCAGAACATCCGGTCCGCCGGGTCGGGCGGGGGGTCGCCGCCCAGCTCCGTCACCCTCTCCAGCCAGGCGTCCGCTTCGTCGCGGTAATTGCGCAGCCACCAGAACCAGCCCATGGACAGCGCGATCGTGATCGCGTCCAGCTCCGCGTCCTGGCTCCCGGTGTCCTCCTTCCCGCCTGAGGGCGGCTCGACCAGGCGGTTCAGCGCGGCGCGGACGTTGTCCAGCTCCGTCTCCAGCACTTCCAGCCAGTGGAGTTGGTCGGCGCCGCGCAGTTCGGAGTCGGCCGTGCGGGCCAGTTCGCGGAAGTACGCGGTGTGCCGCCGCTCGGCCGCGGCCAGTTCCTCGGGCCGCTGGGCGGCGCGCTCGCCGGCGTATTCGTGGATCGTCTCCAGCAGGCGGTAGCGGACGTCCTGGCCGGGAGTGGGCGCGTGGACCGCCACCACCAGGGACTTGTCCACCAGTTGGGCCACCGTCTCCAGCGCGTCGGGACCGCACACCGCCTCGGCGGCCGACAGCGTGCAACCGCCGGAGAAGACGCTCAGCCCGCGCAGCGTCGTACGCTCCCGCTCGGTCAGCAGCTCCCAGCTCCAGTCGACCACCGCCCGCAGCGTCTGCTGGCGCGGTAGCACCGTACGGCTGCCGCTGGTCAGCAGCCGGAACCGGTCGTCCAGCCGGTCCGCGATCTGCCGCGGCGACAGGGCCCGCAGCCGGGCCGCGGCCAGCTCGATGGCCAGCGGCAGGCCGTCGAGACGGCGGCAGATCTCGCGTACGGCCGCGTCGTTCTCCGCCGTGGTGAGGCGGGCGTCCGCGCGTACGGTCGCCGCGCGGTCGGCGAACAGCCGGTACGCGGTCGCGGGCGGCAGCGGCTCCACCGGGCGTACGACCTCGCCCGGTACGCCCAACGGCTCGCGGCTCGTGGCCAGTACGGCCACGCCGGGGCAGGCCGCCAGCAGTTCGGCGGCGAGGGAGGCGGCGGCGCCGATCAGGTGCTCGCAGTTGTCGAGCACCAGCAACAGGCGGCGCTGCGCGCAGTGTTCGAGCAGCCGGGCCAGCGGGTCCTCGCCGTGCGACGCCTCGGACAAGAACTGGTCGCGGCCCGCGCCGCCGAGCAGCAGCGTGTCGCGGCGACCGAGGGCGCTCAGCACGGCGTGCGGGACCGCCGAGGGGTCGTCCAGCGGGGCGAGTTCGACCAGCCACACGCCGTCAGGGTGGCGGCGCGCCGCCGCGTCGCCCGCCTCCTGCGCCAGGCGCGTCTTGCCAGACCCGCCGGGGCCGGTCAGCGTCACCAGCCGGGCCGCGGCCAAGTCGCTTCTGATGTCGTCGAGTTCGGCCTCGCGGCCGACGAAGCTGGTGAGGCGGGCGCGGATGTTGCCCTGCGCGGGGGGCGGCGGCCTGCGCCGCAGCAACTCGCCGTGCAGCGCCCGCAGTTCCGGGCCCGGATCGGTGCCGAGCGCTTCCGCGAGTACGGTCCTGGTCTCCTCGTACGCCGCCAGGGCGTCGGCCGTCCTGCCCTCGGCGTGCAACGCCCGCATCAACTGGGCCCTGAACGACTCGTCCAGCGGGTGCTCTGCCACGGCCGCGCGCAGGCCGGGGAGGGTGTCCGCCGCCCTGCCGAGGCGGAGGTCGGCTTCCACTCTGTTCCGCAGGGCGGCCAGCTTCAGGGCTTCGGGGCGGGCCGCGGCGGACGCACGGTCCGGGAGGTCGGCCAGGGCCGGGCCGCGCCACAGGGTGAGGGCGCGGGTCAGGGTGTCGGCCGCCGTCGCGGCGTCTCCCGCCGCCAGGGCCGTATCGCCCTCGCGGGCGAGGCGTTCGAACTCGTACAGGTCCACCGAGTCGCGGGGGGTGGCCAGGCGGTAGCCGCCGGGTTCCGAGACGACGGCGTCCCGGCCCAGGGCTCGTCGCAGCCGCGACATCAGGGCTTGCAGGGCGCCGGCGGCGTCGGCCGGGGGGTCGGCCGCCCAGACCTGTTCGATGAGGGCTTCGGGGGGGACGGGGCGGCCCACGTTGAGGGCCAGCACCGCGAGGACGGCTCGCAGGCGGCTGCCGCCCAGGCCGATTTCGGGCCCGTCGTCGGAGGGGCGGGCCTCCGTGACCCCAAGAATCCGATACCGCACGGGGTCATCTTCGCGGACGGCGCCCCAAAAGAGCGAACCTTCGCCCTTGGGTGGGGGTGGGGGTTCTGCCCGCCCGCCCACCCGTGCGGGTGCTTTCTTCGTCTGCGGGTGCCGCTTGTGCCTGGTCGGTGCCGGTCCGGGGCACCTCCTCGAAATGCGGCTACCTGGTCTCCTGTATCCGGTGCCCTTCTTGTCACCGCATTTCTGCGGGGGCACCCCGGCCCGTCCCCTCCCGGTCCGTCGGCGTCCGACGGTCCGGTGGGGGTTGCGGAGGGGGGTGGGTGGGGGCCGGGGCCCTGCGCCACCCGACCTCCCAGCGGGGTGGGCGAAAGGGGGTGGGTGGGGTGCGGGACCTGTACGGCCGACGGTCCGCCCCGGGGTGAACGGAGGGGGGTGAGGACCGGGACCTGCGCCCCCCAACGTCCAGCCGGGGCAGGCGGAAGGGGTGGGTGGGGTGCGGGCCTCGCCTCACATGACGGCCAGGCGGGGCGGGCGAGGAGGCTGGGGGGCCAGGTCCCTGCGCCAATAGACGTCCAGGCGGGGCGGGCGGAAGGGGTGCGTGAGATGCGGGACCTGCGCCACCCGGACGCCCGCCCGGGTCGGCGGAAGGGCGTGGGTGGGGTGCGGGACCTGCGTCACCCGGGTGGGTGGGGTGCCGGGGCTGGGACCCGCCACGCCTGACGTTCGGCTGGGGTGGGTGGGGGGCCGGGATCTGCGCGGGCCGACGGGCTGGCGGGTGCTGGGGGGGTGGCGGGGAGTCGGAGGGGGCGTTGACCGGAGGGGGTTTGTTGGGCGGTTGGGGAAGGGCCCGAGCTCTCCGATCCGCTCGGAGGGGGCACCGGCGCAGGGCGGCACGCCGGAAAGACCCCCTACCCTCCCCGGCAACCCCCACCGGACCGCCGGACGCCGACGTACCGGAAGGGGACGGGCCGGGGTGCCCCCGCAGAAATACGTTGACGGCCGGGTACCGGATTCGCAAAGGCCAGGTGATACGGATTTCGAGGAGGTACCCCGGACCGGCACCGACCAGGCACAAGCGGCACCCGCAGACGACAACACACCCGCACGGGTGGGCGGGCGGGCAAAGACAAACGTCAAGAGCGCCCCGGCGGCCGACGGTCGTCGTCGTGAGGGCCGAGGAGTTCGTCGGCGAGAGTGGGCAGGTCGTCGAGGGGGGTCTCCTCGGCCCAGTTGGGGCGAGGACGGCGCGGGGCGGCCGAGGGCGTCTCGGCGGTGGGGAATTCGCGGGTGCGCTCGTTGCCCGGCTGGTCCTCGGGGCGGAAGAGCCACGGCGGGACCCGGTCGGTCGGGTCGTCCGAGGCCGGGGACCCGACCGGGGGTACGACCGGCGGGAGCACCGTCGTGGTCTCGGAACTGTCCTCACGAGGGCTGTCCTCACGAGGGCTGTCTCCGCGAGAGCTGTCTCCGCGAGAGCGAGAACCGTCCTCATCCGAAGCCGACTCGTCAGAAGTGGTGCCGTCAGCCGACGAGGCGCCCTCCGCGGGAGCATCCTCCGGCTCGGCCGGAACGACCGGGAGAACCGCCGTCTCATCGGCACCCGGACCAGCGGGCACGTCCGGCTCGGCCGGAACGACCGGAACGGCCGGGAGAACCGCCGTCTCGTCCTCGGCGGGAGCCGAGGAAGGCGGCGGAGGCACGACATTGACCGTCGTGGTTTCGGCCGAGTCCGAGGTCTGCGGCAGCTCGGTGGTCTTCTCGGAGTCGGAGGAGCCGGAGGAGCCGGCCGAACCGGCCGAACCGGCCGAACCGGCACTCGCGGCGGCGGCAGCCGCAGCCGCGGCGGTGCGGGCCTCCTCGGCGCGGAGAAGGGCCTCCTCCGCCTTGCGCTGCTTTTCGAGGCGGCGCGCGTCGGCCTCGGAGCGCAGGCGTGCCTGCTCCTCGGCGAGGCGGCGGAGCCGTTCCTGCTCGGCCGCCCGGGCGGCCTCCTCGGCCTCGCGGCGAGCCGTCTCCTCGGCGGCGATGCGCGCGGCCTCCTCGGCGCGGAGGCGTTCGGCCTCGGCCTCACGGGCGGCGGCGCGCTCGGCGATCTCGCGGCGGGTGGCCTCCTCGGCGGCGAGGCGGCGCTCCTCTTCCTCGCGGCGGAGCCGTTCGAGCTGGGCCTGCCGCTCGCGCTCCTGGCGCTCTTCCTCGGCCTTGCGGGCGGCCTCTTCGGCGGCGAGGCGCGCGGCCTCGGCGGCGGCCTGGCGCTCGGCCTCGGCGCGGGCCTCGATCTCCTGGGCGGAGAGCGGGAGGAGCTGGTCGAGGCGGTGGCGTACGACCGTGGTGACGGCGGCGGGGTCCTGGGCGCCGTCGACGACGAGGTAGCGGCCGGGGTCGGCGGCGGCGAGGGTGAGGAAGCCCGCGCGGACGCGCTGGTGGAAGGCGGCGGGTTCGGATTCGAGGCGGTCGGGCGCTTCGGTGAAGCGTTCGCGGGCGGCATCGGGGCTGACGTCGAGGAGCACGGTGAGGTGCGGGACGAGTCCGTCGGTGGCCCAGCGGGAGATGCGGGCGATCTCGGTGGGGGCGAGGTCGCGTCCGGCGCCCTGGTAGGCGACGGAGGAGTCGATGTAGCGGTCGGAGATGACGACGGCGCCGCGTTCGAGGGTGGGGCGGACGACGGAGTCGACGTGCTCGGCGCGGTCGGCGGCGTAGAGCAGCGCCTCGGCGCGGTGCGAGATCCCGCCGGAGGAGACGTCGAGGAGGATGGAGCGCAGGCGCTTGCCGATGGCGGTGGCGCCGGGCTCGCGGGTGACGACGACCTCGTGGCCCTTGGCGCGGATCCAGTCGGCGAGGGCTTCGACCTGGGTGGACTTGCCCGCGCCGTCGCCGCCCTCTATGGCGATGAAGAATCCGGTGGCGGCGGGGGCGACGGCCGGTTCCGCACCGGTCAGGGCCTCGCGCAGGTCGCGCCGGAGCGGTACGCCGCTGCGGTCGTCGGTCTTGCCGAGGACGAGCGCGGCGACCGGCAGCAGCAGGGCGCCGATCAGCATCAGCGTGTACGCGGCACCGCCGTGGTCGAAGGTGAAGTGACCCTTCTGGATGCGGTGCGGGCCGATCGCGGCGGCGACCAGCGGCGCGACGATCACGGCGAGGGCGAGAACGGCGCGCGAGACGGCGTGCAGGTGCTCGGTGGTACGGCCGCGCCGTCCCGCCTCGGCTTCCTGCTCGATCAGGATGTGCCCGGTGTTGGCGGTGACGCCCGCCGCGGCGCCGGCCAGCAGCGCGAGCAGCAGGACGGTGGTCTGGTCGGCGACGATGCCGGTGAGGAGCAGGCCGAGCCCGGTGACGCCGATGGACAGCGCGAGCAGCCGGCGCCTGGACAGCGCCGGGAGCGTACGGGGGGCGAGGCGGATGCCGATGACCGTACCGGCGGTGAGGGCCAGGACGAGCAGGCCGAAGCCGGTCGGGCCGAAGCCGAGGGCGAGCGCGTGCAGGACGGCCACGGCCACGGCCGCGCCGATCGCGCCGACGACCGCGGCGGTCGCCAGCACCAGCAGCGGCAGTACGCCGGTCCTGCCGCGCTCGGCGCCCGCGGGGCCCTTGGGCAGCCGCAGCCCTTCGAGCGGGGAGCGCGGACGCGCCACCGTGCCGGAGGGCAGTTCGAGGAGGTAGAGCACCGACATGGAGGACGAGAAGAGCCCGGCCGCCACGTACGAGGCGAGCGCCACCTGGTGCTGGTCGAACCAGGTGACGCCGACCGCGATCAGCGTGTTCACGAGTGTGACGACGACGAGACCGGCCGCTGCCAGCGGCAGTGCGACGAAGCTCGTCCGCAGGTCCAGCCGGTGCAGCGTCGCCAGGTGGTCGGGCGCGGGCCGCACGGAGGTGTCGCCGGGCGGCGGCAGGAGCAGCGGAGCAGCGCCGTCCTTGGCGACGGCCCACAGCCGCTCGGCCACCCCGGTGACGAAGGCGGTCACCAGCAGCCAGGTCAGCGCGGTGTGCTGCGACCAGGTGATCCACAGCGGGGCGACGATGAACAGCCCGAGTCGTACGGCGTCCGCGCCGATCATCGTCCACCGGCGGTCCAGCCGGCCGCTCTCGGACGTCAGCGCCGACAGCGGGCCGAGCAGGACGGCGCCGAACAGCAGCGTCGAGACCAGGCGCGCCCCGAAGACGGCCGCGGTGGCGAAGGCGATGCCCCGGTAGCCGCCGCCGTACGCGTGGTCGGCCACCGCCGCCTGCACGGCGAGCCACAGCAGGACGAGCAGACCCAGTCGGTCCGCCACCGCCCCGGTGAGCTGCGCGCTCCACAATTTGCGCAGCGCCGGGATTTTCAGCAGCGCACCGACCGCTCGCTCACGGCTGTCAGCGGCGAGGTCGGTGGCGAACGCGTCGGTCACGTCCCCCTTGACGTCCTCGGCCCTGACATCTGCGGCCGTGACGTCTGCGGCGGGCGGCTTGGGCTGCTCGGATGGCGTCATCCCAACAGCCTATCCGCCTTACGACGCCCTACACGGAGCCGGTCCCACTCCCGGGCGGACCTCCCCTCCAGGAGGGCGGGGAAGCGCACTCACCTGGGCGAAGACCGCCCTTCGAGGGGCCCTTCCGCGGGCCCTTCAAGGGGGAGGAAGGGGAGGCAGGAGAGGCGGAAGGTACGGCGCGCTGACGCATGGCCAGTTCCTCAGGGGCGCGGGAACCCGCGCGACCGGCCCATGACCGGCGCGCGGTTCACCACCGGCCCGGTGGGGCAGGCGCTGTCGTCGCCCGCCCACCGGCCCGGTGTGCCGGACACGCCCTAGTCGGCTGAGGCCGTCGACTTCTTCGCCGCCGCGGAGGCAGCCGCCTTCTTGGCCGGTGCCTTCTTCGCGGCAGTCTTCTTCGCGGTGCCGGAAGCCGCCGTCTTCTTGGCGGGAGCCTTCTTGGCCGGTGCCTTCTTGGCTGCGGTCTTCTTCTTCACGGGCCCCTTCGCCCGCTTCTCCGCGAGGAGTTCGTACCCGCGCTCGGGCGTGATCGACTCCACCTCGTCGTCGCGGCGCAGCGTCGCGTTGGTCTCGCCGTCGGTGACGTAGGGGCCGAAGCGGCCGTCCTTGACGACGACGGGGCGCTCGCTGACCGGGTCGGTGCCCAGTTCCTTGAGCGGCGGCTTGGCGGCGGCGCGACCGCGCTGCTTGGGCTGGGCGTAGATGGCGAGCGCTTCGTCGAGGGTGATCGAGAAGAGCTGGTCCTCGGTCTCCAGCGAGCGCGAGTCGGTGCCCTTCTTCAGGTAGGGCCCGTAGCGCCCGTTCTGCGCGGTGATCTCGACGCCCTCGGCGTCCTTGCCGACGACGCGCGGCAGGGACATCAGCTTGAGGGCGTCCTCAAGGGTGACGGTGTCGATGGACATCGACTTGAAGAGCGAGGCGGTACGCGGCTTGACCGCGTTCTTCCCGGTCTTCGGGGTGTCCTCGGGCAGGACTTCGGTGACGTAGGGACCGTAGCGCCCGTCCTTGGCGATGATCGGGCGGCCGGTCGCCGGGTCGTCGCCGAGCGCGAAGTCGCCGCTGGGCTTGGCGAACAGCTCCTCGGCGTACTCGACGGACAGCTCGTCCGGCGGCAGGTCCTCGGGTACGTCGGCGCGGCGGTGGTCGTCCTCGCCGCGCTCGCCCTTCTCGATGTAGGGGCCGTAGCGGCCGACGCGCAGCATGATGCCGTCGCCGATCGGGAAGGAGGAGATCTCCCGGGCGTCGATCGCGCCCAGGTCCTCGACGAGTTCCTTGAGGCCGCCGAGGTGGTCGCCGTCCCCGTTGCCCGCGTCGGCGGCGGAGCCGACGGTGGCGCTGCCGTCGTCGGAGCCGAAGTAGAAGCGGCGCAGCCACGGCACGGCCTGGGCCTCGCCGCGGGCGATGCGGTCGAGGTCGTCCTCCATGGAGGCGGTGAAGTCGTAGTCGACCAGACGGCCGAAGTGCTTCTCCAGCAGGTTGACGACCGCGAAGGAGAGGAAGGTCGGGACGAGCGCGGTGCCCTTCTTGAAGACGTAGCCGCGGTCGAGGATCGTGCCCAGGATCGTGGCGTACGTCGACGGGCGGCCGATCTCCCGCTCCTCCAGCTCCTTGACCAGCGACGCCTCGGTGTAGCGGGCGGGCGGCTTGGTCGAGTGGCCGTCGGCGGTGATCTCCTCGGCGCTCAGCGCGTCGCCCTCGGTGACCTGCGGCAGCCTGCGCTCGCGGTCGTCCAGCTCGGCGTTGGGGTCGTCGGCGCCTTCGACGTACGCCTTCAGGAAGCCGTGGAAGGTGATGATCTTGCCGGAGGCGCTGAACTCGGCGTCGCGGCCGTCGGCGGAGGCGCCGCCGACCTTGACGGTGACGGACTGGCCGACCGCGTCCTTCATCTGGGACGCGACCGTACGCATCCAGATCAGCTCGTAGAGCCGGAACTGGTCGCCGGTCAGACGGGTCTCGGCCGGGGTGCGGAAGCGGTCGCCCGAGGGGCGGATCGCCTCGTGCGCCTCCTGCGCGTTCTTGACCTTGCCCGCGTAGACGCGCGGCTTGTCCGGCAGGTAGTCCGCCCCGTAGAGCTGCGTGACCTGGGCGCGGGCGGCGCGGACGGCGGTCTCCGAGAGCGTGGTGGAGTCCGTACGCATGTAGGTGATGAAGCCGTTCTCGTACAGCTTCTGCGCGACCTGCATGGTGGCCTTCGCGCCGAAGCCCAGCTTGCGCGACGCCTCCTGCTGGAGGGTGGTGGTGCGGAAGGGGGCGTACGGCGAGCGGCGGTACGGCTTGGACTCGACGCTGCGTACGGCGAACTGGGTGTCGGCGAGCGCGGCGGCCAGGGCGCGGGCGGCGCTCTCGTCGAGCTGGAGCACCTGTGAGCCGGACTTGAGCTGGCCGGTGGCCGCGTCGAAGTCCCGGCCCTGCGCGACCCGGCGGCCGTCGACGGTGGTGAGCCGGGCGACGAGCGTGGAGGGGTCGGAGGCGTCACCGGTGCGGCCGGTGGCGAAGGTGCCGGTCAGGTCCCAGTAGTCGGCGGTACGGAACG
Organism: Streptomyces sp. NPDC025721; assembly: GCF_055558595.1. NCBI lineage: Bacteria > Bacillati > Actinomycetota > Actinomycetes > Kitasatosporales > Streptomycetaceae > Streptomyces > Streptomyces sp. NPDC025721. The sequence goes on along the minus strand of NZ_JBVHMF010000023.1, from coordinate 118,960 downwards.
CCATCCGCTCGCGTTCGCGCTCGACGACGAGCCGGGTGGCGACGGACTGCACGCGGCCGGCCGACAGCCGCGGCATGACCTTCTTCCACAGCACCGGCGAGACCTCGTAGCCGTACAGCCGGTCGAGGATGCGGCGGGTCTCCTGGGCGTCGACCAGGCGCTGGTTCAGCTCGCGCGGATTGCGGACGGCCTCCTGGATGGCGTCCTTGGTGATCTCGTGGAACACCATCCGGTGAACGGGCACCTTGGGCTTGAGGATTTCCTGCAAATGCCAGGCGATGGCCTCGCCCTCGCGGTCCTCATCGGTGGCGAGGAAGAGTTCAGTGGAGTCCTTGAGGAGGTCCTTGAGCTTCTTGACCTGTGCCTTTTTATCGGCATTGACCACATAGATGGGTTGGAAATCACTGTCCACATTGACGCCGAGCCGCGCCCAGGGCTGGCCCTTGAACTCCGCCGGCACTTCGGCGGCCCCGTTGGGGAGGTCGCGGATGTGCCCGACGCTGGCCTCGACGACGTATCCAGGGCCCAGATATCCCTTGATCGTTTTCGCCTTGGCAGGCGACTCGACAATGACGAGTCGCTGGCCGCTGTGTGCGGTCTCACGGGTCGGGGACAACGTCGCTCTTCTCTCCCGGTCGAAGGTGTGTCGCTGCGGAGTGTGACCGTACCTCCCTGTCCCGTGTCAAACGGGAAAAGTCCACAACGCCACTGGAACGGTAACCCGACAACCGGTCTGTCTGCCGCATGGACGGCCGCTCCGGTCGGTTTCCCGGAGGGGCGCGGGGGCGCGTTCCCGGGGGCGCGTGCGTGATTTCACGCACGTCAGGAGGGTCGGGGAAGGGCGGTGGCGGTCAGACCTGTGTGAGACACCAGACGCCGGTGAGGAGCGCGACCGCGCCGAAGAAAATGGACATGACAGTTGCGGCGGTGGATCCCGCGGCCGTCACGGGCTGCCGGGCGCGCAGCCGGGCGGCCGTCCAGAGCAGGAGCGCGGCCCCGAAGACGGCGAAGACCGTTCCGGCGAAGAGTGCGGGCACCCGCTCCATGCGTCCCCTCGTCCCGTCTCGTCCTGTCCAGGTGTGTGCTCCCGGACGCTGCCACGCCAGGGCGTCCGGCACGCGAACCACGGGTGAACACAGGTCTCCGCTCCCAGGGGGTGGGACGCGGCGGGGGCCGTCCTGCAAAGATGTCCGGCAACGACCGGTACACAACAAGACGTTCAACGACGTTCAGCACAGGGGGACGGGGCATGTCCGACCAGAATCCGTACGGCCAGAATCCGTACGGTGACAAGCCGCAGGGCGACAATCCGTACGGGGAGCAGCAGCCCGGGGGCCAGCCCGGATACGGATACCCGCAGCAGCCCGGGGGCCAGGCTCCCGGTTACGGCTACCCGCCCCAGGGCGGCGGCCAGGCACCCGGTTACGGCTACCCGCCGCAAGGCGGCGGGTACGCGCCGCCCGGTGCCGCGTACGCCGCGGACCCGTCCGCGCCGTACGGCTACGACCCCTACGGGCGGCCGTACTCGGACAAGTCCAAGGTGGTCGCGGGAGTGCTTCAGCTCTTCCTCGGCAGCTTCGGCGTGGGCCGTTTCTACACCGGGCACACCGGCATGGCGCTGGGGCAGCTCTTCACGTGCGGCGGCTGCGGCATCTGGGCGCTGATCGACGGCATCATGCTGCTGGCCGGGGACAACCCGACCGACGCGCAGGGCCGGGTGCTGCGTGGCTGACGGAGTCCGTCGGCCACAGGTCGGCGCTCCCCCGGTCTCCCCGGGGGCGCGCCGCCCGTCGGCGGTTCTCGGCCACCCGGCCACCGCTCCCCTGGCGACGCTCGCCGCCGGGGTGGCGGGCGCCGTCTATCTCTACGGCACCGACCCGCACCAGCCGGGCCACTGGCTGCCGCGCTGCCCGTTCAACTGGGCGACCGGGCTGCTCTGCCCGGCCTGCGGCGGTACGCGCATGGTGTACGACCTGATGCACGGCGACGTGGGGCGCGCCTTCCACGACAACGCCGTCCTGCTGCTGGCCGCGCCCCTGGCGCTGTGGCTGTGCGGGCGCTGGATGGTCGAGGGGCTGCGCGGCCGTCGCCGGCGGCTGGTGGTGAGCCCGCGGGTGTCACTGGCCGTGCTGTGCGTGGCCGTGACGTGGACGGTTGTCCGCAACGTGTTCTGACGCGTCGTCCGCTCCACCGCGCGTCAGTCCGCCGGGCCCCTTCTCCGAGGCGTCCCCGGGCCGCTCGTCAAGCCGCTCGCCAGGCCACTCCCCGCGTCACTCCGCCGCGTCACTCCACCGGGTCACTCCACCGGGTCGAGGAACCCCTGTTCCACCAGCAGCCGGATCGACTCCGGCGTGCGGTCGCGCAGCACCACCGGGTCCTCGCCGAGCAGCTGCGCGATGGCGTCCACGATCCGCCCCGCGGTCAGCGTCCCGTCGCAGACGCCCGCGAAGCCCGCGCCCACCGTGTCGACCTTCGTCGCGCGCCGCATACCGCGGGCCGCGCGCAGCACCACGTGCTCCGGGTCCTCGGCGCCCGGCAGCCCCACCTGCTCCTGCACCACCCCGTCGCCGAGCGCGAAACGGGAGCTGAGCAGCGCCGCGTCGTCATGGGTGCGCAGGAAGTCCTGGCGGTCGAACCACCCGGCGATGTGCGGGCCGAGCGGCTGCTCCACGGGGTGCGGCCACTCCTCCGCGGTGATCACGGGCTGGTCCGCGCCGGACTTGCGCAGCGTGATCCAGCCGAAGCCGACGCCGTTCACCTTGCGCTGCTCGAACTCGTCGAGCCACGCGTCGTAGCGGGCGGCGTACGTGGCCGGATCCGTACGGTGGTCGCCGCCGTCGCGCAGCCACAGCTCGGCGTACTGCGTGACGTCCTGGACCTCGCGCTGCACGATCCAGGCGTCGCAGCCGCGCGGGATCCACGAGACCAGGCGCTCGCGCCAGTCCTGGCCCTCGGTGTGCTGCCAGTTGGCGAGGAGCTGGCAGTAGCCGCCGTCGTTGAGATGGTCTGCCGACTGCTGCACCAGGGTGCGGCACAGGTCGTCGCCCGCCATACCGCCGTCCCGGTAGGTGAAGCGCCCGCTCGGGGAGATCACGAAGGGCGGGTTGGACACGATCAGGTCGAAGCGCTCGTCGCGGACCGGCTCGAAGAGGCTGCCCTCGCGCAGGTCGGGTTCGCGGGCGCCGGACAGCGCGAGGGTGAGCCGGGCGAAGTGCAGGGCGCGCGGATTGACGTCGGTCGCCGTGACGCGGGTGGCGTGCCGGGAGGCGTGCAGCGCCTGGATGCCGGAGCCGGTGCCGAGGTCCAGGGCGCTGCCGACCGGCTCGCGCACGGTCAGCCCGGCCAGCGTCGTGGAGGCGCCGCCGACGCCGAGCACCAGGTCGGCCCGGTCGACGCCGGGCGTGCTCTCCCCGTCGGTCCCGGTACCGGTGCCGATACCGCCCGCGCCGCCGACCGCGCAGCCGAGGTCGGAGACGATCCACCAGTCCGCGCCCTCCTCACCGGCGTACGGGCGTACGTCCACGGTGGCGCGTACGTCGTCGCCGTCGCGCGCCAGCCAGCCGTCGGTCGCGTAGTCGTCGATCCGGGGCAGGGCGGCGCGGGCGCGCGCGTAGGACACGGGGCGTTGCAGGAGGAAGAGCCTGACCAGGGTCTCCAGGGGGCTGCCGCCACGGGTGGCGCGCAGGGCGGGGACGGTCTCGGCCCGGGAGAGGGCCGCGTAGGCGGCGGCTCCGAGGAGGTCGAGACAGCCGTCCGCGGTGAAGGCTGCGGCGCGCAGGTCGTCGCGCAGGGACGGGGCGTTCCGGGCGGCGGGGAGGAGGGGCGTACTCACACCGGCCATTGTCGCGGAATCGCCGCGGCCCGGCGCCCCTTGTTCGGGGCGGCGGGCCGTGGCGTATCGGACAGCGGGGGTGCTACGGGGGCGCTACGGGGGCGCGGTCGTGGGCGAGGGGCCTTCGTGGGCGCGGTCCGGTGGCCACGGGCCCGGGGCCGGGGGCCCGGGGCCGGGGCCTGAGGGGGCCGGGGGCCTACGACGCCGACGGTGAGGCCGAGGAGGAGCCGGACGCCTGCTTGCAGCCGGGCTGCTTGGCCATGGCCTTGCCGACATCGCCCTGGCGGAGCGAGTCGAGGGCCTGCTCGCCGTTCTGGCTGACCTTGCCCAGCGAGTTGGAGACGCCCTTGAGGCCGTCCGCGAACTTCGCCTGGTCGCTGGTGTCGAGCCCGTCGACCTGCTTCTTGAGCGTCCCGTACTGGGTGGACAGGCCGTTGAGGTCGTTCACCGCGTCCTGCTGGATCTTCGCACCGTCCTTGACCGGCGGGGCGCCGGCCTTGCTGACGATGTCGGCGAGCGACTTGTACGCCTCGGAGATCGACTGGAAGGCGGCGGAGTCGGCGGACTTGACGTCCTGGGGCTTGCCGTTGCTGTTCACCTGGGTGATCGCCGTGTTGGCGTCGTTGATCTTCTTGGTCTGGGCCGCGGCCTGGTCGCAGACGCCCTTAGCCCAGTTGTCCAGCTTCTTGTTGGAGTCGTCGCTGCACCCCGACAGCGCGAGCAGCATGACCGCACCGGAGAGCGCGGCCAGGAGCTTCTTGTTCACCTTCACCGGATGGGTCCCTTCCGTGGCCTTACGGCCCCGGAACATACACGGCTGACGGGTGGTCACCGTGAATCCGTGAGGTGATTCGTCCGACATTCAAGCCATTCGCACTAAGGTGCGGTGGGCGACCGCACACGTACCGGATCACGTACGGTCGCCCACCGGGCCCTCGGCGGACCGGAACCCTTGACGGGCCCGGCCCTTGACGGTGCGTCGGATCAGGCCACTGCGGCCGTGTCCGGGGTGCGGGTCCCGGTGTCCCCGCCGTCGCCGTCCTCGTCGCCCTCCATCGCGATGCCGCGCCGCTTGGAGATGTAGACCGCGATGACGATGACGGCGATCGAGACCACCGCGACGGTGACGCGTACGCCGAGATTCGCGTCCACGCCGTAGCTGAACTTGACCACCGCGGGGGCGATCAGCAGCGCCACCAGGTTCATCACCTTCAGCAGCGGGTTGATGGCCGGGCCCGCGGTGTCCTTGAACGGGTCGCCGACCGTGTCGCCGATGACGGTCGCGGCGTGGGCCTCGCTGCCCTTGCCGCCGTAGTGGCCGTCCTCGACGAGTTTCTTGGCGTTGTCCCAGGCGCCGCCGGAGTTGGCCAGGAACACCGCCATCAGCGTGCCCGCGCCGATCGCGCCCGCCAGGTACGAGGCGAGCGAGCCGACGCCGAAGGTGAAGCCGACCGCCACGGGCGCGAGGACGGCGAGCAGGCCGGGGGTGGCCAGTTCGCGCAGCGCGTCCTTGGTGCAGATGTCGACCACCCTTCCGTACTCGGGCAGTTCGGTGCCGTCCATGATCCCCGGGTGTTCGCGGAACTGCCTGCGCACCTCGTAGACCACCGAACCCGCTGACCGGGAGACGGCGTTGATGGCGAGGCCGGAGAAGAGGAAGACGACGGCCGCGCCGAGCAGCAGCCCGACCAGGTTGTTGGGCTGGGAGATGTCCAGGGACAGCCAGCGGGCGTCGGAGGCCGCTGGATGGGCCTTGGCGACGGCGGTGTCGATGGCCTCCTTGAACGAGCCGAACAGGGCGGTGGCGGCCAGTACCGCGGTGGCGATGGCGATGCCCTTGGTGATGGCCTTGGTGGTGTTGCCGACGGCGTCGAGGTCGGTGAGCACCTGGGCGCCCTCGCCGTGCACGTCGCCGGACATCTCGGCGATGCCCTGCGCGTTGTCGGAGACGGGTCCGAAGGTGTCCATGGCGACGATGACGCCGACGGTGGTCAGCAGGCCGGTGCCCGCCAGCGCGACCGCGAACAGCGCGAGCCAGACGGAGGTCCCGCCGAGCAGGAAGGCGCCGTAGACGGACAGGCCGATCAGCACCGCCGAGTAGACCGCGGACTCCAGTCCGAGTGAGATCCCGGACAGGATGACGGTGGCGGGGCCGGTCAGCGAGGTCTTGCCGATGTCGCGGACCGGGCGCCTGGTGGTCTCGGTGAAGTAGCCGGTGAGCTGCTGGATCACCGCGGCCAGCACGATGCCGATGGCGACGGCGACCATCGCCAGGGTGCGCGGGTCACCTGCGTGGCCGGAGATGTCGCTGTCGACGCCCTTGAGGTCGGCGTAGGAGGACGGCAGGTAGGTGTAGACGGCGATGGCGACGCCGATCAGGGAGATGACCGCGGAGATGAAGAAGCCGCGGTTGATGGCCGTCATGCCGCTGCGGTCGCTGCGGCGGGGGGAGACCGCGAAGATGCCGACCATGGCGGTGAGGACGCCGATCGCCGGGATGAGCAGCGGGAAGGCGAGGCCGGAGTCGCCGAAGGTCACCTTGCCGAGGATCAGCGCGGCGACCAGGGTGACGGCGTACGACTCGAAGAGGTCGGCCGCCATGCCCGCGCAGTCGCCGACGTTGTCACCGACGTTGTCGGCGATGGTCGCGGCGTTGCGCGGGTCGTCCTCGGGGATGCCCTTCTCGACCTTGCCGACCAGGTCGGCGCCGACGTCGGCCGCCTTGGTGAAGATGCCGCCGCCGACGCGCATGAACATCGCCAGCAGCGCCGCGCCGAATCCGAATCCTTCGAGCACCTTGGGCGCGTCGGCCTTGTAGATCAGGACGACGGCGGACGCGCCGAGCAGGCCGAGGCCCACGGTGAACATGCCGACGACGCCGCCGGTCCTGAACGCGATCCGCATCGCCCGGTGCGACACGTCGGTCAGGTCGGCCGGGGGTTCGCCGGGTGCCGGTGTCGCCGATCTGGCCGCGGCGGCGACCCGCACATTGCTGCGGACCGCCAGCCACATTCCGACATATCCGGTGACCGCGGAGAACACGGCGCCCACGAGAAAGAAGATCGACCGGCCGATCCGCTGCGAAGTGGTGTCCGAGGGCAGCAGCATGAGCAGGAAGAACGCCACCACGGCGAAAATTCCCAGAGTACGGAACTGCCGTGCGAGGTAGGCGTTGGCGCCTTCCTGCACGGCAGCCGCGATTTTCTTCATGCTGTCGGTGCCCTCGTCCGCTGCGAGCACTTGACGTACCAACACCGCGGCGAGCGCGAGTGCGCCCAGTGCGACGACGGCGATGATCCATACGAGGAGACGATTTCCGTCGGTCAGTACCGGTGTCGCGGCAAGCGTGTGAGGGGTAAGTGGCCCCGCCATTCGTCCTCCTTGACGTTTGGCGCATGGGCGTGCGGCTTCACGGCTCGACAAGCCGCAACGCTCAGGCGAGCTGAGCAAGATGGACGGATTGTAGGGAGCCGCAGCACTTCAAAACAGGGTGCCGCGTCGAAAAAGGATATTCGTGAACGCGGCGTTCGCCTGTGAACAGGAGTGAGTGTCGCCTGTGATCAGGCGAGAAAGATGATCTGAGGGGCGGCCGGGGGCCGCGTCGCGCTCAGAACGGTGTGCCGGTCTGGCCGGGCCGCCGGTCGAGCCAGTGCGCCGGTCGAGCGGGTCCGCCGGTCGAGAGGGCCCCCGGTCCACGGTCGGACGGGCGGGACGGGCTACGGTCAGACGGGCGGGACGATCGGCCAGCTCATGCGGATCACACCGCCGGTGGCGGTCTCGGTGACCTCGACGTCGTCGACCAGGCCACTGATCACGGCGAGGCCCATCTCGCCCTCGTCGCTCAGCTCGTCACCCGCGGCGTCGGACGCGGAGCCCGAGGCGTTGCCCGGGACCTCGTCGGCGACCTCGATGGAGAACTTCTTCTCCTCCTCGGTCAGCATCACCCGGACCGGTTCTTCCACACCGTTGCCACGGTGCAGACCCACCGCGCGGCTGCACGCCTCGCCCACCGCGAGCCGTACTTCGTCCAGAACCGCCTCGTCCACCCCCGCCCGGCGCGCCACCGCCGCCGCTACGAGCCGTGCTGTTCGCACATGCTCCGGCTGGGCGCTGAAGAGCAGTTCTACGGTGGGCATGGCCTCCCCTTCGGTCCTTTGGGTGGGCATCACGGGGGCCCGGACGGTGATCCCGTCCGGTACCCCTCGACGGCGATCGTCAGTCGGTCGCCGCGACAGCCTCGTCGACCGAGGTGTGAATCGGGAACACCTTGGTCAGACCGGTGATACGGAAAATCTTCAGGATGCGCTCCTGGTTGCACACCAGTCGCAGCGATCCTTCATGAGCACGCACCCGCTTCAGCCCGCCGACGAGCACACCCAGGCCGGTGGAGTCGAGGAAGTCCACTCCCTCCATGTCCACGACCAGGTGGTAACTCCCGTCGTTCACAAGCTCCACAAGCTGTTCCCGCAGCTTGGGCGCGGTGTACACATCAATCTCGCCGCCGACTTCGACGATCGTACGATCGCCGACGGTTCGGGTCGACAGGGACAGGTCCACGGATCCTCCAGCACCTTGCATCGACGCGGCGCCCCCCTGGGGCCCCCACCAGAAGGTAGGGGACGGATCGACGGCCGCGATGGCATTCAATCACTTCGCAGCGGGCGAGCACGACGCCTTACTGCGATTGTCCGTCACGCCGGTGACACACTGAGTGCCGATGGCCCAGGATCATCTTCCGCAGTCGGCGCACGGCCGCCCGTCCCCCCGAACCGCTTTGGAGCGGCTCGCCAGGGGGGCAGACCGAGCCGCGCGCATCACCCATACGGAGCACCTGCCCCCGCGGGTCGGCCGCCATGCCTCCTGGCCCGACACGATCAGAAGCGAGGTCGTGGACGCGATCCGCGCGGCCGGGATCGACCGTCCCTGGGAGCACCAGGCGCTGGCCGCGGGCCACGCGGCGCGCGGCGAGTCGGTGGTGGTGGCCACCGGAACCGCCTCCGGGAAGTCGCTGGCGTATCTGGCACCGGTGCTCAGCGCCCTGCTGGACGGCTCCGAGGCGCCGAACGGCCGGGGCGCCACCGCGCTCTACCTGTCCCCCACCAAGGCCCTGGCCGCCGACCAGCGCCGCGCCGTCACCCGCCTCGCCGCGCCCCTGGGCACCGCGATCCGCCCCGCGGTCTACGACGGCGACACCCCCGTCGAGGAACGCGAGTGGGTCCGGCAGTACGCCACCTATGTGCTCACCAACCCCGACATGCTGCACCGCGGCATCCTGCCCGGCCACGCCCGCTGGGCCTCCTTCCTGCGCCAGCTGCGCTACGTGGTGATCGACGAGTGCCACACCTACCGCGGTGTCTTCGGCTCGCACGTCGCCCAGGTGCTGCGACGCCTGCGCCGGGTCTGCGCGCGGTACGGGGCCGAGCCGGTGTTCGTGCTCGCCTCCGCGACGGCCGCGGACCCGGCGCGGGCCGCCTCCCGGCTCACCGGGGTGCCGGTGGCCGAAGTGACCGAGGACACGTCGCCGCGCGGCGGCCTGGCCTTCGCGCTGTGGGAGCCGCCGCTGACCGAGCTGTCCGGCGAGCACGGCGCTCCCGTGCGCCGCACCGCGACCGCCGAGACCGCGGAACTCCTCACCGACCTGGTCGTCCAGGGCGTGCGCAGCGTGGCCTTCGTCCGCTCCCGGCGCGGCGCGGAACTGGTCGCCCTGATCGCCCAGGAGCGCCTGGCCGAGATCGACCCCTCGCTTCCCGGGCGGGTCGCCGCCTACCGCGGCGGCTACCTCGCCGACGAGCGCCGGGCCCTGGAACGCGACCTGCACTCCGGCCGCCTGCTCGGCCTCGCCTCCACCTCCGCCCTCGAACTGGGCGTGGACATCTCCGGCCTCGACGCGGTCCTGCTGGCCGGCTACCCGGGCACGCGGGCCTCCCTGTGGCAGCAGGCGGGCCGCGCCGGACGGACCGGACAGGGCGCGCTGGCGATCATGGTCGGCCGGGACGACCCGCTGGACACGTATCTCGTCCACCACCCCGAGGCGATCTTCGAGCAGCCCGTCGAGAGCACCGTCCTGGACCCGGACAATCCCTACGTGCTGGCCCCGCACCTGTGCGCCGCCGCGGCCGAGCTGCCGCTCACCGACGACGACCTCGTCCTGTTCGGCCCCGAGGCGGCGTCGCTGATGCCGCAGCTGGAGAAGCGCGGGCTGCTGCGCCGGCGCGCCTCCGGCTGGTACTGGACCCGCCGGGAGCGGGCCGCGGACCTCACCGACATCCGCGGCGAGGGCGGCAGTCCCGTGCAGGTCGTGGAGACGGCGACCGGACGGCTGCTGGGCACGGTGGACGCCTCCTCGGCGCACACCGCCGTCCACGACGGCGCCGTCCACCTCCACCAGGGCCGCACCTACCTGGTCAAGCGGCTCGACCTGGAGGACGGCGTGGCGCTGGTCGAACCCGCCGACCCGTCCTACTCCACGATGGCCCGCGACACCACCGACATCCGGGTGCTCAGCGGCGACCTGGAGGAGCCGTGGGGCGAGGCGCGGATCCACTTCGGCTCCGTCGAGGTGACCCACCAGGTGGTGTCCTTCCTGCGCCGCAAGCTGATCACCGGTGAGATCCTCGGCGAGACCAAGCTCGACCTGCCTCCGCGCACCCTGCGCACCCGGGCCGTGTGGTGGACCGTCACGGACGCGCAGCTGGACGCCGCCCGGATCCACCCCGAGGAGCTGCCCGGCGCCCTGCACGCCGCCGAGCACGCCGCGATCGGTCTCCTCCCGCTCTTCGCGACCTGCGACCGCTGGGACATCGGCGGGGTCTCCATACCCCTGCACGCCGACACCGGCCTGCCCACCGTCTTCGTCTACGACGGCCACCCCGGCGGCGCGGGCTTCGCCGAACGCGCCTTCCACACCGCCCGCACCTGGCTCACCGCCACCCGCGAGGCCATCGCCTCCTGCGAATGCGAATTCGGCTGCCCCTCCTGCGTCCAGTCCCCCAAGTGCGGCAACGGCAACGACCCCCTGGACAAGGCCGCCGCCGTCCGCCTCCTGGACTGCCTGCTGACGGCGGGCGCCGCCGAGGACGGTGATGGGGCCGGGGCCGCTGACGGCGCCGGGGCCGGTCCTGAGGCGGGGGCCGGGTCCGGGGCCGAGACCGGTCCCGGGGCCGCGCCTGAGGCGGGGGACAGGCCCGGGTCCGGGGCCGAGACCGGTCCCGAGGCCGCGCCTGAGGCGGGGGACGGCGCCGGGGCCGGGCATGAGGCCGGTCATGAGGCAGGGGACGGGGCCGGGTCCTGGGCCGAGACCGGTCCTGAGGCCGCGCCCGGTGCCGCCGACGGCGGCCGGGCCGGGGTCGGGACCGGGGTCGAGTGACGGTCCCGCGCGGGACCGCACACGGGCGCCGTCGACCTCCGCCGTGACGTCGGAGATCTCGCCCGCCACCACGCAGCTCACCAGCCGGGCGCCCTGCGCCGCCGCCACCTCGGCCGCCAGCCCGCAGGCCCGCGTACGGCCCTCCAGCGCGTGGTCGGCCGCGGCGAGCGCCGCCAGATCCGCGGCGCCGCCCGCCCGGTGCCGGGCGATGACCGCCTCGTCCATGAAGAGCACGGCGGCGAAGACCGCGCCCAGCACGGCGATCAGCCCCAGTGACCACACGGTGGCGGAGCCCCGGTCCCCGCGGGGCGCGGGGGCCTTCACGGCTGCCCACCCCCGCCCACGGCGTCCTCGGCGAGCGCGACCGCCTCGGCCCGCAGGGTGACGGGGAAGCGCGGCGCCGGGACGGTGACGCGGACCCGGATCAGGTCGCCCGACCGCTCCACGCCGACCCGCGCTCCGGACGGCGCGGCCTCCCGCGCCACCCGCAGCACCTCGCCCGGCGCCTCGGAGCGCGCCGCGGCACGCGCCCCAGCCCGCGCCGCGTCCACGCACCGCACCTGCGCCGCGGCCGCCATCAGGCCCCAGATCAGGGCGGCGGTGAGCGCCACCAGCATCGGGATCACCATGGCGGCCTCCGCCGTCACATACCCCTGGTCGCGCGGCGAGCGGCCCCGCTCAGAACGGCACATGGAGTGCCTTCACGATCACGCCGGTCAACGCCGAGCGCACCGGCCCGCTCGTCACGATCTTGTAGAGCACCGCCGCGAACCCGCACGCCGCGATCGTCCCCACCGCGTACTCGGCCGTGCTCATCCCCGCCTCCGCCGCCGTACGGCTCATGTCCCTGTACCGCGCCGCCCTCCGCCGCATCCGGGCGACCCACCGCCGCCGCTCGGCCCGCGCCAGGCGAACCGCGCGCGGCACCGGCGGCACCCGGAGCGCGGGCGGAGCCGAGGCCCTCGCACCGGGCGGGTTCTTCGAGTTGATCGCGTTGATCGAGTTCGCCAGGGCCGGCTGGGCCGTCCGGGCGAGGTGCTGGTCCATCGTCTGATGCGTCATCGGGATCTCCTGGTGTCGTGGATGTGCCTGTGGGTGTGCGTGTGGACATGGCTGTTCGAGTCGTTCGCATCGGGTGGTGCGTCGGGCGCGGGCAGTCCGGGGCGGGGGTGTCAGCCCGTGCGGTCCGGGGCGGGGTGTCAGCCCGTGCGGCCGAGGACGGTGCCCGCCAGGCCCATCACCACGGGGGCGACGCCGACCAATAGGAAGGCCGGGAGGAAGCAGACCCCCAGGGGGGCGGTGGCGTGCACCGCGGCCCGCCGGGCCCTGGCGAGCGCCGAACGGGCGTACGCGGCCCGGTAGTCCGCGGCCAGCCGGGACATCTCCGCGACCGGTGCGCTGCCCGTCGTGGAGGCGCGGGCCAGGCAGCGCCCCATCTCGCGGGCGGCGGGCAGCCGTCCGAACCGCTGCCAGCACTCCGCCGGGTCGCCGCCCAGCCGCAGCTCGGCCCTGACCCGTATCAGCGCGGTCCCGAGTGGCCCGGCCAACGACCGGCCCACGGCGCCCGCCGCTTCTCCGGGTGACGCCCCGGCGGCGAGGCAGGCGGCCATCAGGTCCGCGCAGAGCGGGAGTTCCGACGGATCGGGCTTCTCGTCCGCCTCGGAGCTCTCTGTGGCGTTCTGCCGCCCCCGGAGTGATCTCCTGACCCCGAGGGCCGTGAGGACCCCCACCAGGCCGCCCAGCACCCCGCTGATCAACGTCGCGGCCCCCAGCCCGGCCGCGACCGGCGGACCCCAGTCGCGCAGCGGTCCCCTGAGCCGCCGCAGCGCCCGCCGCGGGGACCTCCGGGACTGCCCGGTCCCCAGCGCCACGCGCAGCCGTCGCGTCGCCGCTTTCTCCCTCCGCGCCTCGGCCAGCGCCCCGCCGACGGCGGCCACCGCAGCCGCCACCAACGCGAGCACCACGAGGGCTGTCCCCAGGCTGTGGACACTCCCGGCGGTCACGGCCGCCCCCGGTCCCGCGACCCCGCCGGGGTCGCCGCCTTTCCCCGGCCGACCGTCGCGGTCTCAAGCACCGCGCCACCGGCCGCTGGAGAGCCGCCCCCCGAGGAACCGTCCCTCACGGAAACGGCGGCCGTCGAAGCGCCCTTCGCAGGACCGGGGGGCCGAGTTCTGGCCGCCGTCGGTCCGCCCTCCGCCGCGCGGATGATCCGCGCCGTCCACGCGAGCCCCACCCATTCCAGGCAGCCGCCCGTGACCAGGCAGAGCAGTCCCGCCGGGGTGTGCAGCAGCACTCTTGAGGGGTCGGCGCCCAGGCCCGCGCCGAGCACGACGCCGAACAGCGGCAGCAGCGCGAGCAGCACCGACGTGGACCTCGGACCCGCCAACTGGGCGCGCAGGTCGTCGCGTTGATCGGCGTCCGCCCGTAGCGCCGCGGCGACCCGGTCGAGCGCGGCGGCCAGTCCGGCACCGCCGTCCACCGCGACCTGCCAGCAGGCGGCGACCGCGGCGAGCCCGTGCGTCCCCGCGCCGAGCCGGGACGCCTCCCGCAGCGCGTGCGGCACGTCGCCGCCGAATCTGGCCGCCGACAGCACCATTCGTGCCGCGTCGGCGAGGTCGGGCGAGGCGGGCCAGCCCGCCGACTCGACCGCGTCGGTCAGCGCCGCGTGCGGTGGCCGTCCGGCCCTGAGGTCTCCGGCCACGGTGCCGCACAGCGCGCTCACCGCGACCGCCCGGCGCTCGGCCGCCGCCCGCTCGCCCCGCCGTCGCAACGCCCGCCCCACCAGCGGCACCGCCACGGCGCCCGCGACCACCGGCAGTACCGATCCCGTCAGCAGCCCCAGCCCACCGCCCACCGGCAGGCACACCGCCTCGGGCCCGACCCGGCCGCGCCGACCGGCGAACCGTGCGGCGATCCGCAGCGGCTCCCACGCCCGGCGACGGCCCGCCGTCCGTCCGTCGCGCCACCGCGCAAGCCGGATCGCCCACTCGCGGCGAGCCGTCTCCCCCGCCTTCCTCAGCCGTGCCAGCGGATTCGCCCGCTGCTCGCCGGTAACCGGCCCCCGCTCGCCCTCCCCCGCCTCTTCAGGTCCTGCTCCGATGAGCAGATCGCGCGCCCGGCGGCGGGGATCGGAGGTGCGGCAGCGCGTCACGAGGAGGGCCAGGGCAGCACAGAGGGCAGCGGCCCACACGACCGAGGGCTGAAAGGCCGCCGCGCTCATGACGCACCTGCCCGGCGATGTCCGATCCCCGGCTCACGGCCCGGACCGCGGCACCAGCGAACCCCCGCCCCCGCCAGAACAGCACGCCAGGTGGCAGCCCGCATGACCGAGGGTGGACAGACCGGGGCGCTCATGACGCACCCGCCCAGCGATGCCCGACCCGCAGCTCGCAGCCCAGGCCAGGAGGATTCGAGGCGCGCCAGCGAAGCCCCGCGAGCAACAGAAACACCACGCCGGGCGGCAGCCCGCACGACATCAGGTTGAGAAAGCAGGGCGCTCATGACGCACCCGCCGAGCACAGTGCCGCCAACCGGTCCCAGCCGGGGCCGCGTTCGTGGTGGCCGCGGGCGTCGCGGAGCAGGGCGGGCACGGTGGCGACCAGGCCGTCGGAGCCGCGCTTGAGTACGTGGATCTCGGCGAGGCGGCGCAGGCCGGAGTTGTCGCGGACGAGGTGGATGACGACGGCGAGTGCGGCGGCCAACTGGCTGTGCAGGGCGGCCCGGTCGAGGCCCGCGGTGGAGCCGAGGGCTTCGAGGCGGGCCGGGACGTCGGCGGCGGCGTTGGCGTGGACGGTGCCGCAGCCGCCTTCGTGGCCGGTGTTCAGCGCGCTCAGCAGGTCGGTGACCTCGGCGCCGCGGACCTCGCCGACCACGAGCCGGTCGGGGCGCATGCGCAGCGCCTGGCGGACGAGGTCCCGCAGGGTGACGTGTCCCGCGCCCTCCTGGTTGGCGGGGCGGGTCTCCAGGCGGACGACGTGCGGGTGGTCGGGGCGCAACTCGGCGGAGTCCTCGGCCAGGACGATGCGGGCCGCGGGGTCGACGAGGCCGAGCAGGCAGCTCAGGAGTGTGGTCTTGCCCGACCCGGTGCCGCCGCTGATCATGAACGACAGCCGGGCGTCGAGGACCGCGCGCAGCAGCCGGGCGGTCTCGGTGTCGAGCGTTCCGGCCGCGCCGAGTTCGGCGAGGGTGAAGGCGCGGGCCCGCACCACGCGCAGCGACAGGCACGGCGAGCCGACCACGACCGGCGGCAGGACGGCGTGCAGCCGGGTGCCGTCGGGCAGTCGGGCGTCGACCCACGGGTGGGCGTCGTCCAGGCGGCGGCCGGCGGTGGTCGCGAGGCGCTGGGCGAGCCTGCGCACGGCCGTGGTGTCGGTGAAGCGGACGGCGGCGCGTTCGAGACCGCTGCCGCGGTCGATCCACACCTGGTCGGGTGCGTTGACGAGGATGTCGGTGACGGCGGGGTCGGCGAGCAGCGGCTCCAGCGGGCCCACGCCGACGAGTTCGGAACGCAGTGCCGCGACCACGTCGAGGACTTCGCTGTCGCCGAGCAGGCGTCCACGGGCGCGCAGTGCCGCGGCCACGCGTGCCGGGGTGGGTTCGCCGCCGTGTTCCGCCAGGTGCAGCCGTACGGCGTCGAGGAGTTCGGCGTTCATACCGTCACGCTCCCGCCACTGGGCTGGGCCTGGGCGAGGAAGGCGGCGCAGAAGCGGGCGAGCGGGCCGCGGCTCGCGGAGCCCGGTGGTCCGCTGCCGGACAGGGCGTCCGACAAGCCTGGTTCCGGAGGGAGTTGGCCCGCCAGCGGCAGGCCGACGAGACGGGCGATCTCGTCGTCGGTGAGGCCAGAGTCGAAGGGGCCGCGGGCGACGACGCGCAGGTCCTTGAGGACCATGCCGACCGCCGCGGCGACGCGGGTGGCCGCGGCGACCGCCCGCAACTCTGCGGGTACGACGAGGAGTCCGACGTCGATCTGCGCGAGGGTCTCGGCGACCGCGTCGTCCACGCGCCGTGGCAGGTCGACCACGACGACTCCGCCGCGGCGGCGGGCCGCGCCGAGCACGGACCGCATGGCCTGGGGCGGGATGAGCACGGAATCGCCGCGGTCCCAGCTCAGGACGCTCAACGCGTCGAGCCTGGGCAGGGATTCCTCCAGTGCCCCGCTGTTGACGCGGCCCCGTGAGTCGGCGAGGTCGGGCCAGCGCAGGCCGCCGACGCGCTCGGCGCCGAGCAGGATGTCGAGGCCGCCGCCGAGCGGATCGCCGTCGATGAGCATGGTGCGCCTGCCCGTACCGGCCGCGGTGACGGCGAGCGCGCAGGCCAACGTGCTGGCGCCCGCGCCGCCCCGGCCGCCCACCACCCCTACGGTCAGGGCGGGTTCGCTCACGCCTTCGGCGATGTCGGCGATGCGGTCGACCAGCCAGGTCTCGGCGTCGGGCAGGAAGAGGACATGGTCGGCGCCGATCGCGACGGCTCTGCGCCACACGTCGTGGTCGTGCAGATCACGCCCGACGACCAGAACTCCCTTGCGGCGGACGGTGTCCTGGACCCGCGAGGTGGCCTCGGCGCCGACCAGGACGAGGGGCGCGGTGTCCCAACTCGTCGCGCGCGGGGGCGCGGTGAAGACCACCTCCGGTTCGGTACCGGCCGCGGCGCACAGCCGCAGCAGGTCGTCGAGGAGCGTTTCGTCCTCGGTGACAATCAGCGGGCCGGCCGGCCCTTCGATGGCGGTCGGCCGCTGGTCGGGTGTCGTCGATCCCGTCATTTCCTGTCCCCCGTCGCTTCTGACGCGAGCACCGGTGTGCATCGCCTGGGATCAGGTTGGGGCAGACAGGAGAATTGAGATGATCTTGGTCGGAATCTGTGGACAACTCAGCGATTGTGGATAACTCCGCCACTCTCACGGGTGAGTTCGCCGACGCCTGGCAACGATTACGGACCGTCACACGTCGTACGCATCACAGCCGTGCCGCACGCGAGGGGGAACGACATGAGGATGCGAGTGGAAGGACGTCGCGAGAACCGGGAAAAGGCATCCGGACATGCGACGACCCCCGCCGGGGGGGAGAGCGGGGGTCGTCCCCACGGTCCGACTCGGGGGGGGAGGAGCCAGACCGGGTTAGCACGGTCGCGAACGATCCGTGACTTCCATGGTGTACCCGAAGCCCTTCTCAGGCAAACCCACACGCCCGAGCTTACGCCGAATGGTGGTTGCCTATGCTCGTCACGTGGAAAACCACCTGCCACCGCGCACCGCGGCGTTCTTCGATCTCGACAAGACCGTGATCGCCAAGTCCAGCACGCTCGCCTTCGGGCGCTCCTTCTACCAGGGCGGTCTCATCAACAGACGTGCGGTATTGCGTACCGCATATGCCCAGTTCGTGTACTTGGTCGGTGGCGCGGATCACGACCAGATGGAAGGTATGCGCAAATACCTCTCCGAGCTGTGCCGGGGCTGGAATGTCCAGCAGGTGCGCGAGATCGTGGCGGAGACGCTGCATGACCTGATCGACCCGATCATCTACGACGAGGCGGCCTCGCTGATCGAGGAGCACCACGCCGCGGGCCGCGACGTGGTGATCGTCAGCGCCTCCGGCTCCGAGGTGGTCCAGCCGATCGGCGCGATGCTGGGTGCCGACCATGTCGTAGCCACACGGATGGTCGTGGAGGACGGCGCGTACAACGGGGAGATCGAGCACTACGTCTACGGTCCCGCAAAAGCGGACGCCATCGCCGAGCTGGCGAAGTCGGAGGGCTACGACCTGGAGCGGTCCTTCGCGTACAGCGATTCGGTGACCGACATCCCGATGCTGGAGTCGGTCGGTCATCCGTACGCGGTCAATCCCGACCGGGCGCTGCGCAAGGAGGCCGTCTCACGTGACTGGCCAGTGCTGACTTTCAGCCGTCCCGTGCGGCTGAGGCAGCGGATTCCGTCGCTGTCGATGCCGCCCCGGCCGGTGCTCGCGGCGGCGGCCGTGGGGGCGGCGGCCGCGACGGCCGGGCTGGTGTGGCTGGCGTCCCGACGCCGTCGGCCCGCCCTTATGTCCTGATTGATCCCAAAAGTAAAGAAGTCGGGCGAGGGGTTCCCCTGCGCCTCCCACGGCGGTACAAAGGACGTAGCGGCCCGCGAGACCACGGAGTTCCGAGAGGAAGACCGCAGTTCACAGCACCAGGCCCCACGGACCGAGCATGGAAGTCAGGCACCCACGCGGAGCCGACCCGCTTATCGGGCCAGCCGCACCAGGTGACGGGCGAAGATCCCGGCCTGATCGGCAATTACCGTGCACGCACTGGTAACTTGACGGACATGGCAGCGGCGGCACCTCAAGGTGCCGCCGCATCTCTTTTCAGCCACCACACATCCGGCGGTCGACCGCTCAGGCGGCGCCCCGCTGAAGCGCTTCGCACACCGCGACACTTTCGCGGACCCCGAGTTCCAGTGCCCGCCCGCAATGGCTGATCCACTGGACCATGCCTTCCGGAGTACCGGACGCGTATCCCTCCAGCGCCTTGAGATAACCGGCCCGGCCCAACTCCGCGTGACCGACCTCGGCCGGACAGATCGACTTCGGGTCGAGACCGCTGCCGACCAGCACGATCCGCTCGGCGGCCCGCGCGACCGGCCCGTTGAAGGAGCCGAAGGGCCGCAGGCACAGCAATTCGCCGTGCACGACCGCGCCGACGACCAGGGCGGGCGCGTCGGTGCCCGCCCGCAGCAGGCCGGTCAGACCGTCCAGCCGGGCGGCGACCTCGGCGGGGTCGGGCAGCGGGATCTCGGCGATCTCGACCAGCGGCTCGTCCACCGGCTCCCCCGCCCGCCGCGGGCGGCCGACCGTCGGCTCGTCCGCCACTCCGCCCGCCGCCACCAGGTGCAGCCGGGCGAGCGCCTGCACGGGCGACTGCCGCCAGACACTGAGCAGTTGACCGGCCTCGGCGGTCAGCCGCAGCGCCGCGCCGACCGTACGCGCCTGCTCGTCGGCCGAGAAGTCGCTGCGCCTGCGCACCTCCTCCAGCGGCCAGTCGGCGCCGGCCAGCGCCGCGGACCCGCGGGCACCGCGCAGCGCCGCCTCCGATGTGACCTCGGTGGAGCGGCGCCGCATCACCCGGTGCCCGTAGACCTTGTCCACCGCCTGCCGTACGGCGTCCACCGATTCGGGTACACCCGGCAGCGCGCCGAGGACAGCCATCGGGTCCGTCCGACCGGCGGCGGGAGCGGGATCAGCGTTCGTAGCCATGGTTCCGACCCTAGCCACCCCCCAACCCGCGGAACGACCCCGAAAGAGTGGCCTTCCCCACTCCAAACGCTCACGATCCGTATCCGTGCCGCTACTCTTGGCGAACATGAAGATCGCTTTCGTCGGGAAGGGCGGCAGCGGCAAGACCACGCTGTCCTCCCTCTTCATCCGCCATCTCGCCGCCTCCCGCGTACCGGTCGTCGCGATCGACGCGGACATCAACCAGCACCTCGGCCCGGCGCTCGGGCTGGTGGAGGACGACGCCGCCGCGCTGCCCGCGCTCGGCGCGCACCTGCCGGAGATCAAGGAATACCTGCGCGGCGCCAACCCCCGGATCGCCTCCGCCGAGACCATGATCAAGACCACCCCGCCCGGCCACGGATCCCGGTTGCTGCGGCTGGTCGAGGACAACCCCGTCTACGCGGCCTGCGCGCGCACCGTGCACCTGGACCGAGGCCACGGAGACGACGGGGACTCAGAGAGCGCCGGGAACACCGGGGGCGACACCGCGCGGCTGATGGTCACCGGCCCCTTCAACGAGTCCGATCTCGGCGTCGCCTGCTACCACTCCAAGGTCGGCGCGGTCGAACTCTGCCTGAACCACCTGGTGGACGGCCGCGACGAATACCTGGTCGTGGACATGACGGCGGGCAGCGACTCCTTCGCCTCCGGTATGTTCACCCGCTTCGACATGACGTTCCTGGTCGCCGAGCCGACCCGCAAGGGTGTGGCCGTCTACCGCCAGTACAAGGAGTACGCCCGCGACTTCGGCGTGGATCTCGCGGTCGTCGGCAACAAGGTGCGGGACGCGGACGACCTGGCCTTCCTGCGCGCCGAGGTCGGCGACGACCTGCTGGTCACCGTCGGGCACTCGGACTGGGTGCGCGCGATGGAGAAGGGCAGGCCGCCGCGGTTCGCGCGGCTGGAGGAGGACAACCGCCGCGCGCTGCGCACGCTGCACGAACGGGCGGACGCCACGTATGAGCGCAGGGACTGGGCGCGCTACACCCAGCAGATGGTGCACTTCCACCTCAAGAACGCGGAGAGCTGGGGAAACGCGAAGACGGGCGCCGACCTGGCGGCGCAGGTCGACCCCGACTTCGTACTCGGCGAACGGGAACGGGAACAGCACGAGCAGTTGCCCCGCCCCGCTGCGGCCGCTAGCGCACAGCCGGCCTGATCCGCTCGGGACCGCCCGCCGTCGCGGCGGCGGGCGCTCCGCCCATGAAGGTGTTCCAGCCGTCCTTGGGCGCCTGGCCGACGTCCAGCGTCCGCAGCCGCGCGAGCACCGCAGGGTCCTGCGCGTCCATCCAGTCCGCGACCTGCTTGAAGCTGACGCAGCGCACGCCTTCCTTGCCGCAGACCTCCTTGACGGTGTCCTCGACGGCCTTCATGTAGACGCCGCCGTTCCAGGACTCGAAGTGGTCGCCGATGAAGAGCGGGGCGCGGTTGCCGTTGTAGGCGCGCTCGAAGGCGGCGGCCAGTCCGTCGTGCATCTGCTTGCCCCAGGCGGCCTGCTTGGCGGGGTCGCCGTGCACGGTGCCCGACTGGTTGGCGAGGAAGTTGTAGTCCATGGAGAGCGTCTCGAAGGCGCGTCCCGGCACCGGGATGTCCTGGAGCGGGAAGTCCCAGACGCCGTCGATCTTGGAGGGCCAGGTCTGCCGGCCGCCGATCGAGCTGGCGTCGTAGCGGAAGCCCGCGGCCTTGGCGGCCGGGATGAGATTGTGCTGGCCCTCCAGGCACGGGGCGCGCCCGCCGACCAGTTCCTTGCTGTAGTCGAAGGGCAGCGGGTCGAGCTTGGTGAGGCCGGAGTTGGTCTTCCAGTTCTTCACGAAGCCCTCGGCCTGCTGGATCTCGCTGGACCACTCGTCGCTCGACCAGGTGCCGACGCCGCCGTTGGGACCGCAGAAGTGGCCGTTGAAGTGGGTGCCGATCTCGCTGCCGTTCTGCCAGGCGAGGCGCAGTTCGCGCAGGGTGTCGGTGATGCCCTGGCGGTCGTTGAAGCCGATGTCGGAGGCGCCGCGCGGGTGCTTGGGCGGGGCGTAGACGTCCTTGTGGTCGCCGGGCAGCAGGTAGACGCCGCTGAGGAAGTACGTCATCGCCGCGTTGTAGCGCTCGCCGACCTCGCGGAAGTGCGAGAAGAGCTTCTGACTGTCCTCGCCCGCGCCGTCCCAGGAGAACACGACGAGCTGCGGCGGTCGCTCCCCCGGCTTGAGGCGCGCGAAGACCGGCTGATGGGGCTGCGGGCCGGTGTCGGCGGTCGAGCCGTCGCCGATGAGCCGGACGGCGTGGGGCGCCGCGGCTTCGGGGCGGGTGCCCGCGTTGCCGGGCTCGGCGCGGCCGACGGCCGGGGCGGCGCCGGGGCCGGACCCAGCGGCTGATCCGGTGCCGGAGCCCGAGCCGCCGGCGGCGGAGCACGCGACCGCGCCCGCGGCCAGCGCGGCTACGGCGAGTAGCGCCGGTGCCTTGCGCAGGGAGTGCATTCGTACCTCACATCACAGAAAAAGGGATTTGCCCAAAAAGTGACATGCGACCTTGTCGTGACCGCAACGACCTGGCCGTTTATCTGCCAATTCACTCGATAGCAGTAAATAAAGCCCCGATCAGACCTCTGGACTTCACTCTCCGCAGTCAGTCGATTACTCTCCATTTACTGACGCTTGAGAGTAGCGAGCGATAACGCTCCGCAATCACGTCCCGCCGCCCACCGAAGGAGACGGGAATTATGCAGAGAATCCACCGGTCCGATCTGTCCGCTTCGATCACGGTCTTCCTGATCGCCGTCCCGCTGTCGCTCGGCCTCGCGCTGGCGACCGGGGCGCCTCTCCAGTCCGGCCTCGTCGCCGCGGTCGTCGGCGGCATCGTCGCCGGGCTGCTCGGCGGGGCGCCCCTCCAGGTCAGCGGCGCCGCGACCAGCCTGGTCGTGGTCACCGCCGATCTCGTCCACCGCTACGGATGGCGCAGCACCTGCGCCATCACCGTGCTCGCCGGTCTCGCGCAGCTCGTGCTCGGCATGGCGCGGGTGGCCAGATCCGCGCTCGCGGTCAGTCCCGCCATCGTCCACGGCATGCTCGCGGGCATCGGTACGGTCATCGCCCTCGGCCAGCTCCATGTGGTCCTCGGCGGCAGCCCGCAGAGCTCCGCCCTCGACAACATCACCGCGCTGCCCGGCCAGTTGGCGGTCACCAACCCGGCCACACCCGCCATCGGCGCGATCACCGTGGCCGTGCTGCTCGGCTGGCGGCGGCTGAGAGGCAGGGCGGGACGGCTGCTCGGCGCGATCCCCGCGCCGCTGGCCGCGGTCGTCCTGGCCACCGCCGTAAGCGCGGGGCTGTCGCTGCCGCGGGTGAATCTGCCCGCGTGGAGCGCGCCCGTGCTGCCCACCCTGCCCTCGGGGCCGGTCCTCGGGGTGGTCGCCGCCGTGCTCACCGTCACCCTGGTCGCGAGCATGGAGTCGCTGCTGTCCGCGGTCGCCATCGACACCCTCCAGGGCCGGCGTCCGGGACCGCACGCCCCGCCGGCCAAGCTCGACCGCGAACTGCTCGGCCAGGGCGCGGCCAACATGGTGTCGGGCCTGCTCGGCGGCCTGCCGGTGGCCGGCGGCGCGATCCGCGGCTCGGCCAATGTCGAAGCGGGCGCCGTGACGCGCCGCGCCACCGTGATGCACGGCGTGTGGGTGCTGCTCTGCGCCGGGCTCGCCTCCTGGGCGCTGGAGCTGATCCCGCTGGCCGCGCTCGCCGCCCTGGTGATGCTGGTCGGCGTCCGCATGGTGAGCTTCGCGCACATCAGACACGTCCAGCGGCACCGCGAATTCCCGGTGTACGCGGCCACGCTCGGCTCCGTGGTGCTGTTCGGTGTGCTCCAGGGCGTGATCGTGGGGATCGTGGTCGCGCTGTGCCTGTCGCTGCGCCGCCTGACGCACACGCGGATCACCGTCACCGAGGAGCCGGAGTGCCACCGGGTGCGGGTCACCGGCCAGTTGACGTTCCTGGCGGTGCCCCGGCTGACCCGGGCCTTCGCCCAGGTCCCCGACGGGGCCAACGCGGTGGTGGAGCTGGACGGCTCCTTCATGGACCACGCGGCCTACGAGGCGCTGAACGCCTGGTGCGCCAGGCACCGTTCGCGCGGCGGACACGCGGCGCTCGGCGACGCGGTCGGACGGACCGTCAGCGAACCGGTGAGCGCTCACGCCTGCCGCCCCTGGACGCCGTGGCGCAACCACCACTGCACCCGCTCCGGCACCGTGCCCGCCACCAGCGGCGGTCAACTGCTCGGCGGCGTCAGCGCCTTCCAGCGCAACACCGCGCCGCTGGTCCGCGAGGAGCTGGCGCGGCTGGCCCGCGAAGGACAGCGGCCCGGCCAGCTCTTCCTCACCTGCGCGGACTCCCGGCTGGTCACCAGCATGATCACCTCAAGCGGTCCCGGTGACCTCTTCACGGTGCGCAATGTGGGCAATCTGATGCCGCCGCCCGGCTCCGACGCCTCCTGCGACTCGGTGGCCGCCGCCGTCGAGTACGCGGTGGACGTGCTCCAGGTCTCCAGCATCACGGTGTGCGGACACTCCGGCTGCGGCGCGATGCAGGCACTGCTGGGCTCCGACCACGAGCCGGGCGCGCAGACCCCGCTGGCCCGGTGGCTGCGGCACGGCCGCCCCAGCCTGGCGCGGCTCAACCGGATCGGCAGACTCGGCCGCGGCGAGGTGGCGCTGGCGGACCGGCCGGTCGCCGACGACCTCGAAAGGCTGAGCCTGGTCAATGTGATGCAGCAGCTCGAACACCTGATGGCGCACCCCTGCGTGGCGCGTCGGGTCAGCGAGGGCACGCTCCAACTGCACGGCATGTACTTCCATGTCGCGGAGGCGCAGGCGTACATCCTGGACGGTTCGACGAGTGTGTTCGCGGCGGTGGGGCCCGACGCCGCACCGGACACCGCCCGGGAGGCCGCAAAGGTCTAAACCATTTTTCGGGTAGCTATTGTCAGGGTGGCCCAGGACTGGTGAGGTAGTGCTGGGACATGTGGGACACCCTGACAAGGAGCTGGCGTGAGCAGCAACGAGAGCCTGGCCAACCTGCTGAAGGAGGAGCGGCGGTTCGCTCCCCCGGCCGAACTGGCGGCGTCCGCCAACGTCACGGCGGACGCGTACGAGCAGGCGGCGGCCGACCGGCTGGGGTTCTGGGCCGAGCAGGCCCGCCGTCTGACCTGGGCCACCGAGCCCACGCAGACCCTGGACTGGTCGAACCCGCCGTTCGCGAAGTGGTTCGCCGACGGTGAGCTGAATGTCGCGTACAACTGCGTCGACCGCCATGTGGAAGCCGGGAACGGCGACCGGGTCGCCATCCACTTCGAGGGCGAGCCCGGTGACAGCCGCAGCATCACCTACGCGGAGCTGAAGGACGAGGTCTCCCGCGCCGCCAACGCGCTGACCGAGCTGGGCGTCGAGAAGGGCGACCGGGTCGCGGTCTACCTGCCGATGATCCCCGAGGCCGTCATCGCGATGCTGGCCTGCGCCCGGATCGGCGCCGCGCACTCGGTGGTCTTCGGCGGCTTCTCCGCCGACGCCGTCGCGTCCCGGATCGCCGAC
Source organism: Streptomyces sp. NPDC025721 (assembly GCF_055558595.1). Classification (NCBI taxonomy): domain Bacteria; kingdom Bacillati; phylum Actinomycetota; class Actinomycetes; order Kitasatosporales; family Streptomycetaceae; genus Streptomyces; species Streptomyces sp. NPDC025721. Next base: position 93,953 of record NZ_JBVHMF010000023.1, on the reverse strand, counting down.
GCCGACGCCAAGCTCGTCATCACCTCCGACGGCGGCTACCGGCGCGGCAAGCCGTCCGCGCTCAAGCCCGCCATCGACGACGCCGTCTCCCGCTCCCCGCAGGTCACCAACGTCCTGGTGGTGCGCCGCACCGGCCAGGACGTGGAGTGGACCGAGGGCCGGGACGTGTGGTGGCACGAGATCACCGCGCGCCAGTCCGCGGAGCACACCGCGCAGCCCTTCGACGCCGAGCACCCGCTGTTCATCCTCTACACCTCCGGCACCACCGGTAAGCCCAAGGGCATCCTGCACACCTCGGGCGGCTACCTCACCCAGGCCAGCTACACCCACCACGCGGTCTTCGACCTCAAGCCGGAGACCGACGTCTACTGGTGCACCGCCGACATCGGCTGGGTCACCGGTCACTCGTACATCGTCTACGGCCCGCTCTCCAACGGCGCCACCCAGGTGATCTACGAGGGCACGCCGGACACCCCGCACCAGGGCCGGTTCTGGGAGATCGTGCAGAAGTACGGCGTCACGCTGCTCTACACCGCGCCCACCGCGATCCGTACGTTCATGAAGTGGGGCGACGACATCCCCGCGAAGTTCGACCTGACGAGCCTGCGCGTGCTGGGCAGCGTCGGCGAGCCGATCAACCCCGAGGCGTGGGTCTGGTACCGCGAGCACATCGGCGGCGGCAGGACCCCGATCGTGGACACCTGGTGGCAGACCGAGACCGGCGCCATGATGATCTCCCCGCTGCCCGGCGTCACCGAGACCAAGCCCGGCTCCGCGCAGCGCGCGCTGCCCGGCATCGCGGCGACCGTGGTGGACGACGAGGCCAACGAGGTGCCGGACGGCTCCGGCGGCTACCTGGTCCTCACCGAGCCGTGGCCGTCGATGCTCCGCACCATCTGGGGCGACGACCAGCGCTACATCGACACCTACTGGTCCCGTTTCCCCGGCCGCTACTTCGCGGGCGACGGCGCCAAGAAGGACGAGGACGGCGACATCTGGCTGCTCGGCCGGGTCGACGACGTCATGCTCGTCTCGGGCCACAACATCTCCACCACCGAGGTCGAGTCGGCGCTGGTCTCGCACCCGAAGGTCGCCGAGTCCGCCGTCGTCGGCGCCGCCGACGCCACCACCGGGCAGGCCATCGTGGCGTTCGTCATCCTGCGCGGCACCGCGGAGGACAGCGCGGACCTCGCGGGCGCGCTGCGCGACCACGTCGGCAAGGCGCTCGGCCCGATCGCCAAGCCCAAGCGGATCCTCATCGTCAACGAGCTGCCCAAGACCCGCTCCGGCAAGATCATGCGCCGCCTGCTGCGCGACGTCGCGGAGAACCGCGAGCTGGGCGACGTCACCACCCTCACCGACTCCACGGTGATGGACCTCATCCAGAGCAAGCTGCCGAGCGCGCCCAGCGAGGACTGACACCCCCGGCCCCAGCACACCCGGCGCGGCCACACCCGCGCGACCACACCCGTGAGGGGCGCCCCGGCAACCACCGGGACGCCCCTCACACGTTCGGGTTAGGCTGACACCACATCGCGGCAGGATCGCGACAAAACTTAAGGGCGCGCCGGGAAGTCTGGTCGGCACACGGGACACCTGTGTCCGCAGCCAGCCGCACCCGCCCAGGAGGCCGCCCCCATGACCGAGTACCCGCGTGACTGAGCAACCGCGCCGTCGCGCCGACACCGTCCTCGGACGGCTGCCGCTCCCGGAACGCACCTTCGTCCTGGACGCGCTGCGCGCGGAGACCGTCGGCGGAGTCCTGCTCCTGGTGGCCGCCGTGGTGGCGCTGGTCTGGGCGAACACCCTGCACCACAGCTACGAGAGCGTCAGCCACTTCCACTTCGGCGTCTCCACGCTCGGCCTCGACCTGTCCGTCGCGCACTGGGCGGCGGACGGCCTGCTCGCCGTCTTCTTCTTCGTGGCGGGCATCGAGCTGAAGCGCGAACTGGTCGCGGGCGAGCTGCGCACCCCCTCGGCCGCCGCGCTCCCGGTGATCGCGGCCGTGTGCGGCATGGCGGTCCCCGCGATCTTCTACACCGTCGTCAGCGCCACCGGCGGCGGCTCCCTCAAGGGCTGGGCCGTCCCCACCGCCACCGACATCGCCTTCGCGCTCGCGGTCCTCGCCGTCATCGGCACCGCCCTGCCCGCCGCGCTGCGCGCCTTCCTGCTCACCCTCGCCGTCGTCGACGACCTCTTCGCCATCCTGATCATCGCCGTCTTCTTCACCTCCTCGATCAACTACGCCGCGCTCGGCGGAGCGGCGGCCGGGCTGGTCGTCTTCTGGCTGCTGCTGCGCTCGGGAGTACGCGGCTGGTACGTGTACGTGCCGCTGGCGCTGGTCATCTGGGGCCTGATGTACAACAGCGGCGTGCACGCCACCATCGCGGGCGTCGCCATGGGCCTGATGCTGCGCTGCACCAGGCGCGAGGGTGAGCGCGAATCTCCCGGCGAGCACATCGAGCACCTGGTGCGGCCGATCTCGGCGGGCCTTGCCGTACCGCTGTTCGCCCTGTTCTCGGCCGGGGTCGCGGTCTCGGGCGGCTCGCTGCGCGATGTGTTCACCAAGCCCGAGACGCTCGGTGTGCTGATCGGACTGGTGGCCGGAAAGATCGTCGGCGTGTTCGGCGGCACCTGGCTGGCGGCCCGCTTCACCCGGGCGCGGCTCAACGCCGACCTCAAATGGCCCGACGTCCTGGCGGTCGCCTCGCTCGCCGGGATCGGCTTCACAGTCTCCCTGCTGATCGGCGAACTCGCCTTCAAGGACGACGCGCTGCTCGCCGACGAGGCGAAGGCCGCCGTCCTGGTCGGCTCGCTGCTCTCCGCGGTGCTGGCGACGATTCTGCTGAAGCTGCGGAACAACAAATACCGCGCCTTGTGCGACGAGGAGGAGCGCGACGAGGACGGCGACGGGGTCCCCGACGTGTACGAGCAGGACCAGCCCGCCTACCACCTGCGGATGGCCGAGATCCTGGAACGGAAGGCCGCGGAACACCGCAGGCTCGCCCGTCTGGCCGGGGGCGACGGCGGAGATGACTCCGGCTGAGGCATGATCTGACGGAACGACAACGATTTGACGACGGAGGACGCAATGAGCGCAGCCCACGACGACGACGGGCGCAGCCTCGGCCAGTTGTTCGCCTCCGCCACGGCGGATGTCTCCGCCCTGGTGCACGACGAGATCGCCCTCGTCAAGGTGGAACTGCGGCAGGACGTGAAGCGGGCGCTGTTCGGCAGCGGCGCGATCGGTGTCGCCCTGACCCTGGCCTTCTTCGCCATGCCGATGTTCAGCATGGCCGCCGCGTACGGCATCCACGCGCTCGGGATCACCCTGGGGTGGTCGTTCCTGATCGTCGCCGGGGCGTACGTGCTGATCGCCGCGCTCCTCGGCCTGATCGCGTACGGCCGGTTCAAGAAGGTGAAGAAGCCGGAGCGCTCCATCGAGTCGGCCAAGCAGACCGCCGCGGTGATGAAGAACGCGAAGCCGCACCCGCGTCCGCAGGACACGGCCACGAGTCTGGACAAGGCCGCCGCCAAGCCCGCGCTGCCCCGCGCGGACAGGGACGCGGGACGCGGCGGCGTCCGGGATTCGGTGTCCGGCGCCGGGCCGGATTCGATGGCCGGTTCGACCAGAGCACCCGACCTGAAGATGTGACACTCTCTCCACCATGAGGGTCGTCGGCAGGTCGGGCAGTGCCACGGGAAACGACAGCGGAAGCGGTTCGGGAGAAGAGTCGCGGAACGGCTCGGGGAACGGGCCGGGAACCGGGCCGTCAGGTGCGGGCGGCGGCGGTTCCGTCCCCCGCCTCGAAGGGCCGTGGACCCACCGTGACGTGGCCGCGAACGGCGCCCGCTTCCACATCGCCGAGATGGGCGACGGCCCGCTCGTCCTCCTGCTGCATGGCTTCCCGCAGTTCTGGTGGACCTGGCGGCACCAACTGCCCGCACTCGCCGAGGCCGGTTTCCGCGCGGTGGCGATGGACCTGCGCGGGGTGGGCGGCAGCGACCGTACGCCGCGCGGTTACGACGCGGGCAACCTCGCGCTCGACGTCACCGGGGTGATCCGGTCGCTGGGCGAGCCGGACGCCGCGCTGGTCGGCCACGACCTCGGCGGCTACCTGGCGTGGACGGCCGCGACGATGCGGCCCAAGCTCGTACGCCGCCTCGCGGTCGAGTCGATGCCGCACCCGCGCCGCTGGCGCAACGCGATGCTGACCGATCTGCGGCACAGCAAGTCGGGCGCCTACATCTGGGGCTTTCAGTCGCCCTGGCTGCCGGAGCGTCACCTGGTGGCGGACCACGCGGAGTTGGTCGGCCGGCTGATCCACCAGTGGTCGGGGCCGCGGCTGCCGGACGACGAGGCCGTGGACGTCTATCGGCGCGCGATGCAGATCCCCTCGACGGCGCATTGCGCGGTCGAGCCGTACCGCTGGATGGTGCGGTCGATGGCGCGGCCCGACGGCATCCAGTTCAACCGGCGGATGAAGCGGCCGGTCCGGGTGCCGACGCTGCACCTGCACGGCTCGCTCGACCCGGCGATCCGCAGCCGCAGCGCGGCGGGCAGCGGGGAGTACGTCGAGGCGCCGTACCGCTGGCGGCTCTTCGACGGCCTGGGGCACTTCCCGCACGAGGAGGACCCGGCCGCGTTCTCGACCGAGCTGATCAACTGGCTGAAGGACCCGGAGCCGGACCGCTGAGCCGTACGCTCCCGACGGGCCCAAGCCGCCGCCTCCGCACGGCCTCGCGCCGTAACTGACTCACCCTCAGCGAGGCTCTGACCCGCCATCAGGTGTCCCTCTGCCAGCGCGCCCGCCCCGTACGCATCAGGCGTCCGCGTGTCGGTCATATGATCCGCAAAATGCCGGACGCATACGCCAACCGGGCGACCGAAGGGCGATTACCGACCAAGGGCTGCGGGCACTTAGCTTCGTATGGGTTGGACGCACGACTACCGTGACGTATCACGCAATCGCCGTAACACTTCCGTCTCCGTCAACAGCGGGGCGCCCTTGGCCGTGCTCCCGCCGGGGGAGCCCCAGATCGGAATCCCGCGCATCCTGCGGCGCCGGGCCCGCTGGGTCGGCGCCCGGCTGCGGCACGCCAGGGCGCAGTGACCGCCCGGCCGACGGACGGCCCGGCCGACAGGTACGCCGGGCCGGCCGTCGGTCACCTCACAGCGCGCAGTTCTCCGTGTCGACCTGCTGGCTCGCCGCCCTGCCCGCCGCGATGTCCGGGCGGATCTCGTCGGCGGTGAGCGCGTAACCGGTGTTCGAGTCGTCGAGTGACTTGGCGAAGACGACGCCCGCCACCTGCCCGTTCGTGGTGAGCAGCGGGCCGCCGGAGTTGCCCTGGCGGACGGTCGCGTACAGCGAGTAGACGTCGCGGTGGACGGTGCCGCGGTGGTAGATGTCCGGGCCGTTGGCCTCGATACGGCCGCGGACGCGGGCGGCGCGTACGTCGAAGGCGCCGTTCTCCGGGAAACCGGCCACGATGGCGTCGTCGCGGGACTGTACGTCGCCGCTGGTGAACGTGAGCGCCGGCGCGTTCAGGCGCGGCACGTCCAGGACGGCGATGTCGCGCTGCCAGTCGTAGAGGACCACGCGGGCGTCGTACAGGCGGCCCTTGCCGCCGATCTGCACGGTGGGCTCGGAGACGCCGCCGACGACGTGCGCGTTGGTCATCACGCGGTCCTTGGCGAAGACGAAGCCGGACCCTTCGAGGACCTTCCCGCAGCCCGACGCCGTGCCGACGATCTTGACGATGCTGCGGCGGGCGTCGGTGACGACGGCGCTGTGCACGAGGTTCGGGTCGGGAGGGGGCACCGAGGTGATCGGCTCGGACCCGAAGGGCCCGAAGACCTGCGGCAGGCCGTTCTGCGCGAGGGTGGAGCTGAAGTCGGTGAACCAGGTGTCGGCTTCCTGCGGCACCACCCTGGAGACGCCGAGCAGCACCTTGGACGAGCGCACCTCGCGGCCTATCGTCGGCAGCGCCGTGGTGGCCAGCGCGCTGCCGATCAGCCAGGCCACCAGCAGCATGGCGAGCACATTGACCAGCGCGCCGCCGCCCGCGTCGATGGCGCGGGCGGGCGACCACGTGATGCGGGTCCTGAGCTTGTTGCCCAGGTGCGTGGTGAACGCCTGCCCCACCGACGCGCACACGATGACGACCACCACGGCGGTGATCACCGCGACCGAGCCCGGCGAGGAGTGGTCCGTCGCCTTGTCCCAGAACAGCGGCAGCAGATAGATCGCGGCGAGACCGCCGCCGAGGAAGCCGACCACCGACATGACTCCGACGACGAAGCCCTGCCGGTAACCGACCACGGCGAACCAGACGGCGGCGAGGATGAGCAGAAAGTCCAGCACGTTCACCTGGACACGGTCTCATGGCCGCCCCGCCCGACGGCACCGTACGGCCCAGGTGACCTGCGCGGTACGGCCGATGACCGGCACCAGGAGGCCGAACTCGCCCCGGACACGCACTGGACACCCCTCGACGGAGCCCCGGCACGCGCCCCCGAGGACCGCCGTACGTGCCCCGGCACGCGCCCCCGAGGACCGCCGTACGAGCCCCGCAGAGGCGGGGTACGGCGCGGACACGCCCTAGGCGAGCGGCACCTTGCGGTCGCGGTCCCAGGGCCGCTCCCAGCCCGCGAACTGCACGATTCTGTCGATCAGCCCCGCGGTGAAACCCCAGACCAGCGCGCCTTCGACCAGGAAGGCCGGGCCGAGGAAGCCGCTGGGGTGGGTCAGGGTCGCGCGGTTGGCGGGGTCGGTGAGATCGGCCACAGGCACCCGGAAGACGCGCGCGGTCTCGGCCGGGTCGACCACGCCGACCGGGGTGGGCCTGCGCCACCAGCCGAGCACGGGGGTCACGACGAAGCCGCTGACCGGGATGTAGAGCCGCGGCAGCACGCCGAAGACCTGGACGCCCGTCGGGTCGAGGCCGGTCTCCTCCTCGGCCTCGCGCAGCGCGGCGCGCACCGGCCCGTCGCCGTCCGGGTCGCCGTCCTCGGGGTCGAGGGCGCCGCCGGGGAAGGAGGGCTGGCCCGCGTGCGAACGCAGCGCCCTCGACCGCTCGATGAGCAGCATCTCGGGGCCCCGGTCGCCGTCCCCGAACAGGATCAGGACGGCGGACTGCCGCCCGCCGCCCTCGGGCGGCAGAAAGCTGCTGAGCTGTTCCGGCCGGACCCCGGCGACGGCGTCGGCCACCGGTTCGAGCCACCGCGGCAGCCCGGCCGTGCTGATCTCGACCCCGGTGCCTTCTCCGGCATCGGCGCCGAAGCCGGCTCGCGCGTCGGCGCCGAGGCCCGCTCGCGGGTCCGTGCCGAAGCCCGCGCCCGTCTCCGGCCCGGCACCCGTGTCCGCTCCGGTGCCCGCCCCCCGCGCGTGGGTCATGAGGCCGCCAGCGGGGGCGCGGGCTGGCCCGGGTAGTCCGGCGGGGGCTTCAGGCGCTGTCCGGGGGCGCCGCCCTTCTCGTACTTGAGCAGCTTCTCCGCCTTCTCCGGGTCCGTCTCGCCCTCGCCGTAGGCCGGGCAGAGCGGGGCGATCGGGCAGGCGCCGCAGGCGGGCTTGCGGGCGTGGCAGATACGGCGGCCGTGGAAGACGACGCGGTGCGACAGCATCGTCCAGTCCGACTTCGGGAAGAGCCCGGCGACGTCCTCCTCGACCTTCTCCGGGTCCTGCGACTCGGTCCAGCCGAAGCGGCGGGCGAGGCGGCCGAAGTGGGTGTCCACGGTGATGCCGGGGACACCGAAGGCGTTGCCGAGTACGACATTGGCCGTCTTGCGGCCGACGCCCGGCAGGGTCACCAGGTCCTCGAGACGGCCGGGCACCTCACCGCCGAACCGGTCCCGCAGCGCCGCCGAGAGCCCCTGCACGGACTTCGCCTTGGCGCGGAAGAAGCCCGTCGGGCGCAGGATCTGCTCCAGCGTCTCGGGGTCGGCCACCGCCATGTCCTCGGGCGTCGGGTACTTCGCGAACAGCGCGGGCGTCGTCTGGTTCACCCGCAGGTCCGTGGTCTGCGCGGACAGCACCGTGGCGACCAGGAGCTGGAAGGGATTCTCGAAGTCCAGCTCTGGATGCGCGTACGGATAAACCTCCGCCAGCTCGCGGTTGATCCGCCGCGCCTGCCGTACCAGTCCCGCATGCGTCTGCGCGACCTTCGCCTTCTTGATCTTCTTGACCACCGCACCACTCGTCGCCATGCCGCCAGCCTACGGGCCGCCGCCGACACAGGGCGCCACAACGATCGGGGCGCGGCGTCGCGTGGCCGGGACCGGCGGCTCAGGGGCGGCGGGGCGCGCCGTCACCGGCCGCGCCGGACGCGTGCGGGAGGTCGTCCCCCGGTCCGGGGCGCTCCCCCGCGGCACCCGCCGTCACGCCGTGCGGCCTGTCCGGTACGGGCCCGGCGGCATGCGAGCCGGTGACGATCCGCGAAGTGTCGGCGAGGCCCGCGCCGCGCCCGGTGAAGCCGCGGCCGACGCCGTGTCCCGGCGGGAGTACGGCCAGCTCGTGCAGGAGCTGCCGCAGCCGCAGCAACGGCCTGGTGACCGGCGGCAGCACCGTACCGGCGGCGGGGAGCCTGGTCAGGAGCGCCGCGTCGGCGGTACGCAGGGCGCGGGCGACCTCGGCCGCGGGCCGGCCCTGCGGGGCGGGCGCGAGCGCCAGGGCGGTGGCCGCGTGGCCGAGCGCGCGGCTGGCCTCCGCCAGGTGCGGCGCGGGCGCGAGGCCGGGTGAGCGGCGCGGGCCGAGCGCCAGGGCCCTGGTCTGCCGGGTGACGGCCGCGTAGAGGGTGAGCCGGTGCCGTACGAGGCGCGGGTCGTTGCCCCACACCAGGGGGCGGGTCAGCGGGCGCGCCACCAGGGCGAGCTGCTGGAGGCGGTGGTCCACCACGCGCACCAGGGCGTCGAGGTCGGCGCCGTCGGGGCTTGCGGACCCGTCCTCGCGGTCGGGGCGGCCGTCGTGCTCCAGGCGCGCGGCGGCGGCGTGCATCAGCTCGCCCACGGCAGCGAAGTAGCTGCCGCGCGCGCTGCTGACGGTGTCGCGCGTGCTGGTCGGCAGGACGACCAGGGCGACCGCTATGCCGATGGCGGCGCCTATGGCGGTCTCTTCGAGGCGAAGCATCAGCAGACCGGCGGAGAACTCGTGGAGCTGGGTGTAGAGCTGCGACACCATGATCGTGACGAAGAAGATCATGGCCGCGTAGGAGAGGCTGACCAGGTAGAAGCCGCAGGACATGCTGAGCACGATGACCGCGATCACCCACAGGGTGTGGCCCGCGGTCAGGTGCGCGAGGCCGATGCCCGCGCCGAGGCCGAGCAGGGTGCCGACGACGCGGTTGGTCGCCTTGATGAAGGTCTCCGAGCGGGTGGCGGTGCCGGTGAAGGCGATGAAGGCGGCGATCACCGCCCAGTAGTAGCGGGCCTCCGACAGCTCGCGGCCGATGACGATGGCCAGGGTGCCCGCGACGGCCACCTGGATCGCCTGCCGGGTGGTCAGCGAGAGGCCGCTGAGCCGCCGCCAGCCGCCGCGCGCCGAGACACCGCCCGCGACCGCGGCGGAGCCGGGCAGCCCGCCCATGGCCAGGGTCACGGCGGGGGCGAAGTCGGCCGGGGCGTCGAGAGCGTCGTCGTGGGTGCCGTGAGCGGGACGGAGGTCGCGGCCGGGGCCGTCTGCCGCGCCTTGTGCGGTCTTCGGGCGCCGCACCTTGTGCCCGCTTCCGTTGTGGGATCGTCCGACGTCCGCCTCCGCGGCGCGCCTGACCTCCCTGACCAGCACCGTGAACTCCCAGGCGGCGGTGGCCAGGTGATAGGCGAAGCAATCGGTGGCGGGTTCGGCGCGCGCGGCCGTCACCGGGTCGTCGGAGTCGACGAGGGCGAGTACGTCCCTGGCCCGCCGTTCGGCCGCCGCGTATTCGCTGCGCGCCAGGTGCGCGGCGATGGCCGCGGCCTCGGGCGCGAGGCGCCCTCCGGTGCCCGCGAGCGCGTCGGCCGCGGTCGCCACGGCGTCCACCGCCAGATGCGCGTCCAGCGTCCTGCGGCGTACTCCGGCCGCGGACCGGCCGGGCGGCAGGGTGCCGGGGTGGGCCGACCAGCCCTCGATGACCAGCGCGGTCTCGGCGAGCCTGAGCTGGCGCGAGTGCAGCTCGCGGCGGAGCCGGGCCAGCCGCCGCACGTCCTCGGGGTCGGTCTCCAGCAGGTCGGCGCAGACCCGGGCGACGGCCCCGGCACGGGCGCCGAAGGCGCGGCGGACGCGGGTCAGCGTCCGCTGGGGGTGGGCGCGCAGCACGGTGGTGGACAGCAGCAGGACCCAGCCGGTGGCGATGCCGACGGCCGCGAGCAGGTCGGGGAGCTGCGCGAGGCGGGCGTCGAGGAAGGCGGCGAAGAAGTAGCCCATCCAGATCATGAAGCCGTAGAAGAAGTACGGCAGTCCGAAGCGGCGGATGAAGACGGCCACGAACATGACGGCGACGAAGACCGCGAGCATCGCGTCGGTGTGCCCGGCCACCGAGACGCCGATGACCATGCCGGTGCCGATGGCGACCGGGAAGAACACGGCCGTGCGGATCTTCGGCAGCACCTGGGTGCCGTCCAGCGCCATCGAGCCCATCATCGCCATGACGGTGCCCAGCAGCATGCCGACGAGGGTGCCCTGGGGACCCGCGTGCGTGGCGCGCCCGTAGCCGTACTCGATCGCCAGGGTGGTGCTCATGGCGACCGCCGCGCCGAACGCCGTGCGGAGTCTTTGCAGGCCCGGGTCCGATCCGACTATCCGGTCCCAGACCTCGCGCGTCCAGCCGCTCGACCCCACCGCGTCCCCTCCCGCTCGGCCTCGCCGAATTCATCGGTATGATGCCGATATTAACACGTGCATCGTACCGATATCTGGATCTGGAGTGGCCGTGGCAGGGACCGCGAAGGCAGAGGGGACCGAGGGGACCTCCGCCGCGCTCGATGTGATCGAGCATCAGACCGCCGTGCTCGTCAGGAATTTCGAGCTGTTCTACCGGCGCACCGACATCCACGACACCCTGGACCGGGCCGAGTACCTGCTGCTGCGCACCCTGGCCGGGGGCGGCCCGCAGGACATCAACTCGCTCGCCGCCGCGCTCGGCCTCGACCCCTCGACGGCCGGTCGCCAGGCGGCAGCGCTCCAGGCCCAGGGCCTGGTCGCCCGCTCCCCCGCCCCCACCGACCGGCGGCGCAGCATCGTCACGCCGACCGCCGAGGGGCTGCGGCGGATGGAGGAGGTACGCGCCCGGCGCGCGGAGAGCCTGGCGGGACTGCTCGACGGCTGGACCGAGGAGGAACGACGCACGCTGGGTGCGATGTTCACCAAATACAACCGGTCGGTGGCCGCGCGCTTCCTGACGACGGCGCCGGGGACGACCGCGTCGGGGACCGCCCACGAGGGCGCCCACGAGGGCACGTCCACCGCGGCGCAGGCACCGGCGCCTGAACCGGTGCCGGTGCCGTAAATCCGCGAAGGTCCGGTAAACCCGCGCCGACGCGGGCGTTCGAGCCGTCCGGCGCGCAGGAATTCGTACGAAATTCGTACGGCCGTGCGCGAAGGGCCCACTCCGACGCCCCAGCCGTTATGTTGTTCGCTCATAGCGGAATTCGGCTCAGGGGCCACCCGTTCGGCCCTTCCTGAGCCGTTTACGGACCCCGATCGGACCCCCAATCGGACCCCCGGAGCACGGCTACGGGCCTGGATAAGACATCCTTGTGATTGATCGCACTGTTTGAGACGTCATGCATCATGGGGAAATCCCAGCGATGTCGACAAGGAGAGAGCTCGTGGACGACGTTCTGCGCCGTGCCCCGCTTTTCGCGGCGCTCGACGACGAGCAGGCCGCTGAACTGCGCGCCTCCATGACGGAGGTCACGCTCGCGCGTGGCGACTCGCTGTTCCACGAGGGTGACCCCGGGGACCGGCTGTACGTCGTCACCGAAGGCAAGGTCAAGCTGCACCGCACCTCGCCCGACGGCCGCGAGAACATGCTCGCCGTGGTGGGCCCCGGTGAGCTGATCGGCGAGCTGTCGCTCTTCGACCCCGGCCCGCGCACCGCCACCGCCACCGCGCTGACCGAGCTGAAGCTGCTCGGCCTGGGCCACGGCGACCTCCAGCCCTGGCTGAACGTACGGCCCGAGGTCTCCACCGCCCTGCTGCGCGCCGTCGCCCGCCGCCTGCGCCGCACCAACGACGTCATGTCCGACCTGGTCTTCTCCGATGTCCCCGGCCGCGTCGCCAAGGCGCTGCTCGACCTCTCCCGCCGCTTCGGCGTGCAGTCGGAAGAGGGCATCCACGTCGTCCACGACCTCACGCAGGAAGAGCTGGCCCAGCTCGTCGGCGCCTCGCGCGAGACCGTCAACAAGGCCCTCGCGGACTTCGCGGGCCGCGGCTGGCTCCGCCTGGAGGCCCGCGCCGTGATCCTCCTGGACGTCGAGCGGCTGGCCAAGCGCTCCCGCTGACGCCCTCGGCACCGCACGCACACGAAGGCCCCCGCCCGGTCGAACCGGGCGGGGGCCTTCGCGCTGCCGGGCGGCCCCGGCTACCAGGCGAGTTGGGCGATCTCGTCCGCGACGGCCGCGCAGGCCGCCGTGGACGGGTCGATCAGCGGGAAGTGGCCGGTGCCGGGCAGCCACGCGGCGACGACCTCCTCGCCCGCGACCGCCGCGGCACGGGCGAAAGCCTGGCTGACCTGCGACGGAACCTCATTGTCAGTGGTGCCGTGCACGATGGTTGTGGCGATACCGGTGGGCAGCAGCGCGGCGGGGTCGGCGTCGGGCAGACGTGCCGTCAGGTGCTCGGGTCCGCCCAGCAGGTCGACGACCGCGCCGGAGCAGACACCCAGCCGGATCGCAGAGGTGAGGTCGGCGATCGGGGCGAGGGCCACGACACCGCGTACGGGGGGAGGTGAGGGGCGGTGCCAGGGGGATTCAGGGGGCAGGACATGACGGGCGGCGGCCCACAGCGCGAGGTGGCCGCCCGCGCTGTGGCCGGTCAGGACGGTGCGGCGGGGGTCGACCACGTCGGCGCCGAGCGCCCGCACGGCGAGCGCGGGCAGCGCGTCGAGGGCGGCGGCCACGTCGTCGAAGGTGTCGGGCCAGCGCCCGGCCGGTGGCAGCGCGTCGGGCGCGGGGTCCGAGCCGTCGCGGCCTTCCTGCGGCGCCTCAAGGGCCGGGCCGCGGCGGTATTCGACCGACGCGACGGCGTAGCCGTGGGTGGTGAGGTGGGCCGCGAGCGGCGAGACGTGGGCGCGGTCGTGGGCGGCGCGCCAGGCACCGCCGTGGAAGAGGGCCACCAGCGGGGCCGGACGGCCGGTGGGGGCGCCCTCGGCGGGGGCGGGCCGGTAGAAGTCGACCACCTGGTCGGGGTGGTCGCCGTAGGACGCGGTGGCGTCCGGCGGCACCGGAGCGTGGCCGAACGCCGACGCCTCCTCGGCCGCCGCCCGTCGCCCGGAGGCGGCATCGGCGGCGGGCGGGGACGTGGAGGGGTCGGCAGCGGACATCGGTTACGTGGTCCCTTCGGGTACGTCGAGCGGGTCGGTTTCCTGCGGTACGGCGGTGGGTCGGGCCGCGACGGGCGTGCCCGGTCCGCCGGCCAGGACGTCGGCCAGTACGCGGGCGGCGCGCAAGGCGTCGGCGTACCGGGTGTAGAGCGGTGTGAAGCCGAAGCGCAGCACGTCGGGGCGCCGGTAGTCGCCGACGATGCCGCGCGCGGTCAGCTCGCGCATCACCTCGCCCGCCCCCGCGCAGCGCAGCGAGACCTGGCTGCCGCGCTCCGCGTGGTCGGCGGGTGTGATCGGCTCGGCGCGCCCGTACGGCACCAGCGCGGCCACGCAGTCCAGGAAGAAGTCGGTCAGCGCCAGGCTCTTGGCCCGCACGTCCGCGACGCCGACACCGTCCCAGACGTCGAGCGCCGCGTCCAACGCGAGCAGCGACAGGATCTCCGGCGTGCCGACCCGCCCGCGGGGCGCGCCGTCCGCCGGGGCGTACTCCGGGGCCATGCCGAACGGGTCGGCGTGCGAGTTCCAGCCCGGCAGCGGCGAGTCGAAGCGCGGCTGAAGCTCACGCCGCACATAGAGGTACGCGGGCGCGCCGGGCCCGCCGTTGAGGTACTTGTACGTGCAGCCGACCGCGAGGTCCACGCCGTCCGCGTCGAGCGCGACGGGCAGCGCGCCCGCGCTGTGGCACAGGTCCCAGACCGCGAGGGCGCCCGCCGCGTGCAGGGCCGCCGTGACGGCGGACAGGTCGTGCAGCCGACCGGTGCGGTAGTCCACGTGGTTGACCAGCGCCACGGCGGTACGGTCACCGGCCGCGTCCGCGATCTCGGCCGCGTCCACCGCGCGCACGGTGTGACCGGTCAGCCGGGCCGCCGACGCGGCGATGTAGCCGTCCGTGGGGAAGGTCGCCGCGTCCACCAGGATCTCGGTGCGGTCGGCGGGCGCCATCCGCACGGCGGCGACCAGCGCCTTGAAGACATTCACGCTGGTCGAGTCCCCGACCACGACCTGCCCCGGCGCGGCGCCCACCAGCGGCGCGATCCGGTCGCCGATCCGCTCGGGTGCGGTCCACCAGCCGCTCTCCTCCCAGGACCGGATGCGCAGCTCGCCCCACTCGCGGGTGACGACGTCGCTCAGCCGGGGCAGCACGGCGGTGGACAGCGCGCCCAGCGAGTTGCCGTCCAGATAGACGGTGTCGTCCAGCACGAAGCGGTCCCGCACCGCGGCCAGCGGATCGGCGGCGTCCAGCGCGTCCGCGCGGTCCTGAAGGGCGGCATCCCGTGCCGCGACGGCCTCAGACATGGCTGCGCGCCGTCCACAGCTCGGGAAAGACGTTCTTCGTGGCGCGCTTCTCCAGCCAGGCCACCCCCGCCGAACCGCCCGTGCCCGACTTGGCGCCCATCGCCCTGCGCGTGGCCACCAGGTGGTCGTTGCGCCAGCGCCAGACCAGCTCGGCGACATCCGTCAGGGCCTCGCCGAGCCTGATCAGCTCGGTGTCCTGGTCGGCATCCGCGTATACGCTCTGCCACGCCCGCTCGACCTCCGCGTGCGGCTCGTACCGCAGCGCCGGGTCTCGCTCCAGCACCTCGGCGGGCACCGCATAGCCGCGGCGGCTGAGCAGCCGCAGCACCTCGTCGTACAGGCTCGGCTCGGTCAGCGCCTTCTCCAGCTCCGCGTGCGCGCTGGGGGTGCCCCGGTGCGGCACCAGCATCGACGCGGACTTGTCCCCGAGCAGGAACTCCAGCCGCCGGTACATCGCCGACTGGAACCCGGAGCCCTCACCGAGGGCCGACCGGTACGCGTTGAACTGCGCGGGGGTGAGATTGGCGATCGGTTTCCACGAGGCGTTCAGCGACTCCAGCTCCGGCAGGCTGCGCCTGAGCGCCGCCATCGCCGTCGGCAGGTCGTCCTCCCTGAGCGCCGCCGCCGCGGTGGTCCATTCGTGGACCAGCAACGTGAACCACAGCTCCATCACCTGCGTGGTGACCAGAAAGGCCATCTCGCCGGGCTCGTCGGACAACGGGTGCTGCAAGTGGGTCAGTACGGACGCCTGCACGTAGTCCTCGTACGGCGTGCTGCCCTCGAACGAGAGGTTCGGGGTCGCCGCCTCATCGGTCGGTGCGTCGGACATGGTCTTACCTCCAGAAGCGGACCCGGGATCACCGGGCTACGCCGAGATCATCTGCGGTGCGGCCCAATCCGGCAAGGCCCGGCTCCCCCCAGGGTGCCCCTGCGCAAGGGCCACCGCCCCTCCGGCACCGCTGCGCAGGCGGGTTCGCCGGTAGCCATGGAGCCGAAGGGCGCGCCGGTGTCGAAAGCGACGATGAGCAGGGAGCGAGGAACGAGCGACCGTCGAAGAGGACCGTCGACACCGGATCTAAGCGCCCGGAGGCGGAAGGGCGGCAAAAAAGGGGGAAGGACGGTGAGCCTGCGCAAGGCGGCTCCCCCGCACGTCCCACCGCCACCCCGACCTCACCCAAGACGGCTCCCCCGCACGTCCCACCGCCACCCCGACCTCACCCACGACGGCTCCCCCGCACGTCCCACCGCCACCCCGAGCCAACGCCAGAGGGATCACTCCTCACTCCACCGCCGGACCTCCCACGTACGTCCCCTTCGGGTCGTACGGCCACTCGTTCGCTCGGCACCCGTTCAGGCCCTTGATCTGCTGCATCATCACCGGGGCCGGCTTTCCCGGGCCCGGGCAGCCCTCGTGGCCGTGGCCGATGCGGTGGCCGACCTCGTGGTTGATGATCAGGGCGCGGTAGCCCTCGATGGGGCCCTTGAACTCGGGGGAGCCGAGCAGCCAGCGCTTGAGGTTGACGACGACAGTGGAGCCGACGTCGCAGTTGACCTCGCCGCGGGTGAGGAGACCGGCGGCGCCGCAGATGTCGTCGACGGTGTCGGGGGTGGCGATCTTGACGACGAAGTCGGCGCGGCCGGAGGAGACGAGCTGGAAGCCGTCGTGGCCGTCGGCGGTCCAGCCGCGGGGGTTGGCGAGGATGGCGGCGATCTCGTGGGCGGCGTCGGCGGCGGACAGGTCGATACCGCCTTCGACCTCGACCTTGTAGCGGCGGATGGTGCCGTGTCCCGTGGCCTTGCCGCTGGCGTCGGCGGTGCTGAAGCGACCGGTGCCGGAGACGGGCACCTTCGGCGGCTCCGCCTTGTCCCTCGCGGACGGCGGAGTGCCGCCCCCGGTGTCACCGTCACTGCCGCTAGCGTCGCGGGCCGGTGCCGTGGTGGCGCCGAGGCCGTGGTCGATGGCGGCGGCGGAGTCGACGTTCCTGCCGTGGTTCCAGGTGGCGTACCCGACGCCCGCGGTCACCATGATCAGTCCCACGGCCAGGGCGGAGCCGACTATCGCGGCGCGGCCCCTCGTCCGACGTCGGCCCGGTTGACGGCGTGGCTGTGCCAAGACTCCCCCTGCGCTGGCGCAGCGGTCGTCGAGGCCCCGGCTCCCCGGCCGGTCGCACCCCGTGCTGCGTGTGGACAACCGGATCAGAATCGCACATTGATACGGGGGCTGAGGCGTCGGTCCGCCCTTGTGGCACGACTGCGACAAAGCACGTTCCCCCTGGTGAGACCCAGGGGGAACGCGAGGGAAACAGGAAGAGAAGGGCGGGCCGGCCGTCAGGTCAGGGTGTCGGCGGCGGTCGGCGAGCTGTCCCGCAGGAAGACCGTGCAGCGCTCGTACTCGTCCTGCTCGCCGATCGCCTGGGCGGCGCGGGCCAGCGCGTGCAGGGCGCGGAGGAAGCCGCGGTTCGGCTCGTGCTCGAAGGGCACGGGACCGTGGCCCTTCCACCCGGCGCGGCGCAGCGAGTCGAGGCCGCGGTGGTAGCCGGTACGGGCGTAGGCGTACGACTCCACGACGCTTCCGGCCTCGAAGGCGTCGTCGGCGAGCTGCGCCCAGACCAGCGAGGAGGCCGGGTATTTCGCCGCGACCTCGGCGGGCGCGGTACCGGAGGCGAGCAGTTCGCGCGGCTCCGGGTCTTCGGGCAGATGGGTCGGGGCGGGTCCCCCGAGCAGGTTCTCGTTGATGGCCATGCGTTCCAGTCTGCCCGAGCCCCCACCGTAAAGGCCCCCGGCAGATGCCAGGGGCCTTCGGCGGCGAGCCCGCAACCGCGCGGGGAGGCCCGGAGGCCGCCCGCACACGCAGCCGTACGAGGGCCGCCAACGTCATGCGGTCCGTCCCGGAACCCGTCCGGAAGCCGGCCCTGTGCAGTACGCCGTCCCGGAAACCGTCCGGAAGCCGGTCCCGTCCGGAAGCCGGTCCCGTCCGGAAGCCAGCCCTGTGCGGAACGCCGTCCCGGAACCTGTCCGGAGGACTACTTGCGCTTGTTGCCCGCCGACCGCAGGTTCTCGGCGGCGACGACCACGCGGGCGGCCATGCCGGCCTCGGCAGCCTTGCCCCAGACGCGGGGGTCGTAGGTCTTCTTGTTGCCGACCTCGCCGTCGACCTTCAGGACGCCGTCGTAGTTGCGGAACATGTGGTCCGCGACGGGCCGGGTGAAGGCGTACTGGAGGTCGGTGTCGATGTTCATCTTGACGACGCCGTTCTCCAGCGCCTCGTTGATCTCCTCGAGCGTGGAGCCCGAGCCGCCGTGGAAGACGAAGTCGAAGGCGTTGGCCTTGCCGTACTTCTGGGCGACCGCGTCCTGGAGCTCCTTGAGGATGCCCGGACGCAGGACGACGTTGCCCGGCTTGTAGACGCCGTGGACGTTGCCGAAGGAGGCGGCCAGCAGGTAGCGGCCCTGCTCGCCCAGGCCGACGGCCTCGACGGTGCGGTAGGCGTCGTCGACGGTGGTGTAGAGGTTGTCGTTGATCTCGTGCGAGACGCCGTCCTCCTCACCGCCGGTCGGGGTGATCTCCATCTCCAGGATGATCTTGGCCTTGACGGCCTCGGCCAGCAGTTCCTTGGCGATGGCGAGGTTGTCGTCCAGGTTCTCCGCCGAGCCGTCCCACATGTGGGACTGGAACAGCGGGTCGCGGCCCGCGGCCACGCGCTCCTGCGAGACCTTCAGCAGCGGACGCACGTACGCGTCCAGCTTGTCCTTGGGACAGTGGTCGGTGTGCAGCGCGACCGTGATCGGGTACTTCTCGGCCACGATGTGCGCGAACTCGGCGAGCGCGACCGAGCCGGTCACCATGTCCTTGTTGTACTGACCGCCCAGGAACTCCGCGCCGCCCGTGGAGATCTGGATGATGCCGTCGCTCTCCGCCTCGGCGAGGCCGCGCAGCGCGGCGTGCAGGGTCTGCGACGAGGTGACATTGATGGCCGGGTAGGCGAACTTGCCTGCCTTCGCCCGGTCGAGCATCTCGCTGTAGACCTCGGGGGTTGCGATGGGCATCGTGTCCGCTCCTCATGATCTGCGGGTGGTCCTGCTGTGGCCTTACTGGCGTGGCGACGTCTTTGTCGCCCCCATCTTCCCAGACTCGAACGGATACACCACCTCCGTGCACACCCAGTGGACGACGGCCTCCGGAGTGTTTCACGTGAAACACTCCGGAGGCCGGAAAAACGCAGGTCAGAGCCGGTCGAAAGCGCTCAGGACCCGGTCGGGGCAAGCTCGGAGCCCGCTCAGCGCCGACTCAGGACCGACTCAGGACCGGCTCAGGACCGCGACACGGCTGCGCGGCTCAGGCGGCTCACGCAACTCAGGCGGCTCGCGCGGCTCACGCGACTCAGGCGAGGCCCAGGTCGTCCAGCGAGTACGCGGCCAGGTACGGCAGTCCCGCGTCCGCGATCGCCCCGGCCGCGCCGCGGTCCACGATGACGGCGACGGCCACCACCTCGCCGCCCGCCTCCCGTACCGCCTCGACCGCGGTCAGCGGCGAACCGCCCGTGGTCGAGGTGTCCTCGACCACCAGCACGCGGCGGCCCTTGACCTCGGTGCCCTCGATTCGGCGCTGCAAGCCGTGCGCCTTGTTGGCCTTGCGGACCACGAACGCGTCGAGCCGCTGCCCGCGCGCCGCGGCGGCGTGCAGCATCGAGGTGGCCACCGGGTCGGCGCCGAGCGTCAGCCCGCCCACCGCGTCGAAGTCCAGTTCGGCGGTGAGGTCGAGCATCACCTGTCCGGCGAGCGGCGCGGCCTCGCCGTCCAGGGTGATCCGGCGCAGGTCGACGTAGAAGTCGGCCTCGAGCCCCGAGGAGAGGGTCACCTTGCCGTGCACCACGGCCTTGTCCTTGATCTGCCGCAGCAGCGCGTCTCGCGTCTGGTCACTCATGCCGACCAGTATCCCGGCAGGCCGGGGGCTCAGCCGATCCGGTGCCAGGTCCACTCCGTGCTGATCTCCAGCGGGTCGATCGGGGTGACCAGGCGGGGCAGGGTGTTGAGGCCGTTCGGCGGGCCGGACTGGGGCTCGACGCAGACCGCCTCGGTCGGCTCGGTGTAGACGACCGCCCATTCGGAGGGGCTGGTCACCCGGACCGTCATCTCGCCGGGCCAGGTGAGGGTGATGTCCACGCCGTCGGGCATGCCGAAGCAGTCGTCCCAGGGGCCGGGCCTGGGGTCGACGCGGTTGCCGTTCGGCAGGTGGTTGTCGCCGCGCTCCTCCTGCCAGGCGGCGGTGAAGGCCAGTTCGACGTCCTGGCCGCCCTGGCCGAGGTTGCGCAGCCACCACGGGTGCCAGCCCGCCTGCGCGGGGAAGGAGTCGCCGGACGCGTCGGCCTCGACGCTGAGCGTCAGCTTCACCGAGTGCGGGGCCAACTCGACGGTGTGCGTCACCCGTCCGGGGTACGGCCACGGCTCGGCGAGGTCGAAGTAGTACGCGGCGGTGGTCTCGGTCGCGGGCGCGGCCTCCTGCCAGGCGGTGTGGCGCCCGGTGCCGTGGATGGCGTGTGGGGGCGCGTCGACGGGGAGTTGATGGGTGACGCCGCCGTTGCGGAACACCCCGTTCTCCGTACGGCCGCACCACGGCACCATCAGGAAGGCGCCGAATTTGTCTCCCTGGCGCAGGAGTTCGGTCCCGCCGACCTTCAATGAGGCGATCCGGCAGCCGTCGTGGGGCCGCAGGATCAGTTCGGCGTCGCCCGCCGTCAGCTTCGTCTCGTTCGACACGGAACGAGAGTAACCGGGCTGTGTTACCTGCGGCGTCGCAGCACCCGGCCGACGACCACGGCGGACGCGACGAGAGCCGCGGCGGCGGGGGCCGCCCAGCGCAGGGTCGCCGCCGCGGAGGTGGCGTCCGGCGCGGGTACGGGCGCGTAGCGTCCGCGCGGCGGCGCGTGGTCGACCTCCTCGGCGCTGCGGCCGATCATCGTGCGGCGGGCGTGCGCGGCCTCGGCGGGCGGCACCAGGTCGTCCAGCGCGGCGGCGCTCTCCGGGACCTCCACCTCGACCTCGACCAGCTCGAAGTCGTCCAGGTCGGACGGCGGGGCGGGCTCGCCGAGGTCGTCCACGACGTCCGCCTCGGGCTCGGCGGGCTCGGCGTCCTCATCGGAGTCGGCCTCGGCGGAGTCGGCGGCGGTGTGGGTGTCGGAGGTGTCGGACTCCGTGGTGATCCGGGGGTCCCCGGCGGGCGTGTCGGCGGCGTCCTCCGCGGTGTCATCAGCGGTGTCAGCCGTATCGCCAGCGGTGTCAGCGGCTTCCTCGGCCGCGGCGTCCGCCGCTCCCGCCTCGGCGCCCGGCTCGTCCGGCCGCTCCGACGATTCCACCTGCTTCAGCGATTCCGCCCGCTCCGCCGATTCCGCCCGCTCCGAGGCCGCCCCTGCCTCCACGACCGGCACGATCGTTTCTTCGACGGTCACGTCCGAGGGCGCCGGGTCGGGGGCCGTCTCCTCCTCCGGCGCGTGCGCCGCCAGGTCCGCGGAGAAACGGTCCAGCAGCCGCCGTACCGCCGCTTCCACGACGTCCGGCTCGTACGACGCCAGGCGGCCCTCGGCCTGGGCCGCGCCGCGGAAGATCAGCAGGGCGCCCGGCTCCGGGTGCGTGGCCTCGGCCACGACGATCTCCAGCGTGGCCTTGACCGTGCCCGTACCGCGCACCTCCGTACCGCTCGCCTCCGCCGCGAAGGGCGACGAGGCGCCGGTGACGCGGACCGTGCCGCGGTAGGTGATCGTGGAGCCGCCCACGCGCAGCCGGAGGCGGCCCGCGGCGCCGCCTTCCGGCGCGGACCCGTCAGCCCCGTCGGCGCCGTCCGCGGCGCCGGACGCGTCCGGCTGCCAGCCGGGCAGGCTCGCGGTCACGCGCGCGGGGCTGCGCAGGGCGTGGCCGATGCGGGTGGGGCTGACCGGGACGAAGACCTCGTGCTCCATGCGGCGGAGCCTACCCACCGGGACGGTGCCACGCGGCTTCGCGGGCGGAACTTTTTACGGGCATACGTGGCACGCGGCCCGGGCCCGTACGGACGCGCCCGCCGCCGTACGCCACCGCCGTACACCCGCGGGCCCGGGCCCGTACGGACGCGCCCGCCGCCGTACGCCGCCGCCGTACACACTCCCCCTTGTGCACACGCCCGGCGCCGTACGCCCGTCCCCCTGTCGACGCGCCCGGCGCCGTACATCCGCCCCCGCACCCGTACGCGGGCGTCCCGTCCCCTTACGCCACCCGGCGTCCCCGCCGGCCGGCCGTCTCACCGCACCCTCGGGCGCAGCAACGTCGAGGCCGGGAGGGACTCGGTGGGGCGGCCGGCCAGCGGGGCGGCGGCGGCCTTGCGCAGCAGCGCGGGGGTCAGCCAGAGGTCAGGGGGGTGGCGGGGCGGGAGGGCGATGGCGGGGGTGGTGAGGCCGGACAGCACGAAGCCCCAGTTCGTGGCGGACGGCGGCACCGAGCCCGACCAGCGGTCGGGCCCCGCCTGCGCCCCGCACGTGCGGCCGGTGATCCAGTACGGCGCCGTCCGCAGCCCCACCGCCCGCAAGGTGGCCTCGATGGTCCAGAAGGTGTGCGTGGAGGCGCTGGGCGTGCCCGCGTGGACGGCGAGCCGCCCGCCGGGGGCCAGCGTGCGCGCGGCGAGCCCGTAGAACTCCTCCGAGTACAGCTTCGCGCTGCGCGAGATCCCCGGGTCCGGCAGGTCGGCGATGATCACGTCGAACGGTCCGCGCCGCTCCTCGCGCAGCCAGTCGAAGGCGTCGGCCGTGACGGCGGTGACGCGCGGGTCGTCGTACGCGTGCCGGTTGAGCGCGGACAGGCCGGGGTCGGTACGGGCGAGGCGGACGAGTTCGTCGTCGAGGTCGACGACGGTGACGGCGCGGACCCCGCTGTAGCGCAGCGTCTCGCGCAGGGCGAGGCCGTCGCCGCCGCCGAGGATGAGGACGCGGCCGTGCGGGCCGTTCATCGCGGGGTGCACCAGGGCCTGGTGGTAACGGAATTCGTCCGTGCCGCAGACCCGTAGCCGTCCGTCCAGGAAGAGTTGGAGCGGGGCTCCGGTCCTGCCGCCGCCGGTGAGGACGATCTCCTGCACGGCGGTCTGCTCCGCGACGCGCACCTGTCCCCCGTACACCGCGTGCCGCGCCGCCGCTTCGAAGGGCCCGGCGGCAGCGGCGGCGGCGCCGAGCACCGCGAGCACGGAGACGTTCGCGGCCAGCAGCCACCAGCGGGTGCGGGCGGACAGGTCGCCGCGGAAGAGCCACAGCACGGTCGCGCCGCCCGCCACCGCGTTGACCACACCGGTGGCCAGCGCGCCGGTCAACTGCCCGAAGTGCGGCAGGAGAAGGAAGGGGAAGGCGAGGCCGCCGACGAGCGCGCCCACGTAGTCCGCGGCGAAGAGGTCGGCGACGGCGCCGCCCGCGTCCTGCCGCCGGATCCGCTGGACGAGCGTCATCAGCAGCGGTACCTCGGCGCCGATCAGCACGCCGATCGCGAACGCGCAGCCGATCATGGCCAGTCGGGCCTGTCCCGCCCACGCGAAGCAGGCGTAGAGCGCCATCACCGACAGCCCGCCGACCAGCGCGAGCGCCGTCTCGACGGCGGCGAAACCGGCCGCGGCCCGTATCCGCAGCCGCTTGGCGAGCAGCGAGCCGCAGCCCATCGCGAAGACCATCACGGAGAGGATGACCGACGCCTGGGTGACGGAGTCGCCGACCAAGTAGGAGGCGAGCGCGACGAGTTCGAGCTCGTAGACCAGGCCGCAGGCGGCGCAGACGAAGACGGCGGCCAGGACCAGCGCGCGTGCGGCGCCCGCGGCCACGGGAAGCCGCAGGTCGAGTGGTGCCGCGGTGCGGCCTGGCTGGTCGATCATGAGTGCACGCTATGTCAGTCCGGTGGCGGCACAAGTCACCCACAGGGGTGTAATCAGGGGCGGTTGACGGCGCTTTCGCGGACCGCACCGGCGCACGGGGGTACGGGTGCGGCGCACGGTGTGGACGTATGTGCCGTCGGCCGTACGGGCGTTCGTCCGTCGGTGCGTACGGAGGTACGGTTCGTGCCCCGGACCGCCCGCGTGCGGGTGCCGCCGACGTACGTCCGTACCGCACGGGTCGGGAGGCGCGGCTCCGCGCGGACCGGCGCCGTACGCCCCAACACCCCTTCAAGGAAGGGCGTTCACCCGGGTCCTGGTGGTCACCAGCCGTCCCTCCTGCGGGTACGCGTGCCAGGTGCGCCACCGCACGCTGCCCTCCGCGCACTGCACGAGCATCGCGGTGAAGGCGTGCGGGTCGCCGGGGAAGGTGCCCGCGAGGCCGTTGGGGTGGTCGGCGACCAGGGCGAGCAACTCCTGGGCGCGGCCCGCGAAGGAGCCCTGCGACAGCGTCTCGATCCGGGCCGCGAACTCGTAGTCCCAGCCGCCGACCCTGCGTGCCACGCCGAACGGCAGCGGCGCCTGGCTGCCCGGCATGCACGCGACGGTCTCCGAACACCCGCCGTCACGACCGGTGTCGACCAGTACCTGGTGGGACGCGCCGAGCAGCCGCATCTGGACCTTGGCCCGCAGCCCGCGCGTGTCGCCGACTTCGAGGTCGAGCACGGCGAGCGCGGGCAGCGGGTCCTTCCCGAGACACCACGCGAGGTCTCCGGCACGGGTGTCGGTGTAGGCGGTCTGGAGGGTGGTGAGCATGGGTCGGCTCCGCAAGCACGCAGTGGATGATGGGCCGACCCGCGTCTGACGGAGAGACGCGGCGGCTCGGTGCCCACGTGGGGTCCGGTAGATCCGAGAGCTACGGAATCATGAAACTCGCGCCGTCCTCAGCGTTTTTACCCATCTGTGCGTACTTTCCATCCCTTGGAGCGCTTAAGGGCTCACGTGTTCACTACGTCGTTCCCACACCGCTTCCGGGCGCGCCCGGCGCACACCCCCGGCGGCGGACGCCGTACGGTACGGAACCCGGGACGCGTCCCGGTACGGTCCCCGTACGGTTCCGACGGAGAGTGGGTGCGGGAAATGGGCGGGCGGGAAGCGGGCGGGCGGGAAATGGCCGGGCTGGGAGCAGACGGGCGGGAAATGGCCGGGCTGGAAGCGGGCGGGCTGGAAGCAGGTGGGCGCATGCGGGACAGGCCGCTGCTGAACCGCCGCCTCGACGGCCTCGGTACGACGATCTTCGCCGAGATGTCGGCACTGGCCCTCTCGACCGGCGCGATCAACCTCGGCCAGGGCTTCCCCGACACCGACGGTCCCGAGTCCGTACGGGAGGCGGCCGTCCGCGCCCTGCGCGACGGCCGCGGCAACCAGTACCCGCCGGGCCCCGGCGTCCCCGAGCTGCGGCGCGCCGTCGCCGACCACCAACGCCGTTTCTACGGGGTCGACTTCGACCCCGACACCGAGGTCCTGGTCACCGCGGGCGCCACCGAGGCCATCGCCGCCGCGATGCTCGCCCTGCTCGAACCGGGCGACGAGGTCATCGCGTTCGAGCCGTTCTACGACTCCTACGCCGCCTGCATCGCCATGGCGGGCGCCGTCCGCGTCCCCCTGACCCTGCGCGCCCCCGACTTCCGCCCCGACCTCGCCGCCCTGCGCGCCGCCGTCACGCCTCGTACGCGGCTGCTCCTCCTCAACTCACCGCACAACCCGACGGGCATGGTCCTCACCCCCGCCGAACTCACCGAGATCGCCGCCATCGCCGTCGACCACGACCTCCTCGTGGTCACCGACGAGGTCTACGAGCACCTCGTCTTCGACGGCGTCCACACCCCCCTGATCTCCCTCCCCGGCATGCGCGACCGCACGGTCTCCATCTCCTCAGCGGGCAAGACCTTCTCCTTCACCGGCTGGAAGGTCGGCTGGGTTACCGCCTCCGCTCCCCTCCTCGCGGCCGTGCGCACCACGAAGCAGTTCCTCACCTACGTTGCCTCGGGCCCGTTCCAGTACGCCATCGCGGAAGCCCTCCGCCTCCCGGACGCGTACTTCACCGCTTTCCGCGACGACCTCCAGGCGAAGCGCGACCTCCTGGCCGACGGCCTCACCGCGGCCGGCTTCGAGGTCTACCGCCCCCAGGGCACGTACTTCATCACGACGGACATCGCGGCCCTCGGCGAGAAGGACGCCCTCGCCTTCTGCCGCTCACTCCCCGAGCGCTGCGGCGTGGTCGCCGTCCCCAACTCCGTCTTCTACGACGACCCCGACGCCGGCCGCACCCAGGTCCGCTTCGCCTTCTGCAAGCGGCAAGACGTCCTCAAGGAAGCGGCAGCCCGCCTCCACGGATAGCAGCTCACAGCTGTAATGCAGGGTCCGGGTGGCGGCAGAGAGTCGTCCGCCCGGTTGCTGAACATCCCCACTGCCAGGGCAGCGGTTCACTGAGGCTTCGTCGGCCACACGTCCGGCGCTCTGGCCGACCGGCGGTGCGGGGCCTCTGCCGTGCGCAAGTGGGCTGCAAAGGCGAGGCCCGTGACAGTCGAGACGTAGGCTGGTCCACAGTGCTTCCTCACTCGGCGCCGTATCGGCTGGCAGGCCAGCGGCGCCGGGGTAGATCGTTTAGGGCGGTCGTCATGCGCTCCGGCGGGTGGTGCTCCAACGCCACAGGGCCGGGCGGCCGTCGGTCGGAGGTCTGGCTCCCTCCAAGCGGCGGATGACAACAATGATCCGCAGAAAACACGTTTTGCCTGACGGCATTTTCCGGGCTACAAAGCGGACCGGAACACCACACCCTCAGTCGGCCCTCTCCACGACCCCACCGTCTCCCGCATCCATCCCATGTCTCCTCGCTCGCCATCGGCACGACTCGTCAGCAGGAGAAACCCGGTCCTCGAGCCCCCGCGCCGGAGCCGACAGTCCCACACGATCAGGAGCTGGGTCAGACCGGAAATCCGTGATAGAAGCCGATGGCGCAGCCCCGACGGGCTTCGTTCACGTCCGGCGGCCCCGACTCAGCCTCCGCAGGCTGGCCGCACCGAGCGATCCACCATCACGCTCGAATAATTCGGGAGCGGTGGAGTGCAGGTGGCTCGTACGATCGCGAGCGGGATGGGGCTCGTAGCGCAGTGGTCGTCGCGCCTTCACCGCATGTGGGAGGACGCCGGTTCGAATCCGGTCGGCCCCATCCCCTTCCTGCGCGGGATCGGTCTCCTTCCGATCAGCGAAGCTGGGGGCACCTGGGGTCCGGGAAACGTCATTTTCCCGGCTACTTCAGGAGTCGGAAGCCGGGCTGTTGTACCCACGCCCTGAGGAAGTCGGCTGAGCCGTACGCGGCGAGCCACGGATCGGTCACCGTCGCGACGATGCCCGGAAGGCCGGTCACGATCGGTACCTGGTCCTCCCGTAGTTCGACGTTGGCGATGCCGCCGATCACGTCCATGACGGCGGCGGTCAGCAGAGCCGCCACGACATGGTCGACGGGACTGTTGCAGAACGCGACGACATCGACGGCGTGGGTCGGAGCGAACCCGATAAGAGGTTCCTGGTCGACCTCATCGGCGTGTTCGGCCTCGAAGACGACCTCGTCGCCGATACCGGATCCCACGAGGGAGACCAAGATGGGCCGACGTCCGTCTTCGCCCGAGGTGTCCGTGACACCAAGGCTCTCCGCGCGGATGTGCACGTTGTACTCGCCCAGCCGCGTCTCCTCAAACCCCACCGAGGAGCGAACCAGGAACTCGCGGACCCGCAGGATTGCCGCGTGCGACGGGGCCTCAGCCAATTCGATCACCACCACGGGTCCGCTCATGGCTCGGAGAGTAGCCAGGTGGGATCGCCGTCCCCAACGAATTACTCAGCGTGCCGGCTCCTCAAACCCGGGCCAGGCCGGGAGCCGATCGTGGCCCACCTCCCACGGTCCGTGGGTATACGTCACCGGTCAGATCCCGAAAACGGCCTCTTCTTGCGGCGGTACCGGAGGGTCGAGGACATCACGGAGGCGGGTGATGTCCCGGTGCCACTTCCGCCCTTCCGCAACGTCGTCCCACAGCTCTGCGATTTCCGACGACTCAGCCACCACCTGGTCCAGGGCTTCGACAGCGAGCGTCCGGAGTTCAGCCGAAAGCCCTGGCAACGGCTCCGACGGACTGTAGTTCGAACACGCGGGTCGGCCGCCCGGCTGCCGCGCGACGACCAAGGCTGCTGCGGCAACGGCTCGCTCGGCGTCAGGGGTCTCCAGGAAATCCGTGACATCGGCAGCGCGCTTGAGGACTCTGCGGATCATGGGCTCGCGCTCCTCCAGCGCCGCCTCGTCCAGGTCGCCTCTCGCAGTGGCCACCGACAGCCGAGCCTGGAGCGTGCCTGCGCCACACAGCAGGCGGCGGGAGGCCATCGATTGGAGCACACGGGCTATTCCCTCGACATCGCGCAGCGCAACGGCATCGCGCATGACCGCATACGGGAGATCGCGACAGCCGTTGTCGGGGTACTCCTCTGAGTGCTCCAGCAGGTACAGCGTGCATGCGCCCCGTCCCACGCCACCCTCACCCGGCTCCTGGCCGCCCTCGACGGCGATGCCCTGGACGCCGCGATCGGCGCCTACCTGGCCGAACGCGGCCACACCGATGCCCGCGCCGTCAGCTCGGCGCCCAGGGCGGCGATCGCGGTGGACGGCAAGGCGCTGTCCGGGTCCGCGCACCGCAGGCAGCGCCACCGGCACCTGCTGTCTGCAGTCACCCACGCCCCCGCCGTCACCTTGGCCCAGGCTGAGGTGGGGGCCAAGACCAACGAGACGGCCGCCTTCCGACCGCTGCTCGAACCACGCGAACTGACCGGCGGCGTGGTCACCTTCGACGCCCTGCACAGCGTCAAAGGCCAGGTGCGCTGGCTGGTGCCAGGAGAAGACATCGCGGTGATCAAGGGCAATCAGCCGACCGCGTCGGCCCAGCTCAAAGCGCTGCCATGACAGAAGGTGCCCGTGGCGCACACCGTCTCCCAGGCCGAACACGGGCGGAGGGAGTCCCGCTCGCTCAAGACCATGGCCATCGCGGCAGACCTGGGCGGGATCGCCTTCCCCGAAGCACGGCTGGCACTGCGCGTCCACCGGCGCCGACAGGAGTCCGGCAAGCGACAGACTCGGGAGACCGTCTACGCCGTCACCAGCCTCGACACCCACCAGGCCAGCCCCGCCTACCTGGGCGGATATGTCCGCAGGCACTGGGCAATCGAAAACTCCAGCCACCACGTCAGAGACATGACCTTCGCCGAGGACGCCTCCACCGTCCACACCGGCAGCGCGCCACGGGCGATGGCCTCCTTGCGGAACCTGGCCATCGGCAGGCTACGACTGCTCGGAGCGGACAACATCGCCAAGACCACCCGAGCGATCCGGAACGCACCCGAACACGCCCTCTGGATCTGGGGCATCACCGACAACCCACCCCGACACGGAACTTGAATCCGCCCTGGCAGTCGGCTGCCTGTCGGTTGAGGCCGACTGCGTGGTGATCACGCACCGAAGCCGTCGTCTGGGGCGTCGGCTTCCGGAGGCGTGCACTCATGGGTGGAAATTCCAGCGGCCGGCGCTGTCCGGAAGGGTGTCGGAGCCGGCCTCTGTCCGCAAGGTGAAGGTGGTCCCCGTCGACTCCACCTGTAGAGCCAGCTGTCCCGACGGCTGATGGACTGTCACTGGAACGAAGCGGCAGCCAATCGAGTCGAGCTCCGCTGTGACCTGCGCGTAGGTGAGGGATCCAGCGGACGTGGCGAGTGACTTCGTCTCTTGGACAGGAAGTTCGATGGCGTCTCGCCAGGCCTGCACGGTGATCACCGTGACGCGGCGGCAGCGGCACACGCAGAACTCGGCGTCTCCGTAGGAGAACAGGTGGGGCCAGAGAACAGGCACGTGATTGCGCCGTGCAGTGCCATGTGACTGACCCGTTCCCGGGCGGCGTGCCCACGAGGTCCGCCGCTCCGGGGCCACCAGCGGCCCGTCCAGCAGCCCGGGTATGTGTTCCCGCCCGGGTGGAAACTCCTCCAGCGCGTGCCAGGGCACCCCGGCCCCCAGTCATCCATGGCCCGGAGGCCAGGGGACGCGTTTCGCAGCTAGGCGCTGCTTAACTGTGCCGCCAGTCGACGTGCACCATTCGTGGTACATGGACTACTCTTGGTACATGTCTATGAAGCGCACCAACGTCTACGCCGACCCGGAAGATCTGGCGATCATCAAGGAAGCCGCCGCCCGGCGCGGGGTCAGTGAAGCCGAGATCATCCGGCAGGGCATCCATCTCGCAGCCATGGCGAACCGCGTCTGGGACGAACCGCTTTTCTCCCGCACCTTTGAAGGTTCGGGGCGTACTCCTTCCAAGGACGACGTCCGCAACGCGGTCACCGACGGCGTCCGGCGCGAGGGCAGCTCCGAGGTCACGGCGTGATCATCGTCGTCGCCGACGCATCGGGCCTGCTGGCCGCGCTCGACTCCACGCACCCGGAACACCAGGGGGCCAACGAGGCGATCATGGCTGCCGGACTCCTCGTGATGTCCCCACTGCTGCTCGCCGAGATCGATCATGTCGCGACCCGCGAGCTGGGACGGGAAGCGGCTGTCAGCGCGATCGACGACATCCGGCGGTGGATGCGGACAAGCCGGATCGTCGTGCCGGAAATCACCGAGGCTCACCTCTCAGCCGCACAAACGCTGCGCGCCCGGTATACCGCGCTCAGCCTCGATCTCGCCGACGCCGTGAACGTCGCGCTCGCTGCCGAGTACGACTCTGACGCCGTTCTCACGCTCGACCGTCGGGACTTCCGTGCCGTCCGCCCATTGAGCCGGCACAAATCCTTCCGCATCCTGCCCGACGACCTACCGCTGCAATGAGTGCGTGAAAACGGCGTGGGCTGGGTGACGGGGCCGCGGGAGCTGGTGGCCGCCGTCCGCACGACGAAGCAGTTCCTCACCTACGTCGCCTCCGGGCCCTTCCAGTACGCCGTCGCCGAGGCCCTCGCCCTGCCCGACGCCTACTACGCCGACTTCGCCGCCGACCTCCGCGCCAAGCGCGACCTGCTGGCGGCGGGCCTGCGCGACGCCGCCGACTGCCTCCGCACGGCATTCAACAGCTGAGCGGGGCCGGGCTGCCGAGGCGGCTCAGCCGATCCGGTCCAGCGCCTCCGTGGCCGCGCGGCAGATCTGTTCGTCCAGGAGGATGCCGCCGCCGTAGCGGCGGTCCGCGTCCAGCACGGCGCGCAGCGTCGGCGCCGCGGCCGCCGCGGGGCTGCCGATGCGTCCCAGCGCCTGGACCGTTCGCAGGACGAGCGGCGTGACCTCGTACGCGGCCAGCGGCCGCAGTTCGGGCAGCAGGGCGTCGACGGCGGTGGCCGCGTCGCCGGTCAGCCGCCACCATGCCTCGGCCGCGCCGACCCGGCTCCACGCGCCGGGGCAGCCGAGCAACGGCCGGACGGCGTCCGCGTAGCGGAAGGCGAGGGAGCCGAGGTCGGCGAGACGGGCCAGTGCCGGGCGGCCGAGGCCCGCAAGGGCTGCCGCGCCGATCACGCGCAGGGCCAGTTCGGCGTCGCCGGTGACGCGCCAGTGCGCCCAGGCAGCGGTTTGCGCGCCGTGTCACCCCTGCGACGCGGGCGGCGGCACACAGCCGAATCCGGCGGCGCCGCGCGGGGGACGCAGGTCACCGCGGGCGAGTCCGGCGAGCAGGTCGGCCACCGCCTCGCCGCCCGCCGTGCGGGCCGCGGGACCGATCCGCCCCAGGGCGTCGGCCGCGGGCCCGGCGTACGTCGTGTCGAGCAGTCCGGCCAACTCCGGTGTCGCGGGCACGGCGGACGGGCCCCACGCGGTGAGGGCGTTCAGCACCTCGGGTATGCCCCGGGCGCCGGGGCCGCCGCGGAGCCGTTCGCGGAAGGCGGGCAGCAAGTGCGGCGCCCACCGCAGGGGCGGCGGCTCGCCCCTGAGGTAATGGCTGCCGAAGCGCTCCCGGTACCGGGGCAGGGCACGGTCGTCGGCCGCGCCCATCAGCGCCCGCACTGCCAGATCGACGGTCAACGTCGAGGTGGCGGCCCGGTCCTGCTCCTGGACGAAGCGCGCCAGCCGGTCCGCGTACGGGGTCACCGCCGCTCCGCCCCCGGCGAGGATGTCGAGCGCTTGCGCGCGGACCCGGTCCTCGTCGTCCAGTCCGGCGACGACCGCTTCCCACAGTCCGGCCGACGGACGCCGCCAGTACCGCAGTTGGGCGTCGGCTGCCACCAGGGCGGCGCGGCGCAGGTCCGCCCTCGGGGCCCCGGTCAACGCGCCGACCAGTTCCCGCGCCTCCCGCGGCTGCGCCCGCAGCGGATCCGCGAAGCCGCGGACCGCCTCGCGCCCCTGGGACCACCACGGCACGTCGGGCAGGGACGCGGCACCGAACGCGACGAAGGCGCTTCCGGCCGCGCCGCCGAGTCCCCTGGCGGCGGCGGACGTTGTCGCGGTCGGCAAGGCGGCCCGGATCGCGGCCAGCCGGACCAGGGGGTCGGGGTGCGTCAGCCAGGGCCGGAACCAGGACGCGTCGGTGACCGCGCCGTGCGCCGACAGGCTTCCCAGCGCCAGTAGTTGGGCTTGCAGGGCCGTGGGGTCCGATTCAGCCGCCGCCTGCTTCCTGAGGCCGTCGAGGGCCGACGCGTCGTCGCCCGGGACCTCCCCCAGGAACACGGCGGCACAGGTCCGCACGCCCGCGTGCGGGTCGGACAGGAACGGGACCACCCGCGGCCGGCCGGCCACCAGCGCGGCCAGCGCCAGCCGGTCCTCCCGCCACCGCTTCCCGGACAGCAGGCGGGCCTGCCGGGCGAGCAGATCGAGGACCCTGCGGCGGTGGTGCGGGTCGAGGGCAGGGAGAAGACCGAGGAGAGCGGCGGCGGCCGGGGCGAAGTACGGGGCTCCGACGTGATCGCGGAGGCGCTTGTCCAACTCCGCCCAGGAGGCGCGCCGGTCGGCAGCCCTCAGGAGTCCGGCCAGCAGCCCCGGTGTCCGCTCGCGCCCGGGCGGGACCTCTTCCAGAACGTGCCAAGGCGCTCCGGCCCCCAAGGTGTCCACCAGGGGAGCCTAGAGAGGCCGGGTTCGGACGCGGGGGCGCGGGTCCCGAAGGGGCAAAGGTGACCCCGACAGGAAGGGGGAATTAGGTTAGGCTAACCTAAGCGGTGTGAGAGCTGGGGAGAGTGCTGGCGGCGGGATGCCCTCGCGGGGGCATGAGTTGGCGGCCACAGGGATGACGGTCGCGTACGACCGGGTGGATGTCGTGCATGACGCCGCTGTGTCGCTGCGGCCGGGCGAGGTGACGGCACTGGTGGGGCCGAACGGCAGTGGGAAGTCGACGCTGCTGCGGACGCTGGCGCGGTTGCAGCGGGCCCGGGAGGGCGCGTTGACGCTGGACGCGGGGACGGACGGATTCCAGCTCACGTCACGGGAGTTCGCGCGGCAGGTGGCGCTGCTGACCCAGGGGCGGCCGACGCCGAGCGGGCTGAGCGTGCGGGACGTCGTGGAGTTCGGCCGGTATCCGCACCGGGGGCGCTGGGGGCGGCCGGACCCCGGCGGGACCGGCGCGGTGGAGCGGGCGCTGACGCTGACCGGGGTCGAGCACCTGGCCGCGCGGGGCGTCGAGCACCTGTCGGGGGGACAGCTCCAGCGGGTCTGGCTCGCGAGCTGCCTCGCGCAGGAGACCGGCGTGCTGCTGCTCGACGAGCCGACGACGTATCTCGACCTGCGGTACCAGATCGAACTGCTCGACCTGATCCGCGACCTCGCCGACGACCACGGGATCGCGGTCGGCGTCGTCCTGCACGACCTCGACCAGGCCGCGGCCGTCGCCGACCGCGTCGCGCTGCTCCACGACGGCCGGATCGTCGCCGACGGCCTCCCCGAGGACGTCCTGACCCCCGAACGCCTCACCGAGGTCTACGGCATCCGGGTCGACGTCGACACCGACCCCTCGACCGGCCGGCTGCGGACCCGTGCCGTCGGCCGCCACCACAGCAGAAGCCAGACCGAGAACCGGACCACAAGCGACCGGAACACAAACGACCCGACCACAAGCGACCGGGCCACAAGCGACCGGACCAGAAGCGAAAGGCTCCACCCCACCTCATGAGACGCCTCCCCGTACCCGCCGCCGCAGCCACCGTCGCCGCCGTCGCGGCCCTCGCCCTGACCGGATGCGGAACGACGCACTCCGCCGCCGACGAGTCGGTCAAGTCCACGGACTCCGCCTCCGCTTCGGCCTCGGGGCCGATCACCCTCACCGACGCCAGCGGTACGGAGGTACGCCTCGACGCGCCCGCCGCCAAGGTCATCGGCACCGAGTGGAACGTCGTCGAGGACCTGGTCGCGCTCGGCGTCGACCCGGTCGGCGTCGCCGATGTGAAGGGGTACACGGACTGGGACAAGGCCGCCCCGCTGAAGAACTCCCCCAAGGACATCGGCACCCGCGGCGAGCCGAGCATGGACACGATCGCGGCCCTGTCGCCCGACCTCATCGTCGCGACCACCGACCTCACCTCGTCCGCCGTGACCCAACTGCGGAAGATCGCCCCCGTCCTCCAGATCAGGTCCGCCGACTCCACCGACCAGATCGGCCTGATGACGAAGTCCCTCGACCTCATCGCGCAGGCGACCGGCACCACGCGGAAGGCGACCGAGGTCAAGCAGGCGTTCGACGCGAAGCTCGCGGAGGGCAAGAAGGCCCTCGCGGACGCCGGTCTCGCCGGGACCCCGTACGCCTTCGGGGACGGGTACGTGCAGGCCAACCAGGTCTCGATACGCCCGTTCACCAGCGGCTCCCTGATCGGGAACGTCAACGAGCGGATCGGCCTCACGAACGCCTGGAAGGTCAAGGGCGACAAGGACTACGGCCTGGCCACCACCGACGTCGAGGGCCTCACCGGGCTCGGCGACATCCGCTTCACCTACATCGCGAACGCCTCCGACGGCGACCCCTTCGCCGACACCCTCGCCAAGAACGCCGTGTGGAAGTCGCTGCCCTTCGTCAAGGCGGGCCACGTGAGCCGACTGCCCGACGGCGTCTGGATGTTCGGCGGTCCCGCGTCGATGGAGGCGTACGTGGACGCCGTCGTCGCCGCCCTCACGAAGTAGCGAAAGGGCGAAGCAGCGCCGTGAGCGTCACGACTCCCCCGCGCACCACCGAGCCCGCGGCCGACGCACGGACGGCCGCGCCCGCCCAGGGCACGGCCGCGGTGACGGCCGGACTGGTCCTCGTCCTCGTCCTCGCGGTCGCCGTCCTCGCCGTCGTCGACATCACGCAGGGCACCGCCGACGTCGGCGCGGGCGAGGTGTGGAAGGCGCTGACCGGACGCGCGGAGCACGGCGACGCCTCCGTGGTCATCGCCTCGCGGCTGCCGCGCATGGTCGCGGGCCTCGTCGTCGGCGTCGCGCTCGGCGCGGCCGGCGCCGCGCTCCAGGCGGTCAGCCGGAACGTACTCGCCGCGCCCGACACGCTCGCGGTCAACGCGGGCTCGTACCTGGCGCTCGGCATCCTCACCGTCACCGGCGCCTCGCTGCCGCTGCTCGCCTCCTCGGGCGTCGCGTTCGTCGGCGGTCTCGCGGCGGCGGCGCTGGTGCTCGCGCTGTCCGGGCTCGGGGCCGGGACCGTACGGCTGGTGCTGGCGGGCAGCGCCCTCGCGCTCGGCCTCGGCTCGGTCACCGACGCGCTGCTCCTGCTCTTCCCCGAGCAGACCAACGGCCTCTACCAGTGGAGCCAGGGCAGCATCAGCCAGAACGGCTTCGACGGCGTGAACCAGATGGCGCCGATCGCCCTGCTCGCCCTGCTCGGGCTGCTGCTGGCCGGCCGCCGCATCGACGCGCTCGCGCTCGGCGACGACGCGGCCCGCGGGCTCGGCGTGCCGGTCCTGGGCACCCGCGTCACGGTCGTCCTGCTCACGACGCTGCTGTCCGCGGCGGCGGTGACACTGGCCGGGCCGATCGGCTTCGTCGGCCTGTGCGCGCCCGCGCTCGTCCGCCCGCTGGCCCGGCGGTTCCGCGGTCTGGTCAGGGCGCGGGCGGCCGTTCCGGTCGCCGGGCTCGCCGGCGCGGCGCTGGTCCTCGGCTCCGACGTGCTGCTGCGGGCCACGGTCGGCGCCGAGTCGGCGGTCGCCGTGCCCACCGGGGTCATCACGAGCGTCGCGGGCTCCGTCTTCCTCGTCGTGATCGCGCTGCGCACCCGCGGCTCCGGCGCGTCCGCCGCCCCGGACCGGCTGCGTATCCCCAGCCGGGCGGCGTTCGTCGCCGTCCTGGCCGTACTCGTGGCCGTGTTCGTCGCCGCGGCCGTCGCGGCGGTGCTTCTCGGCGACACCAAGCTGCTGCTCGGCGACGTCGTGAACTGGGCGCAGGGCAGGGCCGACCACGTCGTCACCTTCGTCCTCGACACCCGCGTGCCCCGCGTGCTGGCCGCGCTCCTGGCGGGCGCCGCGCTCGCCCTGTCCGGGACGCTCGTCCAGGCCGTCACCCGCAATCCGCTCGCCGAGCCCGGCATCCTCGGCGTCTCGGGCGGCGCCGGTCTCGGCGCCGTGCTGCTGGTCACCACCGTGCCGACCGCCGGGTCGTGGAGCGTGGCGGGCGCGGCCTTCGCGGGCGCGGCGGCCACCGCAGCGGTCGTCTTCGGGCTCTGCGCCCGGGGCGGCTTCCAGCAGAACCGGCTCGTCCTGGTCGGTGTCGGCGCCGCCGCCGGGACCTCGGCCCTGATCAGCCTGCTCATCGTCCTCACCGACCCGTTCAACGCGACGAAGGCGCTGATCTGGCTGTCCGGTTCGACGTACGGCAGGACCATGCCCGATGTGCTGCCGGTCGCGGCCGTCCTCGTCGTCGGCGCCGCCGTGGCCTTCTCCCGCCGCGCCGAACTCGACCTCGTCTCGCTCGACGACGACACCCCGCGCCTGCTCGGCCTCGCCCTCGGGCCGACCCGCCTCGGCCTGCTCGCCGTCAGCGTCCTGCTCAGCGCCACCGCGGTCGCCGCCGCGGGCACGATCGGCTTCGTCGGCCTCGTCGCCCCGCACGCCGCCCGCGCCCTCGTCGGCCGCCGCCACGTCCGCGTCATCCCCGTCGCCGTCCTCCTCGGTGCCACCCTCGTCTCCGTCGCCGACCTCCTCGGCCGCACGGTCATCGCCCCCGCCCAGCTCGGCGCGGGCCTGATGACAGCGGTCATCGGGGCGCCGTACTTCGTGTATCTGCTGGTCAGGACGCGGCGGTGACACGGTCACGACGGTGACAGTCGCGCCGGGCGCTCCGGCGCTTGTCACACCCCAGGAGGTCGACGTACAATTTCCTGTACGTAAAGGAGGCCGACTATGAAGACCATGACGTACTCGGAGTCGCGCGCGCGGTACGCCGAAGTGCTCAACTCCGTCAACGACGACCGCGAAGAGGTCGTCATCACCCGGGCCGGACACGACCCGGTCGTCATCGTCTCCCTCGAGGACTACGAGTCCCTGAAGGAGACGGCCTACCTGCTGCGCAGCCCGGCGAATGCCCGGCGCCTCCTCGCGTCCATCGACGAGTTGGAGAACGGCGGCGGCACGGTACGCGAACTCGTGACGGACACGACGGACGAATAAGGGCCGCACGTGAAGATCACCTTCTCCTCCCGCGCCTGGGAGGACTACCTGTGGTGGCAGCTTCAGGACCGGAAGATCCTCAAGCGCATCAACACCCTCATCGCGGATATCGCCCGGAACGGGAACGAGGGGATCGGCAAACCGGAACCCCTCAAGCACGGATTCCAGGGCTACTGGTCACGCCGCGTCAATGACGAGCACCGCCTGATCTACCGCGTCACCGAGGACAGCGTCCTGATCGCACAGTGCCGGTACCACTACGAGAGCTGACCTCGAGGACCGACAGGACGGACCGATTCCCGGGAGCGATGAGTTTTCCGTGCCCCGGCGGTCGTAGGGGGAGGTGTACCTACGAGGAACAGGGAGCGGTCATGTTCGGACAGACGCAGGCGTTCAGCGGATTCTCGGTGGACGACGTGGAAGCGGCGAGGAAGTTCTACGGGGAGACGCTCGGAATCCGGGTGTCCGAGGCGAACGGGCTGCTGACGCTGCACCTCGCGGGGGACCGCAACGTGCTGGTGTACCCGAAGGGGGCGGACCACCGGCCCGCCACGTTCACGATTCTCAACTTCCCCGTGCCGGACATCGACGCGGCCGTGGACGAGCTGGGCCGCCGGGGCGTGCGGTTCGAGCGGTACGAGGGGATGCCGACGGACGAGAAGGGGATCTTCCGCGGCGGCGGCCCGCTGATCGCGTGGTTCACCGACCCGGCCGGGAACGTGCTGTCCGTGCTGGAGCAGGACGCGTAGGGCCCGACGGCCTCACACGGGCGGCACGACCGCGTCCGTCGCGAGGCGCGCGTGCAGATGGGAGTCGTGGCGCGCGCCCGCCAGGTCGAGGAAGAAGGCCCGCATCAGGCCCTCCTCACGGAAGCCCGCGCGGGCCGCGACCCGGCAGGAGCCGGGGTTGGCCAGCGAGTGGTCGAGGCTGATGCGGTACACGCCGAGGCCGCCCGCGGCGGGGACGGCGAAGGCCCAGCCGGCGGCGGCGTGCAGGGCGCGGGCGGCGACGCCGCGGCCACGGGCGGCCGGGGTGACCCAGTACGCGGCCTCGGCCTGCCCGGGGACGCGGTGGACGTCGCGGATGGTGACGTAGCCGAGCAGGTCGTCCGAGGCGGCGTCGGTGACGGCGAGCGCGGCCGAACCGTTCTGCCAGGAGACCAGCCGCGGCGCGAGCCATATGGCGGCGCGGTCCGCGACCGGCGCGGCGTTGACGGCCAGGCCACCGGCCCAGCGCAGGATCTCCGGGTCCTCCATGGCGCGGGCGACGGCGGGCTCGTCGGACTCGGCGAAGGGGCGCAGACGCAGGTCACCTGCGGTGAGCTCGTGCGGGGTGAGGCTGCGGGCGAATGCGGAAGTCATGTCCGCACCCTAAGCCGGGGGCCGGGGCGGCCCGACGATCACCCGGCGACGGCCCGAGGCGGTCGCCCCGGGACCGCTCGGCGACGGTCAGGTCGGCACCCACCGGCGCCCGGCAACCGCCCACGCCGGTCACCCGCCACCACCCGGCGACCGTCACGCCGGTCACCCCCAACCGCCCCGGCGACCGCCCGCGCCGGTCACCCCGCCACCACCCGGTGACCGCAAAAGCGACCCCCCGGCACCCCCGACCCTGGGTGAACGTGCGTCCTCCTCGGGCGTGTCAGACCCGGACCACGGGGCGCGGAGCGCGATAGTCGGTTTGTCCGACTAAGAGAAGTTCGTGAGCCCCCCGAGGAGCCGGGTCCATTGGTCGTCGTCGAACCGGTGACGTCGTCGCCGAAAGCACTGGCCGTGCGGGCGGCGACGGGGGCCGGCCCCGCGGTGGCGGGCTTCGTCGTGGCCCGGATGGCGGGCCTGGTGGTGCTGACGTTGTGGGCACACCGCACCCACCGCCACCCGCGCGATCTGCTCGGCCTGAGCTGGGACGGCCTCTGGTACCACCGGATCGCGGAGTGGGGCTACGGCACCTTCATCCCGGCCTGGGAGGCGCCGGGCCTGCGGTACGACGATCTGGCCTTCTTCCCGCTCTACCCGATGACGGTGCGCGCCGCCGACGCGGTGCTCCCGGTCGGCTCGGTGGCGTGCGCGCTGCTCGTGGCGTGGGCGGGCGCGGTGGCCGCCGCGTGGGGGATCTACGCGGTGACCGAGCACCGCTACGGCCGCAGGACGGCGACCGCGCTGGTCCTCGTATGGGGGCTGCTGCCGCACTCGGTGGTGCTGTCGATGGCGTACACCGAGTCGCTGATGACGGCCTTCGCCGCCTGGGCGCTGTACGCGGCCGTCACGCGCCGCTGGCTGACCGCCGGGCTGCTGGCCGTACTCGCCGGGCTGACCCGGCCGAACGCCGTCGCCGTGGCCGCCGCCGTCTCGATCGCGGCCCTCGCCCACTGCCGGAGGGACCCGCGCGACTGGCGGGCCTGGGCCGCGGCCGTCGCCGCGCCGCTCGGCTGGTGCGGCTACCTCGGCTGGGTGGGCCTGCGGACCGGAGCCGTCCGCGGCTACTTCGACGTGCAGACCCGCTGGGGCTCGCGGTTCGACTTCGGCCACTACGCGCTGCACTACGTCAAGCACATGGTGCTCGAACCCGAGACGCTCTCCGCCTACATGGCGACGGCGGTGTGCGCGGCGGCGGCCGTCCTGCTCGTACTGGCGCTGCTGGACCGGATGCCGCTGCCGCTGCTGGTGTACGCGGCGGTGCTGGTGGTGATCGCGCTGGGCGGCGCGGGCTTCTTCTCCTGCAAGCCGCGCTTCCTGCTGCCCGCCTTCCCGCTGCTGGTGCCGTGCGCGGCGGCGCTCGCGAAAGCCCGGCCGCGCACCGCCGCCGTGACGGTGGCGGCGCTGGCCGGGATCTCACTCGGCTACGGGACGTACCTGCTGACGGTCGTCCCCGTGCCCCTCTGACGGACCCGTGCCCCTCCGAGGCGAGGGGACCGCGTCAGTCGTCGCTGCCGCCGTCGCCCTCGGCGCCGCCGTCCGTACCGCCCTCGACGTCCTTCTCCAGGCCGAGCGTCTCGCCGACCCACTTGTCGAATTCGATGGACGCGCGCACCCAGCTCACCGTGCTGGACACGAAGTGCTCGAGGCCGACGCCGAGGCCGATCAGGAGCTGGGCCTCGCCGATCAGACGGACGGAGCCGTCGTCGTGCGTGTGCGTGTAGACCTTGGGCCACAGGGTGCGGCGGTTCCAGTCGTCGATGACCTCGTGGAGCTGAGGCTTGTCGTCGACCGAGTACGCGTGGTCGTAGAAGGTCCGGACGGCGAAGACCGCCTGCTCACCCTCGCCGCGGAACATGAAGTACGTGCGGAATTCCTCCCACGGCGCGGCGAGGTCGCCCTCCTCGTCGACGAGGTACTTCAGCTCCATCTGTTCGAGCAACTGCTTGACCAGTTCCTGGTCAGGGATGACCACGCTGCCGGCGGGTCCGTTCGGCTCGGGGTCCTGGCCCCCGAAATTGGGGATCGAGGACGGGTCGATGCTCACGGTGAAGGTTCCCTTCGAGACGTTTCTCCTCCATCCTCCCCCATTCCCGCCGGGCGGTGGCAACCCCCGGCGATACGCGTTGGGCGTACCGCCGGGGGCCCGCCGGTGAAAGGCGTCACCGCCCGCCGGTGAAAGGCGTCACCACCTGCCCGCGAAGCGCGTCACCACCCGCCCCCGAAGAGCGTCACCACCTGCCCGTCGGGCACCTCATTTGCTGAGGTCGGGACCCGTCGTCGGCCCCACGATCAGGCCGTCGGCCGCCCGGTCCACCCGTACGTTCTGCCCGTCGATCACCTCGCCCGACAGGATCGCGCGGGCCAGCGGGTCGCCGATCGCGGTCTGCACGAGGCGGCGCAGCGGCCGGGCGCCGTACGCCGGGTCGTTGCCCTCCTCGGCGAGCCAGTCGAGGGCGCCGTCGGTGACTTCGAGGGTGAGGCGGCGGTCGCGCAGCCGGTCCGCGAGCCGGTCGGTCTGGAGCCGGGCGATCTGCCGCAGCTCGGTCGGGTCGAGCGCGGAGAAGACCACGGTGTCGTCCAGCCGGTTCAGGAACTCCGGCTTGAAGGACGCGCGGACCGTCTCCAGCACCCGCTCCTTCTTCTGCGCCGGGTCCAGCGCCGGGTCGACCAGGTAGTGGCTGCCCAGGTTGGAGG
This sequence comes from Streptomyces sp. NPDC025721, assembly GCF_055558595.1. NCBI lineage: Bacteria > Bacillati > Actinomycetota > Actinomycetes > Kitasatosporales > Streptomycetaceae > Streptomyces > Streptomyces sp. NPDC025721. The sequence continues at coordinate 52,518 of NZ_JBVHMF010000023.1, read as the reverse complement.
TGAGGATCAAGATGACGTTGCGGAAGTCGACCGTACGGCCCTGCCCGTCGGTCAGCCGTCCGTCGTCCAGCACCTGGAGCAGGATGTCGAAGACCTCGGGGTGCGCCTTCTCCACCTCGTCCAGCAGCACGACGCTGTACGGGCGGCGCCGTACCGCCTCGGTGAGCTGGCCGCCCTCCTCGTACCCGACGTAGCCGGGAGGCGCGCCGACCAGCCGGGCGACCGAGTGCTTCTCGCCGTACTCGCTCATGTCGATCCGGACCATGGCCCGCTCGTCGTCGAAGAGGAAGTCGGCGAGCGCCTTGGCCAGCTCGGTCTTGCCGACGCCGGTGGGGCCGAGGAAGAGGAAGGAGCCGGTGGGGCGGTCGGGGTCGGCGATGCCGGAGCGCGAGCGGCGTACGGCGTCGGAGACGGCGCGTACGGCCTCGGTCTGGCCGATCAGCCGCTTGCCCAGCTCCTCCTCCATGCGCAGCAGCTTCTGCGTCTCGCCCTCCAGCAGGCGGCCCGCGGGGATGCCGGTCCAGGCGGCGACGACGTCGGCGATGTCGTCGGGGCCGACCTCCTCCTTGACCATGTTCGTCGAGGGACCCTGGGCCGCGGCCTCTTCCTCCTCCCTGGTGGCCTCCTCCAGCTCGGCCTCCAGCTTGGGCTTCTCGGCGTAGAGCAGCTTGGACGCGGTCTCGAAGTCGCCGTCGCGCTGGGCGCGTTCGATCCGCGTACCGATGTCGTCCAGCCGCTCCTTCAGCTCACCGACCCGGTTGAGGCCCTGCTTCTCCTTCTCCCAGCGCGCGTTGAGCCCGCGCAGCTCCTCCTCGCGGTCGGCGAGGTCCTTGCGGAGCTTTTCCAGCCGCTGTACGGAGCCGGGGTCGGTCTCGTTCTTGAGCGCCATCTCCTCCATGCGCAGCCGGTCCACGGCCCGCTGGAGCTCGTCGATCTCGACGGGCGAGGAGTCGATCTCCATGCGCAGCCGGGACGCGGCCTCGTCCACCAGGTCGATGGCCTTGTCGGGCAGGAAGCGGGAGGTGATGTAGCGGTCGGAGAGGGTGGCGGCGGCGACCAGCGCGGAGTCGGCGATCTGCACCTTGTGGTGCGCCTCGTAGCGGCCCTTGAGGCCGCGCAGGATCGCCACGGTGTCCTCGACGGACGGCTCGGCGACCAGCACCTGCTGGAAGCGGCGCTCCAGCGCCGGGTCCTTCTCGATCCGCTCGCGGTACTCGTCCAGCGTCGTCGCGCCGACCATCCGCAGCTCGCCGCGGGCCAGCATCGGCTTGAGCATGTTGCCCGCGTCCATGGCGGAGTCGCCGCCCGCGCCCGCGCCGACGACGGTGTGCAGCTCGTCGATGAAGGTGATGACCTGGCCGTCGCTGTCCTTGATCTCGGCCAGGACGGACTTCAGCCGCTCCTCGAACTCGCCGCGGTACTTCGCGCCCGCGACCATCGCGCCGAGGTCGAGCGAGACCAGCCGCTTGTCGCGCAACGACTCGGGCACGTCGCCCTTGACGATCCGCTGGGCCAGGCCCTCGACGACGGCGGTCTTGCCGACGCCGGGCTCGCCGATCAGCACCGGATTGTTCTTCGTACGGCGGGACAGCACCTGGACGACGCGGCGGATCTCCTGATCGCGGCCGATCACCGGGTCGAGCTTGCCCTCGCGGGCGGCGGCGGTGAAGTCGGTGCCGTACTTCTCCAGGGCCTTGTACGTGCCCTCGGGGTCCTGGGTGGTCACGCGCTGCCCTCCGCGGGCGGTCTCGAAGGCGTCGAGCAGGCTCTTGGCCTTGGCGCCCTGGGCGGCGAGCAGCTCACCGGCGGGTCCGCCCTTGACGGCGGTCCCGATCAGCAGGTGCTCGGTGGACAAGTAGGCGTCGCCCAGCTCCTTGGCGCGTTGCGAGGCGTCCGCGATGACGGCCAGCAGGTCGCGGTTGGCCTGCGGGGGCGCGACGGTGGAGCCCTGCACCTTCGGCAGAGCCGCGACCAGCCGCTCCGCGCCCGCCCGCAGCGTATCGGGGTCGGCGCCGGTGGCGGCCAGCAGGTCGAGGATGTTCTCGTTGTCCGTGCCGCTCAACAGGGCGAGCAGCAGATGCGCGGGCGTCAGGTCCGGGTTGCCCTCGGAGACGGCCCGGGTGTTGGCGGCGTTCAGCGCTTCCCGGCTCTTGTTGGTCAGCTCGGCGTCCACTGGCGTCGGCTCCTCCTCTTGATCGACGTGTCCGATGCTCCGATGCGATCGGCGTAAACCTGCCTTGAGCAACATGAGGCAAGTTGAGTCTATTCCACTCAAGGTGACTTTGGGGCGACTTCGGGAACGGTCACACGGAGACGTCGGGAACGGGGCGGAGAGTCCGCGCGCCGGACCCCGCGGCGAGCAGATGTGTTTTTGTATGAACGTTGAGTAAATCCCGGCGGCGGTGCGACAATGCCTGCTTCAACTCCGCTGGAAGGCAGCGGAGTTGGGGTCCGCTCCAGCCGTTTTGGCCGCATCTGCGCTTGTCCGTACGGCCGCATGTCCGCTTGACTCCTCCATACCCGCCGTCCGTGAGGACTCCCATGAGCGACGCGCACTCCATGGACCCGACCGGCGCCGCGCTGCACGCGGACGCCGCCGCACTGCGCGAGGTGGGGGCCGTCTGCCCCGTGACACTGCCGGACGGCGTCCCCGGGATGATCGTCTCCCGTTACCAGGAGCTGCGCGATTTCTTGGCCGACCCCAAGGTGGCCAAGAACGCCGCGCACTTCGCCGCCCTCCAGCGGGGCGAGGTCCCCGAGCAGTGGCAGCTCAACGCCTTCGCGCTGGTCAACGGCATGACGACGGCGGACGGTGACGACCACAGGCGGCTGCGCGGCCTGGCCACCAAGGCGTTCACCCCGCGCCGGGTGGCCGCGATGCGCCCGCGGATCGAGGCCCAGGCCGCCGAGCTGCTGGCCGCGCTCCCCGGCCGCGCGGACGCCGACGGCGTGGTCGACCTGCGCGAGTGCTACGCCTATCCGCTGCCGATGGGCGTGATCTGCGAGCTGCTGGGCATCGTCCCCGCCCACCGGGACCGGCTGCACGCCCTCAGCCGCCTGATCGTCAGCACCAGCAGCTCCGCGGCCGACGCGATGGCCGCGCAGCGCGAGACGTACGCGATCCTCGGCCAGGTCGTCGCGGAGCGGCGCGCGGCACCCGGCGACGACCTGACGAGCGCGCTGATCGCGGCGCGCGGCGAGGAGAGCGGCGACGGCGACGGCTCGGGCGGCTCCCGCGACGGCTCCCGCGCTGCCTCCGGCGGGCGCCTCAGCGACGCCGAGCTGACCGGCACCCTGCTGCTGATGATCGTCGCCGGGCACGAGACGACCCTCAATCTGATCGTCAACGCGGTACGCGCCCTGTGCGGCCACCCCGACCAGCTCGCGCTCGTGCTGGCGGGCGAGGTGTCCTGGGACGCGGTGGTCGAGGAGACGCTGCGCTGGGACGGCCCGGTGGCGAATTTCCCGTTCCGCTACCCGATCACCGATCTGGTGGTTGACGGCACCTCTGTGCCGCGTGGTACAGCCGTCCTCGCCGGATACGCCGCCGCCGGACGCGACCCGCGCGAGTACGGCCCCGACGCCGACCGCTTCGACATCACCCGCCCCGCCAACCGGCACCTCGCCTTCGGCCACGGCAGCCACTACTGCCTGGGCGCGCCGCTGGCCCGCCTCGAAGCGGTGATCGCCCTGCGCGGCCTGTACGCCGCGTACCCCGGCCTCGCCCTCGCCGTCCCCGACGCCGAACTCCCGCCGCTGCCGGGCTTCGTGGGCAACAGCACCGCCGCGCTCCCGGTCCGCCTGACCTGACCCGTACGAGCCCGCTCCTGACCTGTACGAGCCCGTGCCCGGCCCGTACGAGCCCGCGCCCGGCCCGTACGAGCCCGAGGCCGCCCCCTGCGCACCCGCCCGCGCGCCTCCGCGTACCGTCCCGTCCATGGCATCCGATCCCCGCTCCCCCGCACCCGGCTACCTCGCCTTCTGGCGCGAGCGGCACCTGTGCACCCTCACCACCCCGCGCCCCGACGGCTCCCCGCACGTCGTCCCGGTCGGCGTCACGTACGACCCCGAGGCGGGGCTCGCCCGCGTCATCGCCAATGGCAGGAGCACCAAGGCCCTGAACGTCCTGGCGGCGGGCCCTGGCGGCGCGCGGGTCGCGGTCTGCCAGGTCGAGCGGCGGATCTGGGCCACCCTCGAAGGCGTGGCCACCGTCTCGGCCGACCCGGACCGCGTCGCCGAGGCCGTGCGCCGCTACACCGAGCGCTACGGCCGCACCCCCTCCCCCAACCCGGACCGCGTCGTGATCGAGATCGCCCTGACCCGAGCGATGGGCAACGCGTGAGGGGGTATCACGGCACGCCGTCGGCGTAACGCCCACAACACGCGTAACAGCCGCAACGCCCGTACGGCGTGCGGCGGATGACGGCATTCGTCGGCTGTTCGCCCGGAACTCACCCCCACAAGGCGGGGTCTTCGCGTAGGACGGCTCTCATCGGGCGCGGAAGCCGCCCGCCCGCAGTCGTCAGCCGTCAGCCGTCGTACGTGAAGGGGTCTTCATGGAGCACACCAAGGGTGCCGCGCGGGTACGCGTCCGCACCGTCGTGGCCGCCGTCGCCGTACTCGCCGCCGTCGTACCGCTCGCCCTCGACTCGACGGCCCAGGCCGCCGTGCCCGGTCACGGGCCGGACCCCTCGGCTGCCACCGGCCACCGCAACCCCGTCTCGTCGCGGTGGACGACACGGGACCTCGCCCCCGGCCTCCAGGTCCGCACCGGGACGATCCGGCGCGCGGACGCGGCGCCGTCCTGGACCGTCACCGTCCAGCGGCCGGCCACCAGCAGGCTGACCGGCGCGCCGACCGGGCTCGAAGTGAGCGACAGGGCGTGGGCGGACGACACGGCGGCGCGGCTGCGCGCGGCGGGCTTCGCGCCACGCGTCGAGACCGTCCGGTGGCCCGCCTACAGCGACACCCCGCACGGCACGATGGGCCTGCGGGTACGGATCGGCGGGTACGCCACGCAGGCCGCCGCCACGGCCGCCGCGCAGCCCGTCACCGCGGCGGGCTTCCTCACCGCAGTCGAGTGGACCGGCTACGACGCCGACCAGCCCGCCGACGTGCAGAACATCCACATCGCGACCGTCGACCCGCGCGTGTTCCGCGGCACGGTCGCGGGCACCCACGACGGCGACGTCGCGCGCCGTGAGACCCCGTCGTCGGTCGCCAGGAAGCTGGGCTCCCTGGTCGCCGTCAACGGCGGCTTCTTCGTCATCACCAACGCCGGCGGCATCCAGGGCACCCAGTCGGGACTCGGCGCCTACGACGGGCGGCTGGAGTCGATGTCGGCCGGCGCGCGCGCCGCCCTGGTGCTCGCCGACGGCGGGCGGCACTTCCGTATCGCCGACCTGAACAGCACGGCCACCGCCCGCGCGGGCGGCGCGTCCTACGCCGTGCAGGGCGTCAACCGGCTGCCCGGCACCGTCCGCGACTGCGGGCGCCCCGGCGGCACCCCGAGCGAGCTGCCCTGGCAGGACGTCACCTGCTACGAGAAGGACGACCTGGTGGTGTTCACCCCCGCCTTCGGCGCCGCCCTGCCCACCGGCACCGGTGTCCAGGCCGTGCTCGACGCCCGGGGCGACGTGGTGTCCGTCGGCGCGCGCGGCGGCCGGGTCCCCGCCGACGGCTCGGTGCTCCAGGGCATCGGCTCGGCCGCCGACTGGCTGACCGCGTACGCCCGTACGGGTGAGCGCGTATCGGTCGGGACGACCATCCGCGACACCGCGGGCGAGGTCCTCGCCCTCGGCCCCGACGACAGCGTCGTCAGCGCCGCCCCCACCCTCGTCCAGGACGGCCGGATCGCCGTGGACGCCGCCGCCGAGGGCGTCGTCGACCCGCTCGACCTGTCCTTCGGCTACGTCTGGGCCAACGGCCGCCAGCCCCGCACCCTGGCCGGGATCGACGACCGGGGCCGCCTGCTGCTGGTCACCGTCGACGGCCGCCAGACCGGCGGCGGCAGCGAGGGCTTCACGCTCATGGAGGCCGCCGCCTTCATGCGCTCCCTGGGCGCCGTCCAGGCCCTCAACCTCGACGGCGGCGGCTCCACCACCTTCGCCGTCGACGGCACCCTCGCCAACAACCCCTCGGACGCGACGGGCGAGCGCGCCGTGGGCGACTCCGTCCAGGTCGTCCCGGCCGCGCTCCACTGACCGGCGCCGCCGACCGGACGCACGACGACGGACGGTCCGTCTCCCTCACGTGAGGGAGACGGACCGTCCGTCGTAAGGAGCCCTGGGCCGTGCGGGTGAGCGGGCGTCAGCCGTCGCGCTTGGGCCGCCAGACCACCAGCGCGCTGGTGTGCTGGACGTCCTGGTAGGGAACCAGGTCCCGGCGGTACGAGGCGTGCACGGCGGCCTCGCGCTGCTGGATGACGGCGGCGGCGCCCTCGACGGCGGCGGAGAGTTCGGCCACGCGCGCCTGGAGGGCGGCGACCTGGTTCTCCAGCTCGATGATCCGCTTGATGCCCGCGAGGTTGATGCCCTCGTCCTGCGAGAGCCGCTGCACCTCGCGGAGCTGCTCGATGTCACGGGTGGAGTAGCGACGGCCGCGCCCGGCGGTACGGTCGGGCGAGACCAGCCCGAGGCGGTCGTACTGACGCAGGGTCTGCGGGTGCAGCCCGGACAGCTCGGCCGCCACCGAGATGACGTAGACCGGGGACTCCTCGGTCAGTTGGTAGGGATTACGGCCGCGCGGGCCTCTCATACCGCTTCCGTCGACGCTCATTCAGGTCACGCTCCCTTTGCGGCCTTGAACAGCTCCGCCCGCGGGTCGTGCCCCGCGGTCGCTTCCCGGTAGGACTCCAGCGCGTCCAGCGCCTTGCCCTCGGTCTTCTCCGGCACCGCCACCTCGATGGTGACGAGCAGATCGCCCCGTGAACCGTCCTTGCGCATGGCGCCCTTGCCGCGGGCGCGCAGCGTACGGCCGTTCGGCGTACCGGCCGGAAGCTTGAGGGTGACCGGCGGGCCGCCCAGGGTGGGCACCTTGATCTCGCCGCCGAGCGCCGCCTCGGCGAAGGTCACCGGCACGGTGACCGTGAGATTGGACTCGCGGCGCCCGAAGACCGGGTGCGCTCCGACGTGCACGACCACGTACAGGTCGCCGCCGGGGCCGCCGCGCTCGCCGGGCGCGCCCTTGCCGCGCAGCCGGATCCGCTGCCCGTCGGTGACACCGGCCGGGATACGGACCTGCATGGTGCGCGAGGAACGGGCCCGCCCGCTGCCCTTGCAGACGTCGCAAGGGGTCTCGGCGATCAGGCCGCGGCCCTTGCAGTCCACGCACGGGTCGGTGAGCGAGAAGCCGCCACCGCCGCCGCGCGAGACCTGCCCGGTGCCGACGCAGGTCGGGCACACCCGGGGCGTGCCGTTCTTGTCGCCGGTGCCGGAGCACGCCTTGCAGGGCGCCTGCGAGGACATTCGCAGCGGGACCGTGGCCCCGTCGACCGCCTCGGTGAAGCTCAGCGTCACCTCGGACTCGATGTCCTGGCCGCGGCGCGGCTGCACCCGCGTGCCCGCGCCGCCCCGGTTGAACAGACCGCCGAAGACGTCGCCCAGGCCGCCGCCGAAGCCGCCGCCCTGCCCGCCGGTGGTCTGCCCGCCGGGCTGGCCGCCCGTGCCGCCGAACAGGTCGCCGAGGTCGAAGTTGAAGCCGCCGGCGCCGCCCGCGCCGGGACCGGGGCGGAAGCCGCCGTTCCCGAACAGCGCGCGGCCCTCGTCGTACTCCTTGCGACGCTTGGCGTCGGACAGCACGTCGTTGGCCTCGGAGATCTCCTTGAAGCGCTCCTCGGCCTTCGCGTCGCCCTTGTTGGCGTCCGGGTGGAACTCGCGGGCGAGCTTCCGGTACGCCTTCTTGATCTCGGCGTCCGTGGCGTCCTTGGGCACGCCGAGGACCTTGTACAGGTCCTTCTCCAACAGGTCCCTACTGACGCTCATCCCCGACGTCCCTCCTCTCCACCACTTCCAGGCGCGCCGCCGGTGACCGGCACACTCCTACGCCCACTTACTTCTACGCCGTCAGCCCTCGTCCGGGCCACCGGTCTCCTCTTCGTCGGCCTTCTTCTCCGCCGCCGACTCGTCCTTGCCCTGGCTGCCCGGCTGCGGTTCGGCGACCGCGACCCTGGCGGGCCGCAGATTGCGCTCCCCGATGCGGTACCCGGGCTGGAGGATCTGCACGCATGTGGTCTGCGTGACATCCGGCGAATAGCTGTGCATCAGGGCCTCGTGCACCAGCGGGTCGAAGGGCTCGCCCTCCTTGCCGAACTGTTGCAGCCCCAGCTTCGCCGCCACCGTCTCCAGCGACTCGGCGACCGACTTGAAGCCGCCGACCAGCTCGCCGTGTTCCCGCGCCCGGCCGATGTCGTCGAGCACCGGGAGCAGTTCGGTGAGCAGATTGGCGACCGCGACCTCCTTGACGGCGACCCGGTCCCGCTCCACCCTGCGGCGGTAGTTCTGATACTCGGCCTGGAGCCGCTGGAGGTCCGCGGTGCGCTCGTTGAGCGCGGTGCGCACCTGGTCCAGCTGTGCCCGCAGGGCCGTCAGCTCCTTCGCGTCCCCGTCCGGGGCCGGGGCCGCCGGGCCCGCCTCATCGGCGGACCCGGCGGCCTTCGCGGCGGCGTCCGGCTGCTCCTCGCCGGCCTCTGAAGGGACGTCGGGCTCCGACTCGAAGCCCTTCGGCTCCTCCGTCACGCGGCACCGTCCCTCTTGTTGGCGTTCTCGTCGTCGACGATCTCGGCGTCGACCACGTCGTCGTCCGCGGCGGCGTCGGCCTGACCGTCGGAGGGGGCGTCGGCGGTCGCGCTGCCGGAGGCGCCGTCGGTCTGCGCGTACAGCGCCTGGCCCAGCTTCTGGCTGGTGGCCGCGACCTTCTCGGTGGCCTCGCGGATCGCGGCGGTGTTGCCGTCGTCCGTCGACTCGTTCTTCAGCTTCTCCTTGAGGTCCGCGACCGCGGTCTCGACCTCGGACCTGACGTCCTCGGGGAGCTTGTCCTTGTTGTCCGCGATGAACTTCTCGGTCTGGTAGACGAGCTGCTCACCCTGGTTGCGGGTCTCGGCGGACTCGCGGCGCTTGTGGTCCTCGTCCGCGTACTGCTCGGCCTCCTGGCGCATGCGGTCGACCTCGTCCTTGGGCAGCGAGGAGCCGCCGGTGACGGTCATCCGCTGCTCCTTGCCGGTGCCGAGGTCCTTCGCGCCGACGTGCATGATGCCGTTGGCGTCGATGTCGAAGGTGACCTCGATCTGCGGCATCCCGCGGGGGGCGGGCGGCAGGCCGGTCAGCTCGAACATGCCGAGCTTCTTGTTGTACGCCGCGATCTCGCGCTCGCCCTGGTAGACCTGGATCTGGACCGACGGCTGGTTGTCCTCGGCCGTGGTGAAGATCTCGGAGCGCTTGGTCGGGATGGTCGTGTTGCGCTCGATCAGCTTGGTCATGATGCCGCCCTTGGTCTCGATACCGAGGGACAGCGGGGTGACGTCGAGCAGCAGGACGTCCTTGACCTCGCCCTTGAGCACACCGGCCTGGAGGGACGCGCCGATGGCGACGACCTCGTCCGGGTTGACGCCCTTGTTGGCGTCCTTGCCGCCGGTCAGCTCGCGCACCAGCTCCGCGACGGCGGGCATACGCGTCGAGCCGCCGACCAGGACGACGTGGTCGATCTCCGAGAGCTGGATCCCGGCGTCCTTGATGACGTTGTGGAACGGCGTCTTGCAGCGCTCCAGCAGGTCGGTGGTGAGCTGCTGGAACTGGGCGCGGGTGAGCTTCTCGTCCAGGTGCAGCGGGCCCTCGGCGGACGCCGTGATGTACGGCAGGTTGATCGAGGTCTCGGTGGACGAGGACAGCTCGATCTTCGCCTTCTCCGCCGCCTCGCGCAGGCGCTGGAGGGCCATCTTGTCCTTGCCCAGGTCCACGCCGTGGCCGGACTGGAACTGCTTCACCAGGTAGTCGACGACGCGCTGGTCCCAGTCGTCACCACCGAGGTGGTTGTCGCCGTTGGTGGCCTTCACCTCGACGACGCCGTCGCCGATCTCCAGCAGCGAGACGTCGAAGGTGCCGCCACCGAGGTCGAAGACCAGGATGGTCTGGTCGTCCTTGTCGAGGCCGTAGGCCAGCGCGGCGGCGGTCGGCTCGTTGACGATGCGCAGCACGTTGAGGCCCGCGATCTCACCGGCCTCCTTGGTGGCCTGGCGCTCGGAGTCGTTGAAGTACGCGGGGACGGTGATCACCGCGTCGGTGACCTTCTCGCCCAGGTACGACTCCGCGTCCCGCTTGAGCTTCTGCAGGATGAAGGCGCTCATCTGCTGCGGGTTGAAGTCCTTGCCGTCCAGGTTGATCTTCCAGTCGGTGCCCATGTGGCGCTTGACCGACCGGACGGTCCTGTCGACGTTGGTGACAGCCTGGCGCTTGGCGACCTCGCCGACGAGCACCTCGCCGTTCTTGGCGAAGGCGACGACGGACGGCGTGGTCCTGGCGCCCTCTGCGTTGGTGATGACGGTGGGCTCGCCGCCTTCGAGAACGCTGACGACGGAATTAGTCGTGCCCAGGTCGATGCCGACCGCACGTGCCATGGTGAAATCCTCCTGCTGACTTGAGTGGAACTGACTCAAGACTGCACGACCCGGGATCTTCTGTCAACAGACGTGAGTCGACCCCACTCAACTTACCTCTGCTTTATGTGCGCAGGGCGGATGTTCTCGCAGGTCGGACGGGGTGCGGCGAGGTGCGGCGAGGTGCCGCGTCAGCGGCTTGGAGAGGCCGGCACCGGGCGGTCCGCGCGCAGCGCCGCCAGCAGCGGACCGGACTCGGCCGGCCGGGCCGACAGCGTACGGAAGGCGAGGGCGCCGTCCGGCACCTTGCGCAGGCTTCCCGCCAGCTCGTACAGCGCGGGCAGCGTACTGAGTCCGGGATCGGCCGTGAGGGACGAGGTGGCCGTGTCGACCAGGCCGAAGAACCGGGCCGGATGGCGCAGCGTGTCCGCCCCGCGCGCCTCACGGGTCAGCGTACGCAACAGCTCGCGGCGGCGCTCACCGGCGTGGGCGCCGACCGCGGCCTCGATCCGGTCGAACCCGGCGAGGTCCACCACCATGTGGTGGTCGACGCGGATGCCGCTGAGCCGTTCGAAGGCGCGGATCGAGCAGGCCGCCCCGCCGCCGCTGAAGGCGCGGCCGAAGGGTTCGTACGCGGCCGGGCTCGTACCGCCGTCCGGGCGGGGACAGCTCGGCACGCCGACCTTCAGGGAGCGCGGTACGCCGACGGCGGCGGCGTGGCGGCGGTCGGCGGACAGGTGCAGCAGGACGGCGGCGTCGGAGGTGTCCTCACCCGGGGGCGCGCCGGAGCCCGGGCCGCGCTCGGCGTTCTGGCCGCCGTGGGCTCCGCTGCCGCTCGGGCCCCCCTGGCCGCTCTGGCCGCCCTGGCCGCCCTGGCCGCTTTCGGAGCCCAGCATCAGGATGTTGCGCGCCTGCGGCACCAGCGCGCGGGGCCGCTCCTTCGCGTACCGGGCGAGCACCTTCTCCGCGGCCCGGTCGGTGTGGATGTTGCCGCTGAACTTCCGGTAGGACGCCCAGCCCAGACCCGCCGTCACCACGAGGAGGAGCCCGGCGCCGATCGCGACCCAGCGCAGCACGGCCCGCATGCCCGCCTCCTCCCGCGTGATCGTGGCGCCTCGTCCGTCATGGCCCGCTCGCGCGGTGGCCCGACATCCGATGAACTTAATGTCGCCTTTGCCATACTTGTCACGATTAGGGCTAATTTAAGCGTCATGGAACCCACCGAAGACAGCCGGCACGTCGTCGTCGTAGGCCAGGGCCATGTCGGGCTGCCGCTGGCACTGCGGGCGGCGGAGGCCGGTTTCACGGTCACCGGGATCGACATCGACGAACAGCTGGTCAAACGGCTGACGGCCGGGGACTCCCGCGTCGGCGACGTCCCCGCGGAGCGGCTGGCCGAGGCCCTCGCCTCCGGCCGCTACCGGGCCAGTACGGACTACGCCGACGCCCGCGACTTCGACGTCTGCGTGATCACCGTCCCCGTACCGGTCCACGACGGCGTCCCCGACCGCGGCGCGATCGTGGACGCGGGCCGGGCCGTGGCCCCGCACCTGCGCCCGCGCGCCACCGTCGTCCTGGAGTCCACGACCGCGCCCGGCACCACCGAGGAGCTGCTGCGGCCGGTCCTGGAGGAGATCAGCGGCCTGACCGCGGGCAGCGCCTTCCACCTGGGTTACAGCCCCGGGCGCACCGACCCCGGCAACCCCCGGTGGCGGCTGGAGAACACCCCCAAGGTCGTCTCCGGTGTGAACGTACGATCGCTCCTCGCCGTCGACGGCTTCTACTCCCGAATCGTGCGCAATACGGTGCCGGTTTCGTCGCCGCGCACCGCCGAGCTGACCAAGCTCATCGAGGACGCCTTCCGCCAGGTGAACATCGCCCTGGTCAACGAACTGGCCACCGTCACCGGGCCGATGGGCACCGACATCCGTGAGGCGATCGACGCGGCGGCCACCAAGCCGTACGGCTTCCTGCCCTTCCACCCCGGCCCCGGCGTCGGCGGTCACCGGCTGCCGGTCCCCCGCGGTCTGCTGCGTTTCGCGGCGCTCGCCGAGGAGATCAACGGGCTGATGCCCACCCAGGTAGTGGACAGGATCGCGGCGGGCCTCGACGCCAGGCAGCGGCCGGTCGAGGGAAGCCGCGTCCTTCTGCTGGGTCTCGCTTACAAACGCGACAGCGGCGACCTTCGCGAATCGCCCGCGCTCGCCATCGCGGCCGGGCTGACGGCGCTCGGCGCCCGGGTGCGCGCGGTCGAGCCGTACGCGGACCCGGCCCGGCTCCCCGCCGACCTGCTGTGCGTGGAGCTGACCGAGGAGGAGGCCGCGGCGGCGGATGTGGTGGTCGTCGCGACCGACCACGACGTCTTCGACTACACGATGGTCGCGCGGGCGGCGACGTACGTCTTCGACACGCGGAACCGGTGCCGGGGTGAGAGCGTGGAGCGGCTCTGAGCCGGTCACGGCAGGGCGCGACAGGCCGCACCGCGACGCAGATCACGAGTTGCACGGCTGTATGCGCCCGCGGATCGCGGGTAATCTCAGCGGAGACCGGATTAAGTTACCGCTTAGTACGACCTTGCTCGTACGACTCGTACGGGACCTTGCTCGTACGACCCGCACGACCCGGTACAAGCGTTGCCCGTACGACCTTGCCCAGCACGAAGCCTTCCCGCCCGATCCTGAACCCACGGCCCCCTCCCACTGAACCGCCGCGCAGGCCCGAGGAGCCCACATGCAACTCGCCGCGATCATCGTGTCGCTGGTCCTCACCGCGGTCGGCGTCGCCCTGATCAGCCTCGCCGTCGCGCAGATCTTCCGGTTCGTCACGCTCGGCCAGCCCGTGCCCGCGGGCTCCCGCACGAACGACTGGGTGGCCAGGTCCACGACCCTGGCCAGGGAATTCGTCGGCCACACCCGGATGAACAAGTGGGGCGTCGTCGGCGTCGCGCACTGGTTCGTGGCGGTCGGCTTCCTCACCCTCGGCCTGACGATCGTCAACGCGTACGGCCAGCTCTTCAAGGCCGACTGGATCCTGCCGTGGATCGGCACCTGGCTGCCGTACGAGGTGTACACCGAGTTCATCGCGGCGCTCACCACCCTCGGCATCCTCACCCTGATCGTGATCCGGCTGCTGAATCTGCCCTCGCGCGCCGGCCGCAAGTCCCGCTTCACCGGTTCGACGGCCTGGCAGGCGTACTTCGTGGAGTACGTCGTTCTGATCATCGGCCTGGCGATCCTGACGCTGCGCGGCCTGGAGGGCGCCCTGCACGGCGTCGACCACTACGAGGCCGCGTACTTCGTCTCGTACCCGCTGGTCGCCGCCTTCCGGAAGATGAGCACCGGCAGCCTCCAGAACACGGTCTACGCCGTCGCCATGGTCAAGCTGGGCGTCACGATGATCTGGGCGATCGTGCTCGGCCTGCACACCAACATGAGCGTGGCCTGGCACCGCTTCCTGGCCTTCCCCAACATCTGGTTCAAGCGGAACGCGGACGGTCCGGTCGCGCTCGGCGCGCTCCAGCCGATGGTCTCCGCGGGCAAGCCCATCGACTTCGAGGACCCGGGCGAGGACGACCAGTTCGGCGTCTCCCAGATCGAGCACTTCTCCTGGAAGGGCATCCTCGACTTCTCCACCTGCACCGAGTGCGGACGCTGCCAGTCGCAGTGCCCCGCCTGGAACACCGGCAAGCCGCTCTCCCCCAAGCTGCTGATCATGTCGCTGCGCGACCACGCGCACGCCAAGGCGCCGTATCTGCTGGCCGGCGGCGGCAAGAACGCCGAGGGCGAGGAGACCGGTACGCCCGAGCAGCTCGCGGGCGTCCCCGCCGCCGCGCTCGCCGAGGCCGAGCGCCCGCTGATCGGCACGGCGGAGGAGAACGGGGTCATCGACCCCGACGTGCTGTGGTCCTGCACCACCTGCGGCGCCTGCGTCGAGCAGTGCCCGGTCGACATCGAGCACATCGACCACATCGTCGACATGCGCCGCTACCAGGTGATGATCGAGTCGTCGTTCCCGAGCGAGGCGGGCACGATGCTCAAGAACCTGGAGAAGAAGGGCAACCCGTGGGGCCTGCCGAAGAAGCAGCGCCTGGCCTGGGTCAAGGAAGTCGACTTCGAGGTGCCGGTCGTCGGCGAGGACGTCGAGGACCTGACCGAGGTCGAGTACCTGTACTGGGTCGGCTGCGCGGGCTCCCTGGAGGACCGCGCGAAGAAGACCACCAAGGCTTTCGCCGAGCTCCTGCACATCGCGGGCGTCAAGTTCGCGATCATGGGCGGCGACGAGAACTGCACCGGTGACTCCGCCCGCCGCCTGGGCAACGAATTCCTCTTCCAGCAGCTCGGCCAGGAGAACGTGGCCATGCTCAACATGGCCTTCGGCGAGTCCCTCGACGAGGACGGCGCGGTGGACCCCTCCACGCGCAAGCCGCGCGCCTCGAAGAAGATCGTCGCCACCTGCCCGCACTGCTTCAACACCATCGCCAACGAATACCCGCAGCTCGGCGGCGAGTACGAGGTCGTCCACCACACCCAGCTCCTCCAGCACCTCGTGGACGAGGGCAAGTTGGTGCCGGTCACGCCGGTCGAGGGCCTGATCACGTACCACGACCCCTGCTACCTCGGGCGGCACAACAAGGTCTACACACCGCCGCGCGAGATCATCGCGTCCGTGCCCGGTCTGCGGAACGAGGAGATGCACCGCCACAAGGAGCGCGGCTTCTGCTGCGGCGCGGGCGGCGCCCGGATGTGGATGGAGGAGCGGATCGGCAAGCGCGTCAACAACGAGCGCGTCGACGAGGCGCTTTCCCTCAACCCGGACATCATCTCCACCGCGTGCCCGTTCTGCCTGGTCATGCTCTCCGACTCCGTCAACGGCAAGAAGAACGACGGCCAGGCGAAGGAGGCCCTCCAGGTCGTGGACGTCTCGCAGCTTCTCCTCCAGTCGGTGAAGGCACCGGCGGACGCGGCCGAGCTGAGCGAGGAAGCGCCGGCCGGGACGGCCTGATCCGGGGCCTCACCAGCCCTTACGGGTTCCCCTAGGGGTTTGCCCGGGGGTCCGTCGACGGGTTCGCCGCCGCGTGTCACAGGTTGGCAGCAATGGGCGGCGGCGGACCGGCCGACAGGAGCGGTGCGGCGGCTTACCGGGTACGTTCGATGACGTGGCTGGATTCAGGAATCGACACGGTGAGGGCGGTGGCCGGGGCGGCCGTCCCGGCCAGGGGCCGGGATACGGCGCGGGTCACGGGCAGGGCGCGGGTCACGGGCAGGGCGCGGCTCAGGGACACGGCGCGGGGTACGGGCAGGGTGCCGGTTACGGGCAGGGCTCGGGTCACGGGCAGGGCTCGTACGGAACGCCTCCCGGCGAGCCGGAGTACTACGCGCCCGCGGCGGGGCAGCCCGGCGGGTACGACGAGTCGCCCGGCCAGACGAAGGCGTTCACGCTGGGCGCCGGGTTCGCGGGCCAGGGCCAGGAGCCGTACGTCGATCCGTACGCCGGGCAGCAGCCGTACGCGCAGCCTTCGCACGCACAGGCTCCGTACACCCAGCCCCCGTACTCGGGGGACAACGTGGCGACGTACCGCGCGGGTCAGTCCGCCGCGCCGCCGGTCGGTCCGCGGCTGCACTGGAAGGAGTTGCTGAGCGGCGTCGTGCTGCGCCCCGGCCGCACCTTCTGGCAGATGCGCGACCACACGGTCTGGGGCCCGGCCCTGACCGTGACCTTCCTCTACGGGCTGCTCGCCGTCTTCGGCTTCGACGCCGCCCGCAGCGACGTCCTGGACGCGACGCTCACCACCAGCATCCCGTGGGTGCTCACCACGGCCATCGCCGTCGTCATCTCCGCGGTCACGCTCGGCGCGGTCACCAACACCCTCGCGCGGCAGTTCGGCGGCGACGGCGCCTGGGCGCCGACGATCGGGCTCTCGCTCCTGATCACGACGCTCACCGACGCCCCGCGTCTCTTCTTCGCGCTCTTCCTCGGCGGCGCCAACAGCTTCGTCCAACTCCTGGGCTGGCTCACCTGGCTGGGCTGCGCGGCGCTGCTCACCTCGATGGTCAGCAAGTCTCACGACCTGCCGTGGCCGAAGGCGCTCGGGGCGGCGTCGATCCAACTGATCGCGCTGCTCTGCCTGTTCAAGCTGCCGCTGATCTGACCCGCCCCGGGGTCTCAGACCTTGGTGCGGTGGAAGTTCATGAAGGACCGTGAAGGCGTCGGCCCGCGCTGCCCCTGGTAGCGGGAGCCGTACTGCTGCGATCCGTAAGGGAATTCGGCGGGCGAGGTCAGCCGGAAGAGGCAGAGCTGCCCGATCTTCATTCCGGGCCAGAGCTTGATCGGGAGCGTCGCGACATTCGACAGCTCCAACGTCACATGCCCGGAGAAACCGGGGTCGATGAACCCCGCGGTCGAGTGCGTCAGCAGCCCCAGCCGCCCCAGACTCGACTTCCCCTCCAGCCGCGACGCCATGTCGTCGGGCAACGAGATGACCTCGTACGTCGACCCGAGCACGAATTCCCCCGGATGCAGGATGAACGGCTCGTCACCCTCCGGCTCCACCAGCCGCGTCAGATCCGGCTGTTCCACCGCCGGGTCGATGTGCGGATACCGGTGGTTCTCGAACACCCGGAAGAACCGGTCCAGCCGCACATCAATACTCGACGGCTGCACCATCGACGGCTCGAACGGGTCCACGCGCACGCGTCCGTTGTCGATTTCGGCTCGAATGTCCTTGTCAGAGAGAAGCACGCCCCGAAGGTTACGCGCCCGGAGCGGCCCCGACCCAATCCTCCGGCCCGGAGCCGCCACCTCACCGGCCTCCGACTACCGCTTCTCCCCGCCCCCGGCCACCGGCACCGCGTGCCTCAGCCGCGCGCACTTGGGACACCTCAACAACCGCCCGGGCCCCAACCGCTCGGCCCCCAAATGCTGCATCGGGAACGAAGCCGTACTGAACACATGCCCCTCGGCACAACGAACAACGGTGCGCTCCATCAAGTCCCTTCCCCAACCAACCGGCGTGGACGACAAACCCACACATTAGGGGATCAACCCACCGCGCACCCACTCACCACTCCGCCCCCAACCTACGCCCCACCCCACCCCCCACATGCGGTAGACTCCCCCACGAAGCCACCCCCACCAGGGCCTTCACGCGGATGTAGTTTAATGGTAGAACATGAGCTTCCCAAGCTCAGAGCGCGGGTTCGATTCCCGTCATCCGCTCCATTAATAAGCCCCAGGTCATAGACTTGGGGCTTTGTTGTTGTCCAGACCAATTAATGGGCCGTGCACCACTTGTGCACCACATCTGGCGGTTAATTGGGTCCGACGAGCGGGGCCGAATGACGCGTCGAATATTGATGCGGTGTAATTCTCGAATCCTGAGACGGACTTTGAGTGACCTGCGTCACATAATGAAGTCACCTTCGGTCATGCCCTGTTGAGAGCCGCGCGGCGGCACCGACGCGCATCGACGGGCAACACCTCTGGTCAGAGGCTGGATTGCGGTCGGCGGGGCGCCGCGTACGGCCGGTGGGTTCCGATACGGATCGTCACGGCGAGCATGGTTCGGGGGCCGACGCGGCATCGCGTCGGCCCTCGAACAGGCGGTCAGATCGGCGTCAGGCCAGCCGCACCACTTCCGCACCAGATAGGCCGTTGCCCGCCTCCTCCTGGCGTTCGGCGCGCACGCGGGCGTCGAGCCCGGCCGCTACCTCCTTCTGGCGTTCCAGCGTCGAGTGCTGGTAGATCAGGGCGGCCTTCTCCGAGGACTGACCGGCACGGACCATGGCGTCCTTGAGGGTGCCGCCCGACTGGGTAACGAGGGTGTTTCCGGTGTGGCGGAGGTCGTAGAAGCGGAAATTGTCGGGCAGGCCGACTTTCGCGCGGGCCTTCCGCCATTTACGGCCGAAGGTGGAACGCCGGAATGGCGCTCCGCGCTCTCCGACGAATAGCAGGCCGTCTGGTTCCTTCGCGGCGAACCAGTCGAGATGCCGTCGGAGGTCCACCGTCAGGAATGCGGGCAGGACGACGACACGCTTGCCCGCGCGGGATTTCGGGTCTCCGGTCGCGCGACGCCCCGTTGTGAGCTCCGGTGATGCCCGGGTGATTCGGAGCAGCACAGGCTCACGGGGCAGGTCCCGCCGCCGCTTGAGCTCATCCGGTTCGTCGGGCAGGGTCACGTCGGACCTGCGCAGCTCGGCCTGCTCCTCGGGACGGAGGCTTCCGTAGGCCGCGAGGTAGACCATGAGCTGCCAGCGAGGGCCCATCACCTCGGCCACGGCGTCGACCTGCTCGACGGTGGCGATGGGGCGTTCCTCGGCTTCCTCCTTGCCTGCTCCCTTGATACGGCAGGGGTTGCGACGGATGAGTTCGTCGTCTGCCGCCGTCTGAAGGATGGCCTTCAGCAGGCGATAGCTCTTGGCGACGGTGGTCGCCCCTGTTGCCTCCAGCCGTTCGGCGCGCCAGGCGCGGACACCTGGCGGGGTTATCTCGTTGAGGTCGAGAGGACTGAAAGCCGGCAGGAGGTGCAGACGCAGCAGCCTCCGGTACAGCTCCTCGCTCGTCGGGGCGAGGCCCCTCTCCTCCACCCAGCGCAGCGCGTACTCCTCGAAGTTCACCGCTCCGGCATCCGGGTCCGTCCAGTCGCCCCGGGTGAGGTCGGCCTCGACCTGGGACAGCCAGACCTCGGCGTCGGTCTTCGTCGCGAAGGTCTCCGGTGAGTTACGGCGCAGGCCGGTGGGGTCGATATAGCTGGCGGTCCAGCGGCCGGAGCGGTAGCGCCGGACCGACCCGAAGCGGCGCTTGGCGCCCTTGGCGTTGGGCATCAGGCCGCCTTCCCGTAGTGCGCGCGCGTGCGGCGGCGGGTGGCGGGCTGGACGGTGTTCGCCGCGATGTAGGCGTCCAACACCGTTTCGGAGAGGCGGACGTGGCGTCCGACCTTGACGAAGGCGATCCGCCGCTCCGAGATGAGACGGCGCACAAAGCGCTCGCCCGTGCCGAGGATCTCGGCGGCGTCGGCGACGTTGAGAAGGCGCTCAGGCATGGGCGGTCGCCTCCCCGGTCAGGTCGCGGGCATGGGCGGAGGCGGGCATGGCGGGGTGACGCACGAGAGGTCCTTCTCTGGCGGGCACGGGGAGCGGCAACTCCGTGGGTGTGCCGGTGCGGTGTTCAGGGATGGGCGGTGGGGTGCTGGTTCGGTCAGGCGGGGTTACTGGGGCTCCTCTTGGTCGGGGTCTTTGCGGTGCGCCGCTGATGGGGCTGGGGCAGGCCGGTGAGTTCTTCGGCGACGGCGAGGGACGCGGCGGCTTCGGCTTCCTCACGGACGTCGGGGTGTTCGTCGAGGTAGGCGTCGAGGGCGTCGCGGGCTTCGGCGGCGGCGAGGGTGGCCATGTGGGAGGCGCGGTAGGCGCGGCGAATGTCCTCGACCAGCTCCATCGCGCGGGCGTGGGAGGCGAGTCTGGGAGGGCCGACGAGGTTGGCCAGGGAGATGCCGAAGACCTCGGCGAAGCCGAGGGCGTCGTCGACGTTGACCCGGCGCTGGCCGTTCTCGATCCGCCAGACCGCCGAGGGGTTCATCTCGTAGCCGGCGGCGTTCAGGCGGTCGGAGACGGCGTTGGTGCTCCAACCGCGGGTCTCGCGTTCGAGCTTGATGCGGACCGCGATGTTGTCCTCGCCGGCGAGTTGGCTAATGCTCGGTCCGGGCACGTCCTCTTCCTCGTCGTCGGGCACGGTGATCATCCTTCCATTCGTAGTGACCTTCTGCAATTCGCAGGGAGACCACTAGGATACACGACGTTCTGCCGATTGCAAGTACTTGCTGCGATCCGCAGAGATGTGGTATAGTCTTACCATCCCCCGCACCCTGCCCACCTACCTCCGGACACGACAAAGCCCCCGGCGCTGACACGCCGGGGGCTGAAGCAGAACCTCAAGACCGCCCATCCCTGAACGACCACTACCGGCATACGGCCTCGGGATTGCCGCCCCGAAGCCCGCCAGGAGAGGAACTTCTGTGTACCAGCGTACGGCCCCAGCCGCCGTGCCCGCATCCCCATCACCGCAGTCGGCACCGACGGCGGGGTGGTAGCGATGGCCCGCATACGCACCATCAAGCCTGAAGCCTTCGCCTCGGAGTCCCTCGCCGCGGTGTCCCTGTCCGCCGAGCGGACCTTCTTCGGCCTGCTCACCCAGGCCGATGACCACGGCCGCTTCCGCGACCAGCCCGCCGTCATCGCCGGCCTGCTGTGGTCGCTGCGCCCCGACCACGGACCCCTCGGCGTCGAGGACGACCTCACCCAGCTCGCCACCGCCGACCTGATCTGCCGCTACGAAGGCGGGGGCGGGAAGCGCTACCTGCACATCGTCACCTGGAAGCTGCACCAGAAGATCAACCGCCCCAGCGGGATCCGGGCACCGGCCTGCCCGCACCACGACCCGGCCGGAAGCAGTGAGCCGTCACGGCAGGCGCAGCCGATCCTCCGTGAGGACTCACTGAGCCCTCACCGACACCGCACCGAGGGCTCCCCACCTACCGGCGAAGCCGAAGAACCCACAGGCCAGGGCACATTCGCTGAGCCTTCACCGAGCGCTCACGGAGGGCTCAGTGAGGTCCCGGTGAGCCCTCACCGTCCGGATCTAGGACCTAGGATCGTGGACCTAGGATCTGTTCCTTCGGGGGGCACGAGCGCCCCCGCGCCCCGCACCACCGGCACGGTCTCGGCGAAGCAGCTCCTCGGCGAGTACGTCGCCGCGTGCGCCCACCGCCCGCCCGAGAAGTTCCTGGGTCACCTCGGCCGCGAAGTCCACCAGTTGCTCGCCGAGCACATCGCACCGGGGCATATCCGCGCCGGGCTGGAGCGCCTGCGTGCCAAGGGCCTGAGCCCGAGCGTCCTGCCGAGCCTGGTCAACGAGGCGATGAACGCCACGCCCTCGCAGACCAACCCCCGCCCGCCGCACCGTGCGTGGACCAACCCCGACGATGTCGAGGCAGCGTACGGCGGTGACCTGTGAGCACCGCCACTCGCGAACCCCGCACCGCCGGCGGCGCGGTGGGCCGTCTCGCCGCGATCCTCACCGCCCGGGGCATCGACCCAACCACCGCGACTCCGGCGGGGCCCGAGCCGGTCACCGCGCTGGAGCTGGCCGACGCCCGGATCCCGCCCCGCTACCGTGACGCCCTCGCCGACCATCCGCGTGTTGACGCCTGGGTCGCCGAGATCGCCCGCGCAGGACGACCCGGGCCCGGCGGGGCTCCTGGTATCGCCACCGGCCCGTCGCTGCTGATCGCCGGGCCCACCGGCACGGGCAAGACCCACCAGGCGTTCGGTGCGATACGGGACCTGCTCACCAAGGGCGTCCGGCTGCGCTGGGAGGCGACAACCGCCGCCGACCTGTACGCAGCCCAACGCCCCCAGCACGGCAACGATCCCGAGCGGCAACTCCTCGCTCTGGCGCGGTGTCCGCTCCTGCTGCTGGACGACCTCGGCGCTGCCAAGCAGTCGCAGTGGACCGAAGAACTGACCTACCGCCTGGTCAACCACCGCTACAACCAGCTCCTGCCAACGCTGGTCACCACCAACCTGCCCGTCGCCGAGCTGCGCGACGCCGTCGGCGACCGCGTCGCCTCCCGCCTCGCCGAGATGACCGAACGCGTCATCCTCACCGGCCGCGACCGCAGAAGGCACACCGCCGGATAACCGGCCGTCCGGGCCCGCCCCCGGCCCCGCCTTCGCATCACATCCCCGCCACGCTCTCCCGCTGCCTGCCTGCCCGCGCGCGGAAGCAGAACCAACACACGGAGTACCCGCATGCCCCCGAACACGCCCGCCACCGCCCACCAGGCCACCGCCTGGGACCGCGCCGCCATCACCCTGCTCGGCGCGGCCGGCTGCACCCTCTCGTACGACGCCCTGCAGCAGATCGCCCTCGCCATCCACATACGCCCCGCCCTGACCTACCTCTTCCCGATGATCATCGACGGGTTCATCGCCTACGGCATCCGCGCCCTGCTCGTCCTGCGCAACGCCCCCTTCCGCGCCCGCCTCTACGTCTGGACCCTCTTCGCCACCGCCACCCTGGCCAGCGTCTGGGCCAACGCCCTCCACGCCATCCGCCTCAATCAACAGACCCACTCCACCGGCCTGCACCTCGGCGACACCACCGTCGGCATCCTGTCCACCATCGCCCCGCTCGCCCTCGCAGGCGCCGTCCACCTCCACATCCTCATCACCCGAGCGGGCACGACCCCGGCCACACCCGGCACTCAGCCCCAGACCGCCGAGCACCAACTCGAGATACCAGGCGGCCACGAGCAGGAGATCCAGCACACCCGACCGACCCCCGCCCCGGCAGACCACAAAGCCGACAGCCCAGTCCGCCGGATCGGCCGCCCGCCCAGCGCCGAACTCGACGACCTCCTCGACCTGGCCCGCCCCGCCTTCGAGCTGCACGAAAACCCCACCCGCACCGTGGTCCGCGAGACCATCCATGCCGCCGGCCACACCATCGGCGAAGACCGCCTCACCCAGATCATGACCACCCTGCGACGCGAGAGAAACGGCCACTGACCGGAAGTCCCCGCAGGTCAACCGGCGGACCAGCCACCACTGGTCCGCCCATCCGGTCACACCCAAAACGACCGGTCCACCGCACGAAAGTCTGCGGACCACCGCCCACGGGGCCTCACCAAACAGCCTGCCGGAAGCTCGTCCTGTTCAGTTACTGAACAGGCGGGCCGTTCAGTAACTGAACAGAGGCCGTGTTCTGAAACTGAACGGACGCCCCTCGCCTCGTTCCCGCCACGGAACAAGAACTCCGTTCCCACCACGGAACTCCCTGCCTGTTCCGCGACGGAACACCTGCCAGCGCCAAGGTGGCACGGCGCTGACGACCGGTCTGAACCCTCTCCTCCCTACACCCCCGGAAACGAGCCCTTGATTCCCCATCACCACGAAACACCCGTCGATCCGAAAACGCCGACCCGGTCCGTCCGAGACGAGACCGGCACCCAACCTGCCTCCTCCCCCAACAGCCCGGACACCGTCAAAAACCCAACCACCAGCGGAGCAAGGTATGGCGCTGGACCGTCCAGTGGCCGGTCCTACGCAGGTCCCTCCGCCCCGGGGGTGGCGGAGGGGTTCCGGCGCCAGGGGGCACTGGAGGGAGAAGCCGTCGACGCGTCCGCCGATCCGCCGAGCGTGATGCGTGCTGCCGCTGAAGCCGCCGTCCGCCGCGTCGCACGCCGTCGCCGCCGCGACCACAAGCAGCGCACCTTCCGCGTCGACGTCCGCTACAGCGAAGCCGAGCACCAGGCCATCAGGGCAAAGGCCAAGGCCATGGAGATCGCGGGCGCGCACCTGGTCGGTGCGGTGGTCATGGCCTTCATCGAAGGCACCCAGCCGCTGCCCGGCCGGCGCACCGCCACCGACGACCTGATCGACGAACTCGTCGCCCTGCGCGCCCAGGTCGCCAAGATCGGCGGGAACGTCAATCAGATCGCCCACCGCCTCAACGCCGGCGGCACCCCCTACCCCGCGGACGCACCGCTCCTCGCCCAGGCCCAGCGCACCCTCGACACCGTCCGCGCGGCCGTATCCGGCATCGAAGCCGCCGCCCATCAGGCGGCCGGCCGGAAGGCGGCCTGATTGATCGCGAAGATCACCCGGGGCAAGGCCGTCCGCCGTCTGCTTGGGTACCTCTACGACACCGTCCGCGCCAAGGACCACAGCGATCCGCACCTGGTCGCCTCCTGGGACGGCTTCGCCCCCGACCCCGGCCGCGACCACGACACCAAAGCCGCCATGAAGCAACTCACCCAAGCCCTCGAACTGCGCCTGCACCAGGCCAGGGGTAAGGATCTGACCGTTCCGGACCGGCCGGTGTGGCAGTGCTCGGTCCGCGCAGCCCCCGAAGATCCCATCCTCACCGACGAGCAGTGGGCCGCCATCGCCCGCCGCGTCGTCGCCTCAACGGGCATCGCGCCCGACGGTGACCCGGACGGCTGCCGCTGGGTCGCCGTCCGTCACGCCGACGACCACATCCACATCGCCGCCACCACCATCCGCGGTGACCTGCGCACCGCCCGCCACTGGAACGACTACCTGCGCGCCGACAAGGAACTCGAAGCCGTCGAAAAGGACTTCAACCTGCGCGTCGTCATACGCGGCGACCGAACCGCCGCCAAACGCCCCACCCGCGCCGAAACCGAGAAAGCCCACCGCACCGGCCACCACCACACCCCACGCGAACAACTCCGCGCCGCCGTCCGCACCGTGGTCGCCGTATCCAGCAATCCGGAGGAGTTCCTGCACCTACTGGCCCGCAGCGGCGTGAAGGTGGAAGTGCTGCGCTTTCCCTCCAGCGACATCCGGGGATACAAGGTCGCACTCGAAGGCGACACCAATGCAGCCGGTGAACCGGTCTGGTTCTCCGGCTCCACCCTCGCCCCCGACCTGTCCTACCCCCAGATCCACGACCGCCTCACCGCCGGCGAACCCCAGGCCATCCAGCACCTGACCGGGCCGCGCCGACCCAACCCCTGGCACCAGGCCACCGCCGCCATCGAACGCATCCCCCACCACCTCGCCCAGAACGACGACCCCGCCTCCCAAGCCCACATCACCGCGTTCGCCGAAGCACTCGACGCCCTCCCCCTCAACGCGCCCCAGCACCTACGACCTCAGCTCCGGCAAGCAGCCCTGACCTTCGAACGCGCCAGCCGCTCCCGCATCCACGCCGACCACCAGCACGCCCACGCCCTACGAGGAGCCATCCGCAGCATCGCCCGCCAGCCCGCCGGCAACGACGGCGCCGGACTGGCGATGTTCCTCGACGCCGCGATCCTCGCCATGATCGCCATCCGCCGCTGGTCCGCCACCCGCCACCACAACCAGCAGGTCGAAGCCGCCCGCCAATCCCTCCTCCACCTCCAAGCCGCCTACGACCAAGCCGCCACCGCACCCCTGGCCGCCCTCGCCCAGCGCACACCCGCGCAACCGGTCGTCGAACGCCACGCCCACCAGATCCGCCAGATCATCCCCGCCCACGCGGAACAGATCCTCAACGACCCAAACTGGCCCGCCCTCGCCACCGCCCTCACCGACGCCAAAACCGCCGGCCACGACCCGGTCCGCCTCCTCCACCAAGCAGCCGACCAACGCGCCCTGGACGACGCCCGCTCACCCGCCCACGTCCTCACCTGGCGCCTGACCCGGCTCACCCAACGCCCCGCCCCCAGCGCACAAGCCCGCGCAGCCCAAGCCCGCACCACCCTGGCGACGGGCGGACGGCCACAGCCAACCCCGTCGACAGCGCCGCAGTCCCCCAACTCCGATGCGGTCAAGCGGCCACCACACCAGCGCCGCTAGGGCGAGGAGCAAAGTCTCACGAGCACGGCAGGGTGCACCGCGCCGGGAGCATCCCCTCGGGCGCAGGGAGCAAACTTGGGCTTTCCGATCGTGCCTGTGGCCTGGTGAGGCGGTCGGCGTCGAGGTCAGCCGCCTCTGGACGGTGGGAGGCATTCATGATCGGCTTGGGGCATGAGTTCTTTGATGCGTCATGTCACCATCGATGCCGCCGACCCGTTCGTTCTTGCGGGCTTTTGGGCCCAGGCCCTGGACGGCTCGCTGGCTGATGACGACTTTCCCGGGGATCCGGAAGCCGCGGTCACGGCTGCTACTGCCACCTTGCTTTTCGTCAGGGTCGGTGACAGCAAGACGGTGAAAAACCGCGTGCATCTGGATCTCCAACCCTAGGACTGCACCCGGGACGAGGAGATGCAGCGCCTGCTCTCGCTCGGTGCCACGCTTCAGGGGGACCGCCGAAGGCCCGACGGAACCGGGTGGGTGACGCTGCAGGACCCCGAGGGCAACGAATTTTGTGTGGAACGCAGCGCGGCGGAGCTGGCGACCAGTTGATGTCCTGTTGCCCAGTTGCGCCTGTCAGGTCCGGAGCCGCATGAGCACGGCAGCAGCGGTAACGGTGCTCAGGTAGACGTAGCCGCGCTTGTCATAACGGCTGGTTCCAAAGCCATCCCGACAACCACGTACAGAATCGCGTCCCCCGGCTCTTCACTCACGCGGAAACTTCCAATGCACGTGCGGATCAATGCGGCTCCGGCACCGTACGGAGCCGCCCCCGCTCCGCCGATTTCGCAGGCAATTCGCCTTCCATGCGCGATACAACGTCCGCCCAGTTGACGACCAAAGAGTGGGATGCCCGCCAGTAGCCGTGGAAGTGGCGGACGGCACGGCTTAAACCCAGCGCGGCGGCCTGGGGAGAGATCTGTCGGAGGACCCTCCGCGTGATGCTCCCGGCGCCGCGGGCGGTGGGGGTGATGCCGTTGGCGATGAGGAGGGTGGCGGTGCGGATGGCGTCGAGGGTGTCGTTAGGCGCCGCCTCGGCGAGGGGGCCGAAGATCAGGTCGGGCCACGAGGTGCGCGTGCGGACCCAGGCGAGGCGTTCGAGGGAGGTGCCCAAATCGAGGGCGAGGCGGTCGGGGTGGGCGGCGTTCCAGAGGAGGACGAGGTCGCCGAGGGGGGTGCCAGCGTGGTCGAAGCGGAGGGTGATGCCTTCGACTTGGCGGCGGCGCCAGATGGTGAGGCGGCCGTGGAAGGTGATGTGGCGGGCGTGGAGGCTCAGGCGCGACAGGACGCTGAGGAGTTGGTCGAAGGCGGCAGCGTACGCGTCCAGATCGGGGATCAGTTCGACGTGGGACGTGTTGACGAAAGACGTGAGGAAGCCGTCTTGCAGTGAACCGTCGGGTGCGCGCTTGGCGGTGAGGCGTACGACGGACTGGGGAATAAAGCCCTGGCGGTAGGGGATCGTGCCGCCGTCCTTGAGAACCGGGTCGAGCGCCTGGACGGCGGAGATGGTCAGCTCGGTCTCTCGGCCCCAGCGAAGGGGGAGGCAGGGGGCACGGGGGACGCCTTGTTCGGCGAAGGCCGATTCCAGGCGGGCGAGCAGGTCGGGCCACGGAAGAGCGTGCCGGGGTGGGCAGTACGGCGTCGCGTGATCCTGGTGGCGGATCTCCAGGCGGTCGCCGTCGATGGTGAAGTCCCATCGAGGCCCGAGGACTTTGCGGAGCAGGCGCGGTATCTCGATGGGGTCGACTGTGCTCAGCATGGCCGGGACGCCAGAGCCTCGAAGTGGCACTGCGGGTCGAAGCGCTGCTGCCCAATCGCCTGTACGTGAGCAGGGTCCAGGTCTTCCGTGCGAGTGATCGCATCTGCGAGTGCCCGCGCTGCCATCTCGTCGTCTGCCTCGGGCGGCAGGACCGTAGCCTCGCCGGTCAAGGGGCAGAGGGCGGCCTCCGCGCAGGTGCCCTCGCGCCAGGTCAGAGCTGCCACCGGTGTTCCTGCCCGCAGCGCCTCCCCGAAGACTGCGGCGCCGGCTTCGACGTAATCGCGGGCGTACGTATAGACAAAGGTTCCGGCAACGCGGAAAGCGGCGGCCTTGGCGGCACCGCCCAGTTCCCCGTCCCACTGGACATGCTCGGCGGCGAAGAGCCGTTCGTGGCGCTGGACGTACGCCGTGTCGAAGACTGGGCCGACCAGGCGTATGCGGCGGCCGAGGAGTTCGGCGGCGCGGAGGGCCAGGTGCGGAGCCTTCTGGGCGTCGATGCGGCCGACCCATACGAGGTCGTCGCCCGTGACCGCTGGTGGTTCAGCCTCGCCCAGGCCGAGGTGGACGGCCAACTCCGCACGGGGATGCCAAGCCGCGTACCGCTCGACCATCTCGGGCGAGTAGCAGTACAGCCGGTCCCGTTTGCCGTCGAAGGCGTCAGGTGCGTGCTGGAAGTCCGGGTTGTGCTGGAAGGTGGCGACGTCGCAGTCGAGCGTGTCCCGAACGCGGCGCCACGCAGGCAGTGTCGGGTACTCGTGGCCGACGACGAGCAGGTCGTATCCGGTGGCGGCAAGGCTGCGGGTGGCGGGCGAACCCGGTGCGATGTCCTCAAGCCGAACTGGCTTGCGGGTCCACTCGGGTCCGAGGTCGTCCCGCCAGCTCGGCCCGAGGAGGTGTACGTCGGCGCCTGCGGCTCTCGCCCCTACGGCGACTGCCCATAACCAGCGTTCGATCCCGCCGTACCCGGCCGGGGGAAATGCGTAGCTGCCAGGGAAGTCGCAGACGCCGACCAACACTTATGCCTCCGAGGGTGCTCCGTCCGCCGTGATCCGGCGGAAGCCGAGGTACGGACGAGGGATTGCGGGAGCAGGACGGAGCCGTCCTGCTGCTGGTGCTGTTCCAGGACCGCGGCCAGGGTGCGGCCGACGGGCAGGCCGGAGCCGTTGACGGTGGCGACCGGGGTGGGCTTGTTGTACTCGTTGCGGGTACGGATGGCGGCGCGGCGGCCCTGGAAGGTGCCGAAGTCGGAGATGGAGGAGATCTCGCGGTACGTGCTCTGGCTGGGCAGCCAGACCTCGATGTCGTACGTGAGCTGGGCGGAGAAGCCGGTGTCGCCGGCGGCGAGGGTGACGACGCGGTAGGCGAGATCGAGTTCCTTCAGGCACGCTTCCGCGTGGCCGACCATCTTCTCCATCTGGGCCCGGGAGTCGTCGGGTGCGCAGATGCGGACCATCTCGACCTTGGAGAACTGATGTTGGCGGATCAGCCCGCGGGTGTCGCGGCCGTACGAGCCGGCCTCTGAGCGGAAGCAGGGCGTCTGCGCGGTCAGGGCGAGAGGCAGCTCGGCGGGCGGGATGATCTCATCGGCGTAGAGGTTGGTGAGGGGGACCTCGGCGGTGGGGATGAGGAAGAGTTCGCGGTCGGCGACGCCGGTGGCGAACAAGTCCTCCTCGAACTTGGGCAGTTGGCCGGTACCCGTCATGGTCTTACGAGTGACGAGGAATGGCACGGAGTGCTCGACGTACCCGTGGCGGCGGGTGTGCAGGTCGAGGAAGAGCGTGACAAGGGCGCGTTCCAGCGCTGCGCCGACGCCGCGAAGGACGCTGAACCTGGGGCCGGACAGCTTCGTGGCCCGTCCGAAGTCGAGGATGCCCATGCCCTCTCCCAGGTCCACGTGGTCCTTCGGCTCGAAGGAGAATGTGGGCGGGTTACCGACCCGGCGCTGCTCGACGGCAAAGTCCTCGGAGTCGCCGTCGGGCGCCTCGTCGGCCGGCAGGTTCGGGATGGTGAGGAGGAACTGGGTCAGCTCCTCCTGGATCCGTTCCTGCTCGACCTCCGCCTCGCGGATCTGCTCCTTGAGCTTGCGGGCCTGGTCCTTGAGGGCAGACGTGTCGCCGCCCGACTTCGCCGTCTTCTGGACCTCGGCTGCCACGCTCTTGGACTCGGAGCGCAGCTCGTCGGCGATGCCGATGCTCTGGTTGCGGCGGGACTGGAGGGACTCCAGGGAGGAGAGGTCCAGGGCGTAGCCGCGACGGGCGAGGCGGCGGACCGCC
The DNA here is from genome assembly GCF_055558595.1 of Streptomyces sp. NPDC025721. Lineage (NCBI taxonomy): Bacteria > Bacillati > Actinomycetota > Actinomycetes > Kitasatosporales > Streptomycetaceae > Streptomyces > Streptomyces sp. NPDC025721. The sequence goes on along the minus strand of NZ_JBVHMF010000023.1, from coordinate 22,542 downwards.
TCATCTCCCATGTCGATCAGAGCGCGTGCATCATGCATGAGGGGGTCTCTCCTCGAGCGGGGTCGGTAGAGGATCGAAGTTAGCAAGAATGGACACCCTCCTCCGACCCGATTGCGTACGGTCACCTCCCGACGGCTCTACGCGACGGTCAGTTTGGCTCAGACCGTCGAGGAGACGCCCAATGAGCCGGACCAGCCGGGCGTCCGAGACGACCAGCGGGTCCAGGCACGCGGCTTCCGGGAAGAACAAGGGCATGGGCGAGTCCGGGGCTTCGGCCACAGCCCAGCCGAGGACGGACAGCAGAAGACCGTGCGCCACCAGGACACGCGGGCCAGGCCGCATCAGCGCAGCCTGGACCCCGGTCAGCATCCTGGCGATGCCTTCGCGTTGCGACTCGGCGGAGCCTTGCGGTCGGATCCACGGGCCGTGCCCGCCGAGCCAAACCGCGTAGTCAAGGAACGGGCCGCCCTCGAAATTGCCGTAGTCGAGTTCGTTGAGCCGCGGGTCGCTTTGGTGCGCGACCCCAGGAGCGTTGGTGAGTAGGGCGGCCGTCTGCCGGGCGCGCGAGAACTCGCTCGCAATCCACGTCCGCAAGCCGCTCAGGGAGCCGGTGTCGCGCAGCCGCTCGCACGCGGCGACTCCTTCCGGGTCGAGCGGGAGAGCGATGCTTGGGTCACCGTTCACCAGGTAGCGGGTGCTGTACGTGGTGCTCGCATGTCTGAGCAGGTACGTCGTCATCTCGCTGGGCTCCACTCGGCCTGGGCGCACAGAGCGTCGAGGACCGTTGCCATGCGGTTCACGCGCCGGTCGCCGCTCTCCTCGTAGTAGAGGAGTCCGTCGATTCCGATGAGGAGGCACCACGGGATGATGCGGGACCGACGGTTGCGAGAGCGGGATGCGGCTTGGCGGAGCCGTTCCTGCGTGCCGTCGCCGAGGCGGTAGTAGAGAGTCCAGAAGGCCCAGTCGAACAGAGCGTCTCCGTCCATGGGCACCGGGTCGAGGAGAACCGGTCGGCGCTGCCTCGTGAAGGCGACGTTCTCGCGGTACAGATCGGCGTGGAGTACGGTCCTGCGGCCGTGATCCTCTGCCAGTCCGTCCGTGTGCACGGCTACTCGAGCAGCGAGTTGGCCGTATGAGCTGCCGCTCCGACGCTTCTGTACGCGAGGCAGCACCTCGTCCCGCAGGTGGTCGGAGTGCGACGGAAAGGTTCCGGGCGGCACCCTCCGCCCAATGCTGTGGGCCTGCTGGATCGCTGCGGCTACGAGGGTGGTCTCGCCGTCCGGCGGTTCCTCGCCTCCCGGCCTCGGGCCGACCATGCGGAGGGCGGCCACCGACAAGTCGTCGTCCGTCGTCAGCACGACTCGGCCGGGACCCGGATGCCAGAGCCGGAGAGCGGCTACCTCCCGCGCGTATCGGCTCGGGTCGGGCCACGCCTTCAGCAGTACGGCGCGGCCTCGACGGTTGACGGCGGTCGCGAGCGCGGAGGCGTGTCCAGCGTCGTGGTAGCCGGTGAGAGTCAGTTTCCACTGGCGGCCGGCGGCGGCGAAGAGCTGCGGGACACGGTCCAGCCATGCGTCCGCCGCCGATCCGTAGTGCACGGTCAACCGAACTCGGCAGCTCGCAGAGACTGGTGGGAGGAGGGTTGGCGCGTTCAACTCAGCAGCACTCCATCCTGGATGAGTTCCTCCGTGAGGGCGGGGAATCCGGCGAGAGCCTCGACGACGAGTGCCTGGACCTTGTCCACCTGGGCCGCCGGTTCGGAGAGCCGGATCAGGATGCGCCACGGCTGGTCCAGCGGCTCACCCGTCGCGCTGACCAGATGCACCTCGGCGTGACCGCCCGTCTCCTGGTGGAGTCGGTGGGCCAGGCGGGTCGCGGCCAGGTTGTAGAGCTTGCCGACGTGGTAGACGGGGTTCTTGCCGCTGGCGCCCTCCATGTTCATGGGGCGCAGCGGGGTGATCAGGCCGTTGACCCTGTTGCCGCGCCCGACCACTCCCTCGTCCCCGGACTCGATGGAGCTGCCGGTGTAGGTGAGGTACAGCTCGTCCTTCTCCGGCACGTCACGGACGTTCAAGCGGAAGTCGACGGGGGTGCCGGGAAGGTGCAGGCCGGCGAGCCAGCGGCATTCGGCGAGGATCGTCTTCTTGTTGGCGAGGTACGCGGCGCGGTCCGGTACGAGCGGACTCATCTGGGGGACGCACAGCACGACGTCGGCGCGGTCGCCCTCGTAGTAGCCCATGACCTTGACGTCGGTCCCGCACCACGGGTGCGCTCCGGTGACGGCACTCGTACCGGAGAAGTCGTCGGCCAGTTCGCGTACGAAGGTCTCGAAGGGGCCCTGGGGCGCCCAACCGGTGCCCAGCGAAGTGTCGTTGGCCAGCAGGACTCGCCGCTCGCGCAGATCGTCCACCGACCGCGGGGCGAACCAGCGTGTGCGTTCCGGGGCATCGGCGTCGGTGATGACCGCACCCGGACTGGAATTGCTGGTGATGTGGAAGTGCAGGTCGAGGTGGTCGGCGAGAGACGGCAGCCGTTCGGAGAAGAAGGCACGTACGGTCTTCTCCGCCAACTCGTCCACGGGGATCTCGATGTCGCCGCAAGCCCGCGCGGCCCGGCCGTTGATCAGGACGCGAACGGGTGCCGTCATCGCGCCGGCGCCGTACTCGACGCGGCTCGCCCCGCCCAAGAGCGCGAGCTTGTCGAAGTTGTGGTGCAGCACAGCCCCGAAGTTCTCCAGGGTGTAGCGGCTGTACGCCTGCGAGAGCCGCTCGGCGAGATGGTCGGCGAGGGTGTCCGGGTGTCCCAGCCCCTTCCGCTCGACGATAGTGGTGGCGTCCGGATACGGCGTGCCGGTCTCGATGACGATCCGGCTTCGTCCAAGGTTCCTGGCAGTGCGGTTCACGGTGTGCTCCTGAGCATCTCGACGGACAGGGCGAGCGGGATGAGCTGAGCTGGGTTACCGCGGAACACCGGCGTCGCACAGACCGGTGATCAAGAGAGCGAGGGTTCGTACGACGCTCTGTGGATCGGGCGAGGCCATCAGGTCGCGCAGGTCCTCGGTGGGTACGAGGTCGAGGTCGTCAGGGCCGCGTCGGTCGAGCCACCGCATCAGGCGCCAGGCGGCGGCCGGACCGGTGACGGGGAGTTGGCTGATCACGTCAATGGGCAGCGGCGAGACCTCTGAGTAGACGAGGTCACGGACCAGGTGGAAGGCCGCGTCCATGAAGTCGCACATCGCCGGGCCCCGGGCGGCTGCCTCCCAGTCGACGACATGGACGGCGCTACCGGAACAGATGAAGTGCTCCGGCTTGATGTCGCCGTGCAAATACACGCAGTCCTCGTCGTCCAGGACGGCGAGCGCCTGTTCCAGCTCGGGCCACCAGGGCGCACGCTGGCTTGGCGATATAGGTGCACAGGCGTCGTCCTGTGCATTTTCGACCCTCGCCTGCGCTACACGCACCAGCGCACTCAGCCGCCGGGTACTGGTCAGTACCGCCTCATCGGCGACGATGACGAACACCGTCTTGCCCAGTTCCTTCGGAACCCATCCCCAGCCGTGCGAGAGGCCCTCCACCAGCGCGAGACCGCGGCCGGACGTGTCGTCGGAGGAGGCTTCCGACGCGACCGGCGGGCGGAGGGAATGATCGGTGACTTCGACCTGGAGGAACTGACCCGTCCAGTGCGTCCGTACCCAGCACTCGCTGCCGCCGTGCGTGAGGGCGTTGGCGATGATCTCGCTGGCGCACAACTCCACGTCGGCCAGGGCGGATTCGGACAGCGGAACTTTCCAATGCCGCGCCGTGACGGTGATCCTCCGCCGAGCGCGGCTGACGGCGTCCGCGCCGGCTCGGACGTGGAACTCCTCCGGAGCCGGGAGTTGCTGGTGGTTCATGCGGAGCCTCTCCTCGGCATCGGGGTGGTGGCGGCTGGCACCTGACGGGGGACAGATGCCAGCCGCCGGTCTGGTTGCCCTCTGTTGCCTGTTCAGCACACCGGATACCGTTCGACGGCAGGAGCCCATCAACCGGTCAACTCGGTCAACTTCGTTGCCGAACCGAGTGATCGTCCGCGAGAAGCGGCACCATGGGATGGGCGGAGGCGCGCAGCGACGCGGGGGTGGACCTCTGAATGAGCCGACGACCAGAAGGGCCGAATCTCCAGCTCGCCGCGTGCCTGAACGAACTGGGCTGGAGCCCCAAAGTCCTTGCGCGGAAGGTGAATCGGACCTTCGGTGACGGGACGGTTGCCGAGTCGGCGCCATACCACTGGCGCGACCACGGCAGCCTGCCCCGCTCGCCGTTACCGACAGCGGTCGCGCACGTGCTGTCCCAGGAGCTGGGCCGGACGGTGACCGTCGAGTGGTTATGGCAGGCGCGGTCGACGCCCTCGCAGGCGCTCGTGCCAGCGGACAGCGACCTCGCGCGGCCTTGGACCGCTCGTGAACTGGGAGGGATCATGGAGGACTGGGTCCGCAGCGGATTGCGCGACCGCCGGCACTTCCTCGCCGCCTCCGGCGCCACTCTCTTGGCCACCGTGTCGCAGTACGTCGACGGCCCGGCCGGGCGCGGGCAGTTCACCGACCGGCTGGCACACGCCACCGATGCCGACCCCCTCATCGACCAGGTCGAACAGAACCTCCCCCTCCTCCAACTACTGGACGACGAACACGGTGGGGCCCGCCACTTGTCCTACGTGGGGGCCCAGTTCCGCGCTGTCGCCCTCCTCCTCCATGAGGGTGGTCACTCCGCCTTCGCGACGGCGCGACTTCTGCACGCCCTCGGTGAAGTCGGCCAACTCGCCGGATGGATGGCCTTCGACGCCGGCGACCACGGACTGGCCCAGCGCTACTTCGCCACCGCCCTGCGCGCCGTTCACCAGGTCAACGACAAACCGCTGGCCGCGCACATCCTCGCCGACCTCGCCTTCCAGGCCGCCAGCCGCGAACACCCGGCCGACGCCGTCACCCTCGGCGAAGCGGCGGCCCGTACGAGCGAGGGCGCACCCGCCGGGGCCCGAGCCTCCGTGCTCTCCCGCCTCGCCTACGCCTACGCAACCGCCGGGCGCACGACCGACTTCGACCGCACCCGCGAAACGGCGCGCCTGCTGGTCGAGTCCTCATCTCCGGACGGTTCCGAACCGCGCTGGATGTACTACCTCACCGGAAACCACCTCGACTGCCAGGCGGGTTACGCACTCGTCCAACTCGGCCGCATACGCCAAAACGAAGGCGCCACCGCGGAAGGCCGCCGCCTCATCGCCAAGGGAACGACACTGCTCACCACCGGAGCCCACGACGTGCCCCTGGTCGACCCCAGCCAGCGCCGCGCCCTGTTCGAGGGCTCCTGGCTCGCCCTCGGCCACACCGCTCTCGGCGAGACCGAACTCGCCTGCCGGATCGCAGGAACCGCCACCCAACGCCTGGCCACCGTCCGCTCGCCCCGAAGCACTGCGCTGCTCCAGCAACTCGCCGCCGACCTGCGCCGCCGCCAGCGCAACCCGCACGTCCGAAGCTTCCTGCCGGAGCTGGAGCGCGGCCTCGCCAAGCACCCCGCCGAGCCCGCAAACGCGCGCTAGGGTCCGGTCCTGTGACCGGAGCCGAGAACGTAACCGTCATCGGAGCCGGAGTATCCGGCCTGACCACCGCCATCGTCCTCGCGGAGGCCGGAATACGCGTCCACGTAGTCGCCGAGGACCTGCCCGGCCGTACATCCCTGGCGGCCGGCGCGATGTGGGGCCCGTACCTGGTCGAGCCCAAAGAGAAGGTCGACGAGTGGAGCCAGAACTCGCTGGAGGTCTTCCGCGCTCTGGCCGACGATCCGAGTACGGGCGTACGGATCACCTCCGGCATCGAAGCCTCCCGCCATGCGGACGCCCCGCCTGACTGGGCGACGACGCTGCCCGGCTTCCAGCCCTGCGAGCCAGGCACGCTCCCTCCGGGCTTCACGACGGGGTACCGGTTCGAAGTCCCCCTGATCGACATGCCCGTCTACCTCGCTTACCTTCAGGGCCGATTGATCACGGCTGGCGCCACGATCACCCAGAGCACGGTCACGGACCTCGACGACCCCGCCCTCGGCCCCCTCGTCGTTAACTGCTCGGGCCTCGGAGCACGCCAACTCGCCGCCGACAGCGACCTACGCCCCATCCGCGGCCAGCACGTCATCGTCACCAACCCCGGCATCACCGAGTTCTTCTCCGAGGACACCGGCACCTCCCCCGACCTGCTGTGCATTTACCCCCACGGCGACACCGTCGCCCTCGGCGGCACCGCGATCGACGGCTGCGACGACCTCGCCCCCGACCCGGCCGCGGCCGAAGCCATCCTCCGCCGCTGCACAGCCGTCGACCCCCGCCTCGCCAACGCCCGCATCCTGTCCCACCGCATCGGCGCCCGCCCCACCCAAGCGGCCGTCCGCGTCGAAGCCGAGCACCGCCCCACCGGCCGAACCATCCTCCACAACTACGGCCACGGCGGCGCCGGCGTCACCCTCTCCTGGGGCTGCGCCCGCGACATCGATCGCTTGTGCCCGGCACCGCACTAACCCTCCGGGCCTTGGCGCGGACCTTGATTCGCCAGGACGACGGCACAGCATCAGACGGCCGCGGGGGACGAGTCAGGAGAGGCAATCATCTCCCTATGGCGAGATTCCCTCTCTGGGCGGCCGCCAGAGCATTGCGCGCCGGCCTCCGAGGCATACATCTGTCCAGCAAAGTGAGGCGGTCATACCGTGCTGCCTGACAACTCCCACTCACTGTCAGAGGGCGACTATACGGTTGTCAGTTATTGGGCTGTCTGTCCTCGCCGGTCACGGTTGATCCCTTCGCCGCTGCTGGTGGGTGCTCGTTCGGCACTACAGGGCGGCAGCGTGGCGTTGCTGGCAAAGGAGCTGGCAGTGGGTATCGACAACAGGCAGATTCAGACCGCGGTGATCGGAAAGGCGGATTCTGATGATCCGTTGGTGTGTCCGACGGACGCGCGAGAGCTGGAATCGTTCCGTGACGAATACGAAGGCGCGTCCTTCTGGTGCGGCGTTCTACTGGGAGGCTGTGGCGGCAAACTGACGACCAAACAGTACGACGACCGGGTATGCCACTTCGCTCATCTTCCCGACCCCGAACACCTGTTGCCGCAGTGCGGGCGCCGCGGGGGGTCGGCAGGGATCAGCAGCGCGGATCACCTGTACGTGAAAGCGGCGACGCAAACGTGGCTCCGCGAGAAGGGACATGCGCCGCGGTACGCCTTTGTCCCCCACGACGAGGCGTCCTTCGGGTCTGTCGTCGACGTCACCGGCGGGGTCCTCAGCCTCCGCTTCCACGTGGAGCCGTCCCTTCCGCCCGACTGGGAGGCCGCCGGGGAGCTGGTCCTCGGCCCTGGGGTTCAAGTTGATCAACCGACGCTGCAGCGCCGCCGTTACGTCAACCGGTTCAAGTTCGACACCGTGGGCAGCACCCGTGTGCTGCGGATTGGCACCCAGACGGCGGCTGACGGCACCGTGTGGTTTGAGGACGCCGAGCAGTGCGAGATCACTCCCGACGGTCTGCTGCTGACCCCGGTGGTGGAACGGATCTGGAGCACCCAGGGCCGTCACCCGGCTGTCCAGGTAGCCGATCCGGTCGAAACGCCCCGAGCACCCGTGCGAGTGACGCGTAACGCGCCCATCACCGAAGTTCGGGTTCCATTGCAGATCGGCGCTCTGGTGCGCCGCATCAAAACCGAGGTCCGCGCAGAACACGTCTCGTCGGTGCGCCTGTTGTGCCAGGAAGCCGAACGCAAGATGGACCTCTGCGAAGGACTCGCGCTCGTCGAACTCCGGCGGGCGGTCACGAGCGCCGGCACCTGGCTGGACCACCAGGACAAGCTGCGGCAGGTGGTCTTCCGGCGCTTGGAGGAAGCGGTGCGTGCCAAGGCATCGGGCGCGGTCCGATCCATGCTGGCGCAGGCGGACGACTTCATCAGCCGAGGCGATGATCCCAACAAGGGCGAGGCGGCGCTGCTGGATTCCCGCCAGACCATTCCGGGTTCCCCAGCGGGTCACGGCCACCGAGCTCCGTCCCGTCACCATGACTCCTCGGCCGCCGTCTGCTCCGCGCCTCCTTTCCCCACGCCCCGCCGGGGTGAACCGTAGAGAGGCCGACCGCTCCCGCCGCACGGCAGCAGCTGAGGTGCAACGCACCCTGGGACTCCTGCGTGGCAACCCAGGCATGTCTCATAACGAGCAGCGGCGCCTGGTCGTCGACTTGTCGAAGGCTGTGGCTGTCGCCGGTGACAAGCTCACCTCGCGCCAGCGCCGGCAGGCCACAAAGTGGGCCGTCAGGCAGCGCGCAACCATCCACGTCGACGGAGAAGCCGCATTCGCGAATACGGCATCGGATGCGACTGTGCACCCCAAGCGAGGAATCCCGGGATCGCTGCTGACGCCAGAGAAGCTGGCATCTGCAAGCGACGCGGTACGCGGGGCCCTCAAGGAAGCCGCCCGCGAAGGGACGACCACTTCTTGGACGCGGCTGCGCCAACAACTCGGCAGTGTCCTGCCGCGGACCACCACCTCCGAGCGGATCGCCGTACTCACTCACGTCGACCAGCCGACGCCGCCCGACGAACCACTCCTGTCAACGCTGCTGGCTGCGGGCGACCCCGACGTGATGACGTACTACCGCACCGTAGCCGCCACCTTGGGCAGGGACGCCCCCACCGACGACACCGAACTGCGCGCCTCCATCACCGCCTGGGCTTGATCCGCTTTGACGGACATTCGAGATCAGGGGCTCTGCCCCGGGAGGATGTCCATCATGGAGAGCATGGGGAAGAAGAAGCCTCGCCCTCGCCGCTCGTTCACGCCGCAGTTCAAGGCCGAGATCGTGGAGCTGTGCCAGCGAGGTGACCGCACGGTCGGCCAGATCGCCAAGGACTTCGACCTGACCGAGACCGCGGTGCGTGACTGGGTCAAGCAGGCCGAGGTCGACGCCGGCGAGCGCGACGGCCTGACCAGCGGCGAACGCGAGGAGTTGGCCGCGCTGCGGCGGGAGAACCGCTGGCTGCGCGAGGACGTCGACATCCTCAAGCGGGACACGGCTTTCTTCGCGAAGGAGACCCGGTGACGGTGCACCCGTTCATCGAGGCGGAGAAACGCGCAGGTCACAGCGTCAAACGCGCCTGTGAGCTACTTTAGGTCTCCCGAGCCGCCTACTACGCCCGCCGCACCGGCACCCCTGGTCCCCGCGCGGTCCGCGACGCCGAGCTGACCGAGCAGATCACCGCCGTCCACGCCAGGTCGCGGGGAACCTACGGCACCCCACGCGTCCACGCCGCTCTCCAGCATGAGGGCGCCGCGTGTGGGCGTCGCCGTGTCGCCCGGCTGATGCGGGCGGCCGGCCTGGCAGGCGTGTATCGCCGACGTCGGCACCTGACCACCGTCCCCGATCCGAAGGCCGCCGCCCGTCCCGACCTCATCGCCCGGGACTTCCAGCCCGACCCCACCGCGCTGGACGCCCGCTGGTGCGGCGACATCACTTACATCCCCACCGACGAGGGCTGGCTCTACCTGGCCACGGTCATCGACATCGCCTCACGCCCCGTCGTCGGCTGGGAGACCGCCGACCACATGCGCACCGACCTTGTGGCCGAGGCCCTGACCGCCGCGTGCCGGCAGCGCCGCCCGAGGCGGCCGGTGATCTTCCACTCGGACCGCGGGAGTCAATACACCAGCCAGCAATTCGCCACTCTGGCAGACCAGTTCGGGGTCCGCCTGTCCGTCGGCCGTACCGGGCAGTGCTGGGACAACGCACTGGCCGAATCGTTCTTCGCCACCATCAAACGCGAACTCCTCGACGCGACCTTCTGGCCTACCCGGGCCGCCGCACGCACCGCGATCTTCGACTTCATCGAGAGCTGGTACAACTTGCACCGACTGCACAGCAGCCTCGACTACCTCAGTCCCGCCGACTACGAGACCGCACACGCAGCCTGACCACCACACCAATGGTGTCCGCCAAAGCGGAACAAGCTCAGTCCGGCCAACTCCGCATCCAACCTGCTGCCCCCTGTATCCCCGCCATCACAGCTCGTAGCACCTCACGGTAGTGGCCCGACCCGTGCGCCGGAAGATCTCCCCGGAGACGCGCCACGGACCAAGCGACAGGGCCACCTTCGGCTGATCCCCTCGAATAGGCTGCCTGATCGCAGCCAGGACTCATGTCGCAGCCTTAAAATGGGCCCCAGGTTCCGCAGCGTTCGCATGCGGGCAGACCAAATACAAATCACGACCGTGGGCGGGGCGGTCATACGGGTGACCACCGATCGAATCCCGCTCCGCGTCGCGAATCTCGGTGCCCTACCTCACTGGCTCGCCATGCCGCGAGCGCACCGACGCCGCTGACTCCCGACATGGAGCCGGCTTCTTTATTCCCACTATCGAATTTGAGCCGTGGGAGTGCACCACTGCTTTATATGCCTTCGTTAGCAGTGGGCTTCTGCCAACGCCGATGCACACGAGCACGGCGTTTCTCGACCCGCGCGCACTGGTAGCACAGCCATCCTTCTTCGACCAGAGCAACTGTCTTGTTACCACAGCTTGTGTTCGCACAAGTCCTGGAGTTACCGGGCCCAACGTGTACCGAGAAGGCACCGGCAGTCAAGAGGGAAGGAGGAGGGCCTTCCGGGCGTTCGGTGACGATGAATTCGGCGTGAACGTTGACGCGGAAGTCGACCCATTCTTTACGCACGTGGTCCGGTGCCGAGTAGCCGATGTGAACGCGACAGCGCTGGTCCAACCATCGCTTGCTTGTCATATAGTCCAGAGCCCGCAGGTCCCATACCCACATGCGACCGCCGTTGATGTTGAGGATCTGCTCGCCTTCCCGGCCTGGCGCGGTCGGGGTGTCGATCAACTCCCAGTCACCTTCGGTATCGTCGAAGACCCCTCTATTGCAGCGCTCTCCGCTGCTACCCGCGGTGGCAATACACCGCAGGTCTTTGAGCGCTCCTGGCGCCAGGCGTAAATCCGAAAGCGTAGCGAAACGTACAGTGTGCCGGACATCACCGGGGAGGGCGGCATTATCTGGCTCCGGTTCTGCGACCTCTTCCTCGTCGGCCGAGTTTACCAGCCGCGGAATGAATCCACCTTTGTCGATCCTCTGCCGCATTCGCACGCCCAAGATACGGACAAGGTCATCTAACTCTGATGGCAGATCAACGTGCTCCAGGGCGGGGCAGATCGACGGATGCGGCAAACGGCAATGATCGGACGACGGATCAAAGCCGGGATAAGCGACTCCGCGGGCGACGTACCAGGAAAATTGGGCAGGGACGGCATGCTGGGGGAACTCGTTTGTCAGGGGTATTCGCTTGGAGTCATAGCGATCGAACCACTCAAGCGGAGTGCCGCAGTAATAGCAGCGATCCACCGCCTTACTACGCAGCAAGCGACTACTGTTCGAACTGTGAAGACGTAATCCCATAGGTTCCCCACCGCCGTCAGTTGGACACGATCTTGAAAATCAATCGCTCTCAACGCATCCAGCCGACGGCCGCCCCGCCGCCGGCATCCGATGCCTGGCAGTGTGCCACCTCGTAGCGCGGGAGGTGTCCTTACGTAGGGAGATGTACGTACCACCTCGTGTCCCCTTGCGCCGGCAGTTGTGCCGTCATCGCGTTCCGGAGACGCGCGTATCCGCAACAGATCGAGGGCCATGCACGAGGCGAGCGCGATCACGGCCCCATACGGTCCCGTAGTTCCGGGGCTTGCCTGAGAGCCAACCCGCCAACCCGATACCAACCGAGTCTGCACTGCCCAGGGCCACCGGCGTAAGGGATCTGATCGATGTGACGATCGACCTTCAGATATCCCCTTTAGAGTCCTCCGACTCCGTCGATCAGGCGAGGCCAACGGTCTGACAGCACACTGGTGTCAACGACCTTGGGCACCCCTCTCGGCGCCAACGACATGCGCTGGGGGAAAGACCACTGGATGGTGGAAACGGGACTGGTCCTGAGCTCACCTCCGCGAGCGCGGAAACTCGAGCAGCCCGGTCCTCCGCAGCGAGACCAGACGCGGTTCAGACCCGGCTCTCTGTCGAAGCCGGCGCTGGACCGATGCCGTGAGCATCAGGCACCTGTCGCAGTAGCAGTGACTGTAGGACGATACGACCGAGGCGCGATCAACCGGCTACGCTATGCAACGTAGCGGTAGCCTTCCTAACGCGAGGTTGTCTGTGAGCAGTTCGCGATCCCGTCCACCGTCCCAGGAGCCGGACGGCGGGCAGTTAGACCTCTTCGGCTCCCAGGCCAAGCGGAAGACTCCGCGACAGCCGACAGAGTCGGCGGAGCTGTTCTGGAATCCCCAGGCCGAGTTGCGGAGCTTAGTTGGCGAGCTGAGCCGGACGACCAAGCTGAGCTACGGGGCAGTTAATGCCCAGATCAACAAGCGGCTGGGCATCAGCAGCAGGACAGGTGCTGATCTTGATTTGATCCGCCAGGCGGTTGAGGTGGCGAGGACGTGGCTGACCGAGCTCGCCACTGAGGATTCCTCCCCACAGGACACGTCCGCTCGACACATCCCCGCGCCGCCTCGTGCGACCTCGGGAGCAGAGCACCCCGCGGCGTCCTGGGCTCGCCCACAGCGCGCACCGGGGCTGCGGGCCACCGAGGAACAGGACGCGGCGGTGGAGACGTTCCTGTCCCGACAGCACCTGGCCTTGCAGGCCGGGGCCGGGACTGGCAAGACGACGACATTGACCCTGCTGGCGAAGGCCGATCGGCGGCGCGGCCGCTATCTGTCATTCAACAAGGCGATCGCTACGGACGCGGCCGGCAAGTTCCCGCCTAACGTGGCCTGCCGTACGGCTCATTCGCTGGCGTGGGAGGCGGTCGGCCGCCGCTATGACCAACGGCTGCGGGCACCTCGCAAGCCCGCGTGGCGGGCCGGCGCCGCCTTGGGGATCGCGCCGACGATGCAGGTACGGATCGGGGACCGCACCGTCACCAACAAGGGCCTGTCGTATGCGGTCGTCCGCACGGTGCGGCGATTCTGCCAATCGGCGGACACCGCCTTGCGCCCGCACCATGTTCCGTGGCTTCGAGGCCTGGCGGCAGAAGACCTCCACCATCAGCTCGTCAAGATCGTCTTGCCGTATGCGCAGAAAGCCTGGGAGGACCTCCAGAACGCGACCGGCGGCGCGATGCGCTTCGAACACGATCACTACTTCAAGATGTGGGCGCTGGGGCAGCCGCTGATCCAGAGCGATTACCTGCTACTGGACGAAGCCCAAGACACTAACCCTGTCTTGGAGGAGGTCTTCAACGCGCAACGGTCTCACGCCCAGCTCGTCATGGTCGGCGATTCTGCGCAGGCAATCTACGGTTGGCGTGGGGCCCGGGATGTGATGGCCGGCTTCGACGGCGAACATCTCGCACTGTCTCAGTCCTTCCGCTTCGGCCCGGCTTTGGCGCGAGAGGCGAACCGCTGGCTGACTGTGGTGGAGTCCCCTATCCGGCTGATTGGCGCCCGAGCTCTGACCACCACCATCGGCCCGTCGGACACCGCTGACGCGATCTTGTGTCGTACTAATGTCGGCGCGATGGTCGCCATCCTGCGGCTGCTCGCCGATAACTGCCGAGTCGCCCTGGTCGGTGGCGGCAAAGCACTGGAAGACCTGGCCGTGGCCGCCGGACAACTGAAGGCCGGGCGCCGCGCCAGCCATCCGGAACTGGTGCTGTTCAGCACGTGGGGCGAGCTCCAGGAGTACGCGGAGTTCGACCCTTCCGGGCAGGACCTGCTGCCGCTGGTCGAAATCATCGACGAGCACGGCGTGGAGGTGATCCTGGCAGCCGTACGACGTCTCTCCGAAGAGCACGACGCCCAGATCGTGGTTTCCACCGCGCACAAAGCCAAGGGCCGAGAATGGCCGTGTGTGCAGATCGCTCCTGATTTCGAGCCCACGCCCAGCGAGGAAACCGATGAGCGGGGTCAACCGATCTCACAGCCTATCGACGTGGAGGAAGCCCGCCTGGCCTACGTCGCCGTCACCCGCGCGCGCCAGCACCTGGATCCCGGCGGCCTGGCCTGGTTCGACCACCACCCCGACGCGCCGCCGCGTGACCACACCGCAGCCAAGCCCCTGGCACCGCTCGGGCAACCTGCACCAGCGGGGCGACTCAGGCTCGAAGGCTCTCCGTGGGACCGGCTGGGACCGCCTCCGTGAGCCACGCACGCGCTGAGAACAAGCCGGACAGGTCGTATCCGACCGACCCCAACCGAACAGTACGGACCTCGGCGGTGCTGGCAAGCCTTCCGCTCACCTTCTTGTGGCCCCCTGATCGATCCCTCTAGAACTATGGAACAGAGCGCATGACCGAGCGAATCGTCTACCTCGACCCTGCTCCGCACAACTGGCGCTCCCGCAAAATCAGCGTCCGGGCATCCCGCTGGTACGCCACAGTCGAGCTCGACCGCGATGGGTACGTCGACGCAGCAGCCTCGCAAGGTCACGATGCCGAACTACCCACCCCGTACAAGGAGGCCGTGGAAAGGGTGGTCAGCGCGTCTACTGACCGCATCTGGTATGACGGCTACCCGGGCAGCTTCTCCTGGGGCGACGGACCACGTTGGATCACTCTGTTCGTACAGTTCTCACACGTAGAGGCCACGCTCGATGCGCTACGCATGGCCGAACTCGACCATGACTACAGCAAGCTCCACGCAATCGCTGACCGACTGACGCTCCCTATTGATGCCTGGCTTGCTCCCGGCGAGCGACAGCTGGTCCGCGGCGTCGACTTTAAGGCGCCCCCTGGCGCATTCCTGAGATTTCTGCGCAGCAAGGCAAACAACCAAGGAGTGCGCCTCAACGGCCGAGCAACAGCCGGAAGCGTGTGGGTCCGGCCGACACTGACGCTTGCTGCGAAACAATTACGAGAGAGATACCCGGAGCAGTATCCCGGATGGGTCGACCGCTGGAGTGAGTACGTCGAGTCGGAAGAGGCGTCTTTCCGGCCTTGGGTGGGCGGCAGGAACCAAGACCTCAGTTACGGCGCCAAACCCGTCGCGTTCCGCGCAGTCGCGACGCCGAGCTACGACGAATGCCCCTGCGGCTTGAGCCTGCGAGAGTCCTGGAACGACAGCAAAGAGCACACCACCCACCATGCGGCGTGGGCGTTCGGCCTTCGGGCGCCCAAGAACCTGGAGTGGTGGGGTGCCCTGGCCATCGTGACGACGCAGTCACCCATCGCGTGGCGAAAGCTGGCCTACCAGATGGGGCGGATGCCCCAGAAGGAGAACCACTACGACTTCAACTCGTGGTCCCACCTTCGTGAGCCCGAGGTGACCCCCGACAACGTGCGTGCCTACCTGTTGAGGGCGAACGGGGATGTCATCGGTTACCTGGCTGTCCACGACGTCAGCGACCACCGCCGCTGGGATCTGGTCGAGGGATCACCAATTGGCGAACGCGATGACACTCTGCGCCCTCTCATCGACCTGATCTGGGTGGCAGACTCCTACCGCCGCCAGGGCATAGGAGCCATGCTTGTTCATACACTCGCTGACGACTTCGGATGCCAAGTCACCGACATCTCCTGGTCGACCCCGGTCAGCGAGGCGGGCCAGCGCCTCGCACGCCGGATCTCACCCGAGGGCATCTGGGTCAGTTGACCCGCGAGTATGCCTGAGTGTCGCCAATTAGCGTGCATCCCAACGCGCTCTAGCGTTGCGGACAGTCTTCGGGAGAGCACCGATCTCCGATGCCCATCAGCCGGATCAAGCCCGGCTCCTGGTCGGCTCCGCAGTGCAGGGCACATGGCCTGGGCATCCATGAGTCTGTTGAATGGTTACAGCAAGAGAGGGTTACATGGGCAAGCGCGGGCGTCGGCGTGACCGAGAAGCAGCGGCACTCCAGGGCGCATCTGGGTTCAGTGCCGTCCTCGACGTGGATGAGGAAGTAGACGGACCCTCGTACCTGACGCCCAGCCAAGGTGTCCCACTCTTGAGGATCGTGATCGGCGTCGACACCCCCGATGACGTCCTCAAGCGAGCACTGCGCTACTGGTCGCTTACAGAGGACGGCTCCTGGAGCAACCGTGTCGCGGACCTTGGACCGGTCAACTGGGTAGCAGAGACAGTGAAGGGCCATGCACACGCGCAAATACTGACGCTTGGGTGCCTCGACTGCGGGGTAGCTCCTACCGCACAGACGCGCTCCGAACTCGACGCCATCCGCAGCAAATACGACGGCAGTTATCTTTGCCAGAAATGCGCGTCCCGGCCCCAGCCAGCCATTCCTCCTCCCGCGCGCTCTCCTGAACAGGAAGACGCTCAGCATCGTGAGAAGAACGAAGCCGAGGAGACGCCCCAAGGGGAGCCAGCGCCAGGTCTCGAACTTGACCTCCTGGAGGACGCGCCAGAAGAGCTCGTCGCCATCGCCAAGCAGTACTGGAACCTCACCCACATCGATCTGGAGGGCCAGTACGCGATCTGGGCAGGGTCGGTCAAGACAATCGACACCGCTGGATGGGGGCAGGCATATATTGCCGCCGGTGCAGCCGTCAGGGCTCGCATGCCCGGCCGTTCCTGTCCCATGTGCTCTGGGCAGCTCACTCTCACCTCACGCACAGCGTTTGATCAAGCGTGCTTCGGCTCGCCTCCCCCCTGCGTGGACTGCAGCCCGGCTTTGCTGGAGAAGATGACGAAACTCCGCAACTCCTCGCGCAAAACCGGTACCCCTGCGCGGAAGCAGAGCACTTCACGTTCCCAACGCCACAGCACCGAAGCTCGGTGGGACGAGCAGCAGACAGAAGCGATCCGCGCCCAATACAAGGTGACCTTTCTGCAGCAGGACTCGCTGCCCACCGCCAGCGTTCGGATCGAGGCCACCGCTCTGGCCCTGCTCCACTACGCGCCGTCCACCACGCCGATCGGTCCCCTCCGGCTATGGGCTGAGCCACTGGACCCTGATCCCTACCGCACTGCGGGAGATCTTCTGGCCCACAGCTTCCTCCGCATCCACCCCGACAGCACCCCTGCTTCCTTCTGTTGGCAGCCGGAAAGCTTCCACGAAGCGATTACCGCCGCCGGCGGTGACATCGACGCCGTTCAACCGCCTCAGCTCACCAACAGGTACTACGCTGGAGAGGCTGTCCACTACGTGCCCTATGGCACGTCAATGGGAACCGCAGTCGAAAATCTCGTCGCACACTTGACTACACGCCTCGCCCTCGCTGCTCTCGACCAAGAGCGCAAGGAGGAGCTGCTCGTCCTAGTCCAAGAGCTCATCGCGGCCGAAGCTCTTCGCTACTTCGACCTCCAGCTCGCCAAGCGCCACCTCCCGCCTGTCCCCGACAACCATCTGGCACGGCTGAGGGACATCGCGCAGCGCGGCAGTACAACCCTGGCGCTCGGAGAACTGAACAACCTCGTCTGGCGGGCTGCTCGCTCTGCAGCGGACGCGGCCCAGCGCAACCCCCAAGCCCCACGGGCAAACATCAGCACTTTCGCCGTCAACTGCCTTGAGACATACGTCCAGCAGGCCCTAACGGACATCCAACCGATCAAGCCGTACACCTTCGATGCCAGCCTGCTCGCCGCCCTTACCCGCACCGTCTTCTACACCATCCTCAACGCCGACCCGTTCACCACCGGCGTCGACCAGGCGGATCAGAACCTGCCCGAACCCGCTCCTCCTGCCACCGAACTTGCCAATCAAGACGACCGGCCGCAGCGCGACGAGGACCCTGGCGCAGATACAGCCGGGCATTCCGAAGAAGACAACGAGACGGCCAGGACCATCTTTAACTGGCTGGCTCAGCACCGCAGCGAATGGACCCCACAAGACTTCGCAAACCACCTCCTATACCTGCAATCACAGGCTTTCGCCCCACGGCCCACTCCGGAGCACCACGCGCAAGCGGCGACCGCTGGCCACATGAGGGACCTGTACCACGACCTGGCGTCCCTGACGGACGGCAACAGCCAAAGCGCGGTGCTCGCGGTCTGCTCGGCGGCACAACACCTGCTCGGCGATCGAGTGCATGGTGCAGTGGGGGCAGGAATCGTGGAACAGTTCGTACTGCGGATCCTGCCGGAGCAAACCCCTGACCTCGCCCCGCACGACAAGTCGTAATGAATAGGTGACACGTCGGGCAAGGGGGCAAGCAGACCGGAATCCTGTCCCCGGTCCGCGCTCAGAGCCGCCTGAACTTGTTTCGCTTTAGCGGATACCGTCGGTGTGGTGGTCAGACCGCGAGGGCGGCCTCGTAATCGGCGGGTGAGCGATAGCCGACACTGCTGCGGAGCCTCTGCAAGTCGCCCCAGGCCACGAGGGCTCCACATCATTCGGCCTCAACGGCGTGCGCCTGCTTCGCGAGACCGCGTGGCCCAACCCCCGCCAAGGACACGCGCGAACCAGCGCACTGTCCGTGCCGCCGCCATCGCCGACACCCGCGTGTCCTTCGCTTGCTCCTGCCCTAGCCGGTCAGGGCAGGAGCAGGACCTGAAATCGCAATGGAGAGAGTCGCATTAGCTTCGATCGACGGTCAGGATGACTATGTGTCATCTCCAAGTCAGGGCCACCAAGTCGAGGACTACGCCCGCCGCCTCGCCGGCGGTCTCGGGGTTCCCGATTTCGTCTACGAACCCGTTCTGGTTCGCCGAGGTAGCAGCAGTCGCGAGGTCAGCGACGGCCTGCTGGTCGCCGGTTCGGACGGACTGATCATGCAAGTCAAGAGTCGCGAAAGTGAGGCGGCGAAGGGTGACACCCCCGAAAAGGCGATCAGTTGGAGCCTCAAGAACGGCATGGCCGCCAAGGGGCAAGGATCGGGAACTCGACGCACGCTGGCGACCAACGCTGTACGCATGCGGTCTCTCCGCGGTTACGAACGCGACCTGCCCGACGCCGGTACTTGGCCCGTCGTCGTGATCATCGACCATCCGCTCGCGCCCAACGCGACGTTCGAATCCTCGTCGGACACCTTGTTCATTTCCTCGTCCGACTGGCTCAACCTGCACCGCATGGTGCGGTCCACCGCGGGCGTGATCAACTACGTGCTCAGAGCATTGAGCAGCGGGATCCCGGTGCCGCTGGGAGACGAAGCCAGGCGCTATGGCGCCTTGGCCGAAGCCGATCTGCGGGCGGCGAGCGGACTGACGTCCTTCCCGACTCTTCCGTACGGTCCGCTCGGCGACCAGGAACTGCAGGACGTCGCTCTTTTCGATGACCTTGTCGAGTGCGTCGCCGATCCAATCGGCGGTACTGGGTGGGATCCCGAGGAGTACCTGATCATCGTTGAACAACTCGACCGCACTCCGCTCATCGGACGCGGCCGGATCGGCGCCAGGATGCGCCAGAATTTCATCGAGATGGCGAAGACCAAGGCGAGCCGCACGTTCCGGGCCTTCGACCCCTCCGGCTGCGGCGACCGTCTGGCGTTCCTATACGCCTATGACGACGGCCGGTACGGGGATGACGGCCAGCGGTTCGTTGCTGAAGTCGGCTGCTACACCGCGCTGCGCCAGCACCAGGCCCTCGATGCCGGGGCCGACGCCGGCTCCGCCACCCTCGGCGTTGGCATGCTCCACCACCCCGAACGCGGACGACGCTATGCCTTCGCCCGCTTCCCCGGACGCCCAGCCGCTTTCCCGGAGGACCTTCGCCAATCCCTTGAAGGGCGGTACGGAAACCCGCGCCTCTGACAAGGCCCGCCCGGGTGGACGTGAACGGGCGGTATTCCGACCACCTCCCCGGTCCGAGCACCGCCCCGGTGAGGAAAGTCCACCCCTACGTCCACGCAAGCTATTCAACGGGCAGCGCGGCTGGCCAGGCTGTCCGACCCGATCCGCCGCTGAATCCATCAGCGACAGGGGCGGGACCAAGTTCACTGAGCCCCATCAAGGGTTCTTCATGACCAGCTACCACGTGAGAGTGGCAGGCAAAGCTCACTCGAACAAACTTGTGCGCGAGCACCCCGCGTTCAGCAAATCTGGCCCAGTGCTACGCCTTCCAACACCACGCGGGATCCTCCCCTCCTGGGTGCGCGACGCCGTGCTGTCCGCTGCCGGCGGATGGTGCACTTATTGCGGAAGCATGGGTATTCGCGCCGAGGTAGTCGACCACGTCGAGCCTCTTGAGCAGGGCGGTGCCGACGACATCACAAACCTTGTTCCCGCCTGCCGCTCCTGCAACGCGAGCAAGAAGGACCGCACTCCAGCGCAATGGAGGAAGAGCCTGGAACGTCGTCACTACGGCCCGTCCAAGTGGTGGGACGATCCACCATATCCGGACATTATGGACTACACCGATGCCGGATTGACGCATCTGGTGTGCGAGATGCAAAGCGAGGTGAGGGCAGCGGCGCGCTCCCATCAAGAGCGAGCCACTACGAGAATGAAGGCGCGCGTCGATCGCCTTGACGCGAACCTGCGTAACCTCACCCCATCTCAGAGGGAGGAGGTGCTGAAAGCGCTGCGTGCACTCATTGATCAATATGGCAGCTGACAGCAGCGGCAGACACAGAGCGCGATCATGTCCTCCGAGAGTGTCCGCAGCCACGGCCTCCCGCGCAAAACCGCTCGGGGTTGTCAGACCGGAGGAGCACAATCGGACCATGTGGGAGATTCCGCGTTTCCAAATGCCCGACGGGGCGAACATCGTCGGCCGCCAAGGCGACCAGATCCGCATCAGCATCCAGATGCCCGTCGACGAGGACGGCTTCTTCGGGCGGCAGTGCCCCGAGTGCAAGCTGCTCTTCCGGATGGACGCGCAGGATTACCACGCTCTTCCCGACGACCTGATCCTCTGGTGCGTCTACTGCGGCCACAGCCAAGGACACTCTGAGTTCATGACGCCTCAGCAGCGCGAGCGCATCATGGGAGCCGCGCAGGAGTTCGGCGCGCTCTACGTCCGGCAGGCACTCGGTGACGCATTCGCCGGCCTCGCCCGGAGCACACCCCGCAACAGTCCGGTCTCCTTCTCGGTCTCGTCGAAGCCCTACTACCCGCGACCGTTGCCGGGCATCGACGAAGAACGGCTCGCACGTATTCGAGCGTGCGCGGGATGCAGCGTGAAGTACGCCGTGTTCGGCGAACACCGCTATTGCCCCGTCTGCGGCCTGCTCCCCGCCGCCACTGTCGCCTTCGACGCGCTCCAGGCCGACACCACCCGCCTCGACGCCCTCGCGGCACTGCCGACGGAGACGAAGAGGGTCCTGCGTGAGCAGGGTGTCTTCACCAGGAGCTGGGTCGACACCATCGAGAACGTCGTCGGCACCGTCGAAGCCCTCGCCTCTGCCCTCTTCCGCGCCAAGGTCCCGGACGCCGAGGCTCGCCGCAAGGGCAAAGGGAACGTCTTCCAGCGCCTCGACGACACCGCCGACCTGCTCACCGCAGCCGGCTACACCGACCTCCGTACGGTCCTCGACGCACCCACATGGCAGCGGCTGACCCAGACCTGGGCTATACGCCACCTCTTCACCCACAGCGACGGCATCGTCGACCAGAAGTACCTCGCGAAGGCCCCTGGATCTTCCGCCCGGATCGGCCAGCGGCTGATCATCACCGAAGCCGACTGCCGCCACGCCATCACCGACGCCACAGCGCTCTGCCAGGCCCTGGTCGACCTCACCTCGTAGGACAGAGCCTTCGCGGCCTCGCCAGCCGAGTACCGCAGCCGCCCCGTGTCCGGCATGCTGGGAGGTATGAGCAGGTACGCGACGGCCAAGCCGTACACCCTGCCGGAGTCGCTCGCGGAGCTAAACGGGCCGACGACCGGCATGGTCACGCTGCCACGCACCATCGACTGGGGCCCCCACTACGTCTACGACCTCGGCGACCCCGCAGACCTCGTGCTGATGTACGAGCGCGTGATCCGCGAAGCTCAGACACCCAACGACCTGCGGACCTACCTCCACGGGACAACCTTGCGCCGCCTGTGGCCGAGCTTGTTCCTCCCCGCCCCGGCCCGCGCCGCCTGGCTCACGAAATTCCCCGAACTCGGCCGATCGGCAGCAGCGGCCTAGTGGACGACGAACTGCATCACCGCCTCATCCGCATCGGCCTGGAAGCCCTGGCCGACGACTACGGATACGCCCTCGCTGGCGGCTACGCGATCCAGGCCCACGACATCGTCGAACGCTTCAGCGAGGATGTGGACCTCTTCGCCCCCATCGAACGGGCCCGGGACGAGATGCCCGCAGCAGCAGCATGTCTCATCGCCGCCTACGAGGCCGCGGGCTACGACGTGGAACTCGCGCAGCAGGTCGACACCTACACCCGGTTGAACGTCACCGATCCGGTGACCGGGGATCGCAGCAAGGTCGAGCTGGTCGCAGAATTCCTGCACCCCCCGCCGGTCGACTCCGACCTCGGACCGGTGCTGCACCGCGACGACCTGGCCGCGGGCAAAACCAGCGCCCTCTACAGCCGCACGGAGGTCCGCGACGCCATCGACATCGACGGGCTGCTCAAGGCTGGTACTACAGGTGGGCTTCGTGTCCGCTGACTGAGTGACGCGTTGTTCAGTGTGTGGAGACGTTGCATGATGTGGAGATGTGGGCGGAGT
>NZ_JBVHMF010000022.1:110329-149527 GCF_055558595.1 Streptomyces sp. NPDC025721 | reverse complement strand
CCCCCCCCCCCCCCCCCCCCCCCCCCCCCCCCCCCCCCCCCCCCCCCCCCCCCCCCCCCCCCCCCCCCCCCCCCCCCCCCCCCCCCCCCCCCCCCACTGTCGTTGTCGCCGGGCTTCACAGGAATTCACTTTGACCGATCTGGTCAGTAATGCGACGGCGTCCCGGTGACCAGCCCATTGTGACTCCCGCAGGGAAAATGCGCTGGTCACCGGGATGAGTTCCGGTCATCGGGACGCGTTCCAGTATGGTATTGCCATCGGAACTGCCGGACGCTAGGCTGTCAAACAATTCCAGTACTGATACGGGGGTATGCGAGTGCTGGCACGAGAATATTCGAGGTCCGACACCTGGTCGGCCTCTCATGCACGGTTGATCGACCCCGCACCACCAGGCCGTACGGCCGGTGACGTCCGGACATCCCGTCCCTCCGTGCCTTCGGGCACGAATCCACGGGAACAGCAATCCGTGATCTCGCACAACTCGTGACTTCGGCTGGAGCCTGACGCGCCGCCGAGGCACTGGGTAATCGTTGTGCCGAGGCACGACTCCACCGCGCTTCACCGTTCCTCTCGCCGAGATTTTTCGCACCCAAAAGCCCGATGCCTGACTTTGTCATGCCGGAAATCAATTCCCCACGAGGGTGCCGGCCCGGTCAGGCATGCGCAGGTCCGTACGAGTGTCACTGCATTTCGTCAGCAACCACGCTCTTAAGGGGACGCAAGGTATGAAGCCGCTCGGCTTAATCGACCGTGTCGATCTTCCGGTCGATAAGATTCCCACCCGTTGGTACAACGTCATCCCGGATCTGCCCCGCTTGCCCGAGGAGTACATCGACAACTCCACCGGCAAGAAGGTCACGCGGGAGTGGCTGGAGCGGCTGTTCGTCAAGTCGATGGCCGCGCAGGAGACCTCGCTGGAGCGCTGGATCACGATCCCCGAGCCGGTACGCGAGGCGTACAAGCTCTGGCGGCCGACCCCGCTGATCCGCGCCGTCGCGCTGGAGCGGGAACTGGGCACTCCGGCCCAGATCTGGTTCAAGTACGAGGCCACCTCGCCCAGCGGCAGCCACAAGCTCAACTCCGCCCTCGCCCAGGCGTACTACGCCAAGCGCGACGGCCACACCCGGCTGGTCACCGACACCGGCGCCGGCCAGTGGGGCAGCGCCCTGGCCATCGCCTGCCAGATCTTCGGCCTCGACCTCACGGTCTTCATGGTGCGGGCGAGCTACCACACCAAGCCGTACCGCCGGAATCTGATGGAGACCTACGGCGCCGAGGTGCGGCCCAGCCCCGGCGACACCACGGACTACGGCCGCAAGCTCCTCGCGGAGTACCCCGACCACCCCGGCAGCGAGGCCACCGCGGTCAGCGAGGCGCTGGAGTGCGTCGACGCCGACGAGGGCACCCGCTTCGCGGTCGGCGCCTTCTCCAACCACTGCCTGCTGCACCACTCGGTGATCGGCCTGGAGCTGAAGGAACAGCTCAGGATGATCGGCCGCACCCCCGACTACCTGATCGCCTCGGTCGGTTGCGGGTCCAACCTCAGCGGCTTCGCCTCGCCCTTCGTCGAGGACAAGCTCAACGGCGCCGACATCACCATCCTGGCCGCCGAGCCGGAGGCGTGCGCGCCGCTGACCTACGGCGAGTACCGGCTGGACTTCGCCGACTCCAACGGCCGCGGCCCCGGTGTGCACACCTACACCCTCGGCCACGAGTTCGTGCCGCCGCCCATCCACGCGGGCGGCCTGCGCTACCACGGTTGCGCCCCGATCGTGGGTCTCATGCGGCACGAGGGGCTGCTCGACGCCGAGGCGTACGGGCAGGTGTCCGTCTTCGACGCGGGCACCACGTTCGCGAAGCTCCAGGGCTACCTCCCGGCCCCCGAGACCTCGCACGCCATCCGGGCCGTCATCGACAAGGCCCTGGAGTGCAAGCGGACCGGGCGCGAGGCCACCATCGTGTTCAACTACAGCGGCCACGGCCTGCTGGACCTGGGCGCGTACGGCCGGTACAACGAGGGCCTGCTGCGCGACGTCGAGAAGGAAGACTTCGTCGCCCCCAGCATGGAGGGCCTCCAGGCATGAGGTCCTACCCTCAGTACATCGACGGCAAGGACGTCGAGGGTGCTCGATGGACGTACGTCCTGCGCGCCTCGGCGTACCTGAAGGAGAACCGCCCGACGTTCAACCTCAAGCGGGCGCTGGAACTCGGGCGGCCCGTGGAGTCGACCGAGGCCGTGGTGGCCCGGTGCGCGGTGGGCGCCCCCGAGGACAACGACCGGGCGCTGGAAGCGGCCCGCAGGGCGAGCCGGACCTTCCGGCTCCTCCCGCAGGAGACCCGCAGCCAGATCGTCCTGGAGTTCAACGAGACGCTGGCCGAACGGTCAGAGGAACTCATCGACATCCTGATCGCCGAGGGGCACCCGCGCCGGCTCGCCCAGTGGGAAGTCAGCGGCATGCTGCGCTGCTGCGACGAGCCGACGGTCCGCTGGTACGAGAGCCAGCTCCACCAGGAGTTCGCGCCGCAGGGCCGCACGCTGGAACTGGTGCGCAAGCCCGACGGCGTGGTGTGCGTCAACCCCCCGCAGAACGCGGCGGGTTCGAACTCCACGCTGGGCGTGCTCGCCCTCTTGGCGGGCAACACGCTGGTGGTGAAGGCGCCGCGCACCACGCCGCTGAGCGTGATGTTCGTCTACCGCGACATCCTCGCGCCGATCCTGGAGAAGCACGGCGCCCCTCCGGGGACGCTCAATGTGATCTGCGGTCACACCGAGGCCGTGCTGCGGACCTGGCTCGCCAGCCCGCTGGTGGACGACATCCTGTTCTTCGGCGACAGCGCCGCGGGCCTCAAGCTCGGCGAGGACTGTCTGCGCAACGGCAAGAAGGCGATCCTGGAACTCGCGGGCAACGACGGCTTCGTGGTCTGGAAGGACGCGGATCTCGAAGCCGCCGCGCGGGCCCTGGAGGAGTCGTTCTACGGCTCCAGCCAGATCTGCATGGTGCCGAAGTACGCGATCGTGCACCCCGAGGTCGCCGACCGCTTCCTCGAGGTGTTCGTGGAGCGCGCCAAGGCCATCGTGCCCGGCTACCCGGAGAACCCGGAGATCCTGCTCAGCCCGGTACTGAAGGTCGACGGCTTCTTCGACTTCCTGTCCGAGGCCGAGACCAAGGGCGCGTCCGTGCTCTGCGGCGGCACGCGCGTGGACGTCGACGGCGAGACATCGAGCACCGGGATGTTCTGCCTGCCGACGGTGGTCAGGGTCGACGGACTCACCGAGTCGCGGGACCTGTCCTGCGTACGCGAGGAGACCTTCTTCCCGCTGCTGCCGGTCGTGGTGCCCGAGGCGACCACGGACGACGACGCGCTGCTGGAAGACATCATCGACTTCCTCAACGCCAACAAGTACGGGCTGCGCAACTCGGTGTGGACCGGCGACGAGCAGACCGCCCACCGGTTCGCCGACGGCGTGACCAACGGCGGCCTGCTGAAGGTCAACGACTCGCACATCGGGTTCAACTCCATCCTCTCCACCCACGGTGGCAACGGCCTCACCGGCGGACCGTACGGAGAGCTGAACTACGCGGGACTGCGCACCACGCACCTCCAGGGCATTTCGTGGGGTGACGGTGATCCGCGTCCGCTGGACTCGCAGATCGTCCCGGCCGGCGAAAGGGCGCGGAGCTAAGACCATGACGACCAAGGGCCTGGCCGGGAGCGAAATC
The DNA here is from genome assembly GCF_055558595.1 of Streptomyces sp. NPDC025721. Lineage (NCBI taxonomy): Bacteria > Bacillati > Actinomycetota > Actinomycetes > Kitasatosporales > Streptomycetaceae > Streptomyces > Streptomyces sp. NPDC025721. The sequence continues at coordinate 145,805 of NZ_JBVHMF010000022.1, read as the reverse complement.
CGGCGAAACCGTACGGACGCCGAGCACTTCGACGTCATCATCGTGGGCGCCCGCTGTGCCGGGTCGCCGCTCGCCACGCTGCTCTCGCGCGCGGGCCTGAAGGTCGTCGTGGTCGAGCAGGCGACGTTCCCCCGTGAGGTGCTCTCCTCGCACCTCATGGAGGCCGACGGACTCCTGTTCCTCAAACGCCTCGGTGTGCTCGACTCCGTCGAGAAGACCGGTGTGCGTTTCATGCGCCGCGCCGACACCAAGCTCAACGACTTCCACGTCGTCTCGCAGTTCCCGCTGCGTTTCGACGACGTGGGCGGCGCGACCTTCCTGCGTCGGCACCTGCTCGACTCGATCCTCCACGAGGCCGCGGTCGAGGCCGGTGCCGACGTCAGGATGGGCACCAAGGTCGTCGAAATGATCTGGGAGCGCGGCCGGGTGGCCGGTGTGCGCGCCCAGCACGACGGCAAGGAGACGGTGCTGCGCGCGCCGCTCGTCGTGGGCGCGGACGGCCGCAACTCGACGGTCGCGTACATGGTCGGCTCGCGCAAATACAACGTTGTACCCAACGAACGCTCCTACTACTTCACCTTCTTCGAGGGCGCCCACCCGTCCTCCGACGACACCTTCGTCTTCCACCGCTGGGGCGACCGGATGGTGTGGGCGGGCCCCGCGGACAACGGCCTGTACCTGGTCGGCGTCTCTCCCGAGGGACACGAACGCGAGTACTTCCGCCGCAACACCGAGGCGGGCCTGCTGGCCCACATGCGGTCCTGCGAACCGACCGCGGAGGCGCTGGCCGACGCGAAGATCGCCACCAAGATCTCCGGGATCGTCAAATTCGAGGGCTACTTCCGGCAGTCCTCCGGACCCGGCTGGGTGCTGGTCGGCGACGCGGGCCACTTCAAGGACCCCTCCGCCGGCCGCGGCATCGGCGACGCCTTCCGCCAGGTGGAGCGCCTCGCGCCCGCCATCGTCGCCGCCCTCGGCCGCTCGGGCCCCGGTGTGTCGGCGCTCGGCCAGGACGAGACGCTGCGGCTGTGGACGCAGTGGCGCGACCGCCGCTTCGAGGGCCACTACTGGCTCGCGAACATCCTCGGCGAGGCGGGCGCGCTGCCCGCCGCCGTCCCCGAGGCGCTCAAGGGCATGGCCGAGCGCGGCGAGATCGGCCGCTTCCTCGACCTCTACCACCACCGCTCGAAGTACTACGAGGTCTTCCCGCTGACCGACATGGCCGTGATCACCGGACGGATGATGCTGTCCGGCAAGCACAAGCGGCTGCCGCTGGTGCGCGAGACCGTCAAGCTGCTGGCCCGCGAGCCGCGCCGCCGGTGGATCAACCGCCACCCGCAGTTGGTGTCCTCCGACGTCACCGCGGCCCCGCCGGTACGCGTACGGCCCGTCCCGTCCGCCGCCGCCGCCGACCCGCTCCCTGCCCCGGCCCCGCAGAACGGCTCCAACGGCTCCGCCGGCGCGAACGGGACCACCGGCTCCGTAGTGAAAGACGCCGATCAGAAGAACGCGGAGGTCTGAACGTGCTGCATGTGACAGACGAGCCCAGCGCGGAAGCCGATGTCATCGTCGTCGGCGCGGGCCTGGCGGGACTGACGGCGACCCGCGAGCTGAAAGAGGCCGGGTGGACCGTCAAGACGCTCGAAGCGCGCGAGCGCGTCGGCGGACGGCTCAAGGGCCTCGACGTGGGCGGCGGCAAGGCGGTCGACCTGGGCGGCGAGTACTTCGGCGACAAGAGCACGATGATCGCCGAGACCGCCAAGTCCGTCGGCGTGACCGGCTTTCGCAGCTACGACGAGGGCGAACGCCTCACCTTCGTCAACGGCCGCCGCCACGCGTACTCCGGCCTGTTCCCCTGGCGGATGGGCCCGGCCGCCATCGCCGACCTCGGCCAGGCGATCCTGAAGATCGAGCGCATGGCGCGCACGGTCCCGCCCGACGGCCCGTGGAACGCGCCGAACGCCGAGAAGCTGGACAGCCAGACCCTCTGGTCGTGGATGCAGCGCAACGTCACCACCACCACCGCGCGGGCCTTCATCACCATGATGATCGAGGCCGCCTTCTGCGCCCGCCCGGCCGACCTGTCGCTGATGCACGTGCTCTACTACGCCAACGCCTCCGGCGGCTTCCGCTACCTGCTGGAGGTCAGCGGCGGCATCCAGCGCTACCGGTTCGACGGCGGCGCGCACAGCATCCCGAAGAAGATGGCCGCGCGGATGCCCGACGAGGTACGCGTCGGCGCCGCCGTCCGCACCATCGAGCAGCGCTCCGACTCCGTCGTGGTCTCGGGCCCCGGCTTCGAGTACCGCGGCCGGTGGGTCGTCGTCGCCATCCCGGTCACGCTCGCCGGACGCATCACCTACGCGCCCTCGCTGCCCGGCTACCGCGACCAGTTCGCGCAGCGGATGCCCGCGGGCGCCGCCATGAAGTGCCTGGCGGTCTACGACGAGCCGTTCTGGCGCGCCGCCGGGCTCAGCGGCCAGATCACCAGCAGCGACGGCCCGTTCCGGGTCGCCTTCGACACCTCGCCCGCCGACGGCAGCCCCGGCGTGATGTCGGCCTTCGTCACCGGCTCCGCCGCCCGCGCGCTGACCCGCCTCTCGCCGTCCGAGCGGCGTACCGCCGTACTCGACGGACTGGTCGCCGGGCTCGGCGCGAAGGCGGGCAAGCCCCGCGAATTCGTCGAACAGAACTGGCTGGACGAGGAGTTCACCCGCGGCTGCTACCACGGCTTCGGGCCGCCCGGACTGTACACGGCGTACGGCAAGGCGCTGCGCGAGCCGATCGGCCGGATTCACTGGGCCGGCACCGAGAGCGGTGTCCACCAGATGGGTTCGATGGGCGGCGCCGTCGACTCCGGCCGCCGGGTGGCCCGCGAGCTGTTCGCGCGGGCGGCGGAGGAGCGCGGCGAGGAGCGCAAGCCGGACACCACGATCAGCGGCGCGGTGAGCCATGGCCAGTAGACCCAGACGCGCCGCCGCCCGGCCGCCGCTGCTCATCGTGGGCGGTTACGGAGTGGTGGGCGAGCACGCGGCGCGGCTGATCCGGCAGCGCCACCCCGACCTGCCGATCGTGCTGGCGGGCCGCAACCCCGAACGGGCGACGGCGCTGGCCGCGCGGATCGGCGCGACCACCGCCGTCATCGACGTACGCGCCGAACGCCCGCTGGGGGCGCTGCCCGAGCGGCCCGCGGCCGTCCTCGCCGTGGTCAGCGACCCCGGCGACCACCTCATCGTGGACGCCATGCGCCGGGGCATCCCGATCGCGGACATCAACCGCGCGGGCCACGCCGGGATTCTCGACGTCACCGTCGCGGTCTCGCGTGAACGGCCCACGTCCCCCGTGCTGTTGTCCGGCGCCTGGTACGCCGGGCTCAACGCGCTGATGGCCGCCGCTGCCGTCCGCGAACTCGGCCAGGCCGAGCGGGTGGAGATCGCGGTGCTGTCCTCGTCCGACGACAAGGTCGGCCCCGACTCCTGGGGCTTCGCCGAACGGCTGGCCTGGCCGTACTACGCGATGCGCGACGGCAGGCGGCAGCCCACGCACCCGCTGACCGGCCGCCGCCTGGTGCGCTGCGCCGACGGCAACGAGCGGCCCGCCGCGTATGTGAGCACGCTGGAGCAGACCACCGTGCCGCTCACCCTCGGCGTGCCGACGGTCGAGACCCGCATCGCGCTCCAGAGCGTGCCGTCGCTGTACGCGATGATCGGGCTGAAGCGGTCGGGCGCGCTGCGGGCGCTGACCAAGCCGCCGCTGCACGGGGTGCGCGCGGCGCTCTTCCAGAGCGCGGGCACCGGCGACTTCTGCGGGCTCACCGTCACCGCGCACAGCGCGAACCGCTCGGTCTCCATCGATCTGCTCGACACCCGCGGCCAGGGCCACCTCAGCGCGATGGGCGCGGTCCGCGCGGCCGAGCGCGTGCTGAGCCGGGACCTGCCGGCCGGGATCTCGTTCCCCGAGCAGTCCGCGGAACCCGAGACGGACATCGAGATGTTGCGGCAGGCCGGAGTCGTCGTCCGGCTCACCGGCTTCGCCAAGGAATTCCCACCGACACCGGCTCCCAGTGCCACGACGTGATGTCGATGGCCGAGGCGCGAGAGGAACTCGCATCACTATGAACAAGAGCGATACGCCGGCTGTTCTGCTCAGCACCCTGCGTACGGTCGGCGCGGCGGCGTTCCTTGCGCCCGCCATCGGGGCGAAGAAGCTGCACATCAACGAGGACGCCGACGGCGAGTACCTGGTCCGGCTGTTCGCCGCCCGCAACATCGCCCTGATCGTGGGCGTCCTGGCCAGCAGGGGCGAGACCCGCAGGCTGCTGCTCAAGGCCGGCATCCTCTGCGACGGCCTCGACGTCGCGGCCGGAATCCTCGGCCACCGCAAGGGCCGGCTGAAGAAGTCCACGGTGGTCGACACCGGCGCCGCGGCCACCGCGACCCTGCTCGGCCTGCTGGCGCTGGCGAGCACCGAGCGCGTGGGGGAGTCCTGATGACCACCACGCACGAGCCGGTGGCCGATGCCGCGTCCGCGCCCGAGGACCGCAGGGACAAGGTCTGCGTCATCGGCGCGGGCTCCGCGGGCATCGCGATGTGCCGCTCGCTGAAGATCCGCGACATCGCCTTCGACGCCTACGAGCGGCGCTCGGAACTCGGCGGCCTGTGGCGGTATCCCGCGCAGGGCGGCAAGAGCTGCGCGTACCCGGCGCTGTTCGCCAACACCTCCAAGACCGTCATGCAGTTCCCGAGCTTCCCGATGCCGGACGACTACCCGGACTACCCCCACCACACCCAGGTGGCGCGGTACTTCGACTCCTACGTCGACCACTACGGGCTGCGCGAGCACATCCAACTGGACACCGAGGTCAGCCGGGTCGAGCAGGCGGCGGGCGGCGGCTGGGCGGTGACCTTCGGCGACGGCACGACGCATCTGTACCGCGCGGTGATGGTCGCCTCCGGCGGGCGGCACGGGCTGCCGCTCTTCGGCTCGTACGAGGGCAAGTTCACCGGCACCGAGATGCACTCCTACGACTACGAGGGTCCGGCGGACCTCGCGGGCAAGAAGGTCGTGATCATCGGTCTCGGCGCCACCTCCGCCGACATCGCCACCGAGGTGTCCCGGGTCGCGGAGGCCACGTACCTGTCGGTGCGCACCGGCCACTACGTCGTCCCGAAGATCCTCGAAGGCGGCCCGATCGACAAGCTGTCGCCGATGATGAAGAAGCTCTCGGTCGAACAGCGGCGCCCGCTGGTGACGTTGATGATCAAGCTGGTGCACGGCCACATGTCGGCGTACGGGCTGCCCGACCCGCCGTACAAGGTCGGGCAGGGGCCGCTGGTCGCCAGCAGCGAGCTGCTGCCCGCCATCGCGCACGGCAGGATCACCGCCAAGCCGGTGATCGACACGGTCGACGGCCGTACCGTCCGCTTCTCGGACGGCACCGAGACCGAGGCCGATGTGATCATCCACTGCACCGGCTACAAGATCGACTACCCCTTCCTCGACGACACCCTCGTCGGCGACGGCGACGACGCGCCCGCGCTCTACCACCAGGTGGTGCCGCCGGAGACCGAGGGCCTGTACTTCATCGGCCTGCTGCACTCGATGATGTCGCTGATGCCGCTGGCCGAGTTCCAGTCGGAGTGGGTCGGCGACCTGCTGACCGAGACCGTCAGCCTCCCCTCGCGCGCGCAGATGTGGTCGGAGCTGAGGAACGCCCGCCGCCGCCAGGACAAGCGGTTCCACGACTCGTCCGGCCATCTGCTGGTCGACCCCAACGAATACGAACGGCTCATGGCGGACGAGCGCCGCAAGTACGCAACCACCGATCGCACGGGTGTCGGCACGGCAACCCGCAGGAAGGGATGAGTCGTATGGTTTCGATCGCTGGCGACCGGACACGGTCCAAGATCCCGCTCTCCGCCCGGCGTCTGGACGCGGCCAAGATGCTCAAGGCCCAGTTCAAGCCCGACCGGGTCGCCCTGGTCAAGCCGCTCAACGTCGGCCTGGTCGCCGAGCGCGCGGCCGAGAAGCACGGCCGGGTGCCGATCTACCTCGACCAGCCGTTCACCTGGGACCCCGAGCAGCGCGTCGAACTCGACTTCGTCGAATTCGCCACCCTGGTCGACCAGATGGCCGCCGTCCTGAAGTCCGCGGGCGTCAAGCGCTGGGACCGGGTCGCGATCGTCAAGTCGCCCAACTACGACATCCAGGCGCTGGCCTGGGCGACCGCCAGGATCGGCGCGATCCCCGCGCTGCTGTCGGCCCGCCTGGACCCGGACATCATCAACATCCTGCTGGAGCGCCTCCAGGCGAAATTCCTGGTCACCGACCCCGAGGTCGCCAAGTACGCCCGGCTGGACGGCGAGCGGCTGCGGCACCTGGGCATGACCGCCATCGCCGACATCGACGGCGGCATACCGGTGGCGGACCTGTGGGGCGGCCGGATTCCGGCGCCGAGTCCGCTCAAGGACGACGAGCCGATGCTGATCACCCACACGTCGAGCACCACCGGGGTGTCCAAGCTCGCCGAGGCGTCCGCCAAGGGCGTGTCCTACAACGCCCTGATGGAGTCGATCTTCCCCGGCTTCCACACCCCCGACGAGCTGTTCGCCAGCGCCATCTCGCACGTCCATGTGCGGGCCGCCATCACGCAGATGGCGTCCTTCTCGCGCGGCACCCCGCTGCTGGGCATCGCCAGGCCCGACGAGGAGACGATGCTGCGGCTGCTGCCCCAGTACCGGCCCACGATCCTGGAGTCGCACCCCAACAACTTCATGGGCTGGGAGCGGATCATCGACGATCCGTCGGAGCCGTTCTCCAGCATCCGGCTGTACTTCAACTCCTTCGACGCGATGCACCCGCGCACCATCCAGGCGCTGCTGGACGCGTCCAAGCGCAAGTACCCGGTCTGGCTCCAGTGCTACGGCATGACCGAGACGCAGGTGGTCTCGGTCCGCCCGTACACCCGTGGCTCGTTCGGCCGGCTCAAGGGCCGCGACACCCGCAGTGTCGGCTGGGAGGTGCCCGGCATCCGGGCCAGGATCGCCGACCCGGAGACCGGCAAGCGCCGCTCCGACCAGTCGGAACCGGGCATGATCCAGGTCAAGACCCCGGCCCGCGCGCTGTCGTTCGTGGGCACGCCGGAGAAGTTCGCCGAGCGGCGGCACGGCAAGTGGTTCGACACCGGCGACTGGGGGCGGCGCGGCCGGCTCGGGCAGATCGAGATCCTGGACCGCATCGCGGACCGGATCGAGGGCGTCGAGAGCTGCCTGTGGATCGAGGACGTGCTGCTGGAGCGGATTCCCAACGCCGAGGAGATCGTGGTCGTCCCCGACGAGCAGGGCAAGCCGGTCCCGGTGGTCTGCATGCGCGACGGGAAGTCCCTCGACCCCGAGGTCTGGAAGTCCGCCTCCGCCGGGATCACCGGCCTGGGCGTCCCGTTGGAGGTCACGCCCGACGACCTCCAGCGCACCGCGACCGTCAAGGCCCGGCGCTACCTCCTCACCGAGATGATCAAGAACCGCGACAACGGCGGTCTGGAGGCGGTCAGCCAGGACGTGGTGCTGCGCGACGGCGCGTAACCACGGTCCACGTCACGGCCGGTGCACGGCGGAACCCAGCGCGGATCGACACCCGAACTGTAGGAGAGGGCATTGCACGACATCAGCGAGTACCCATCGATAGAAGCCGATGTGATCGTCGTCGGTGCGGGTTTTGCCGGGATCACGGCCGCGCGCGAACTGAAGATGGCCGGGAAGAGCGTGGCGCTGCTCGAAGCCCGCTCCCGCCTCGGCGGCCGGTCGCTGAGCAAGCCCCTCGGGGACGGCAAGGTCGCCGAACTGGGCTGTGAGTTCTACGGCCAGGCCGGGACGATCAGCCACCGGGCCGCCCAGTCCGTCGGCATCAAGACCGCGAAGGTCTACGACACCGGCTACCGGCTGATCGACGACGGCGGCAAGATGCAGCCCTGGAAGGGCATGGCGCCCAAGGTCAGCGCGGCCACGCTGCTGGACTTCGGCCAGGCGGCGCTGCGCATCGAGCGGATGCGCCGCGAAGTACCGCAGGACGCCCCCTGGGAGGCCCCGCACGCCACCCAGTGGGACAGCGAGACCATGTGGTCCTGGACGCAGCGCAATGTCCGCACCAAGGGCGGCCGGGCCCTGATGCGGCTGATGATCGAGGCGGGCATGGCCGCCGCACCGGCCGACGTCTCCCTGCTGCACGTCCTCAACTACTCCAACGGCACCGGCGGGTTCAGGGCCATGACCCAGATCACCGGCGGCACCCTGGAGAACCGCTTCGTCGGCGGCTCGCACAACCTCGCGACGACCCTGGCGAAGACCGTCGACGACGAGACGTACCTCAACGCCGAGGTCCGCAGCATCCAGCACTCCGGTGAGCACGTCCGGGTGCGCGGCGCCGGATTCGAGGCGGTCGGCCGCTGGGTCGTGATGGCCGTGCCCGTGCCGCTGGCCGGGCGGATCGAGTACGACCCGCCGCTGCCCGAGCACCGCGACCACGTCAGCCAGCGCATGACGATGGGCGCCGCCATCAAGTACCTGGCCCTGTACGACGAGCCGTTCTGGCGCGCCGAGGGCTTCACCGGGCATGTGATCAGCCACTCCAGCCCGGTACGCGCCACGGTCGACAGTTGCCCGCCCGACGGCACGCCCGGCGTCCTCACCGGCTTCGTCACCGGGCCGCCCGCCCGGCAGGTCGCCAAGCTGCCCGCGGGGGAGCGACGCGCCCTGGTCCTGCGGGAGCTGGAGCGCTTCTTCGGACCGCGCGCGGGCAAGCCGTACGACCTCCTGGAGCAGAACTGGATGGCGGAGCCGTACACCCGCGGCTGCTACCACGCCTACGCCCCGCCCGGTCTGTACACCGAGTACGGTCCCGCGCTCAAGCAGCCGGTCGGCCGGATCCACTGGGCCGGAGCGGAGTCCGTGCCCCACGAGTTCGGGTCGATGTCCGGGGCGATCTACTCCGGCCGCCGCGTCGCCACCGAGATCATCGGGCGCGAGACCGGCGAGGACCCCGGGCGGCTGCTGGTGACCCAGAAGACCGCCGTGCCCGTCGAAGAGCCCACGCGATGAGATCCGGAAGCGCCCACGCGACGAAAGGCGACTGCCAGCGTGCCTGAGAACCTGGAAACACCCCGTATCGGCTCGGGCATGATCATGTCCCTGCACCTCGCCGAGGTCGGCCCCGCCAAGGCCATGAGCGCCCTGCGCAACGGGCCCAAGCCCGAGGCGCACGAGGGCCTGCACTGGGCGAGCCCCTTCCTGATGAGCCCGCTGCGCTCGCAGAGCGCGATGTTCGACGTCAAACCCACCGGCGCCGCGATGATCGCCGCGTGGGACAACGACGAGGCGCTGGACCGCTTCCTGTCGCACCCGGTCGCCAAGCCGTACGAGAACGGGTGGCGCGCCCGGTTCGAGCCGGTCCGCACCCTCGGCGCCTGGCCCGGCCTGCTGGAGCTGCCGCGCCGCGAGATACCCGTGGACGATCACCCCATCGGGGTGCTCACCCTGGCCCGCGTACGCCTCAACCGGGTGGTGCCGTTCGTCGCCGCCGCCTCGCACGCCGAGCGCGACGCCGCCCACCACCCCGCCTTCCTCGAGGGCACCTCGCTGATCAGGCCGCCCAATCAGGTGGCGACCTTCTCGCTCTGGCGCAGCGTCAAGGAAATGCGCCAGTACACGGTCGGTTCCTACCCCGGCGGCCACGTCAGGGCGATGAAGAAGCACGAGGAACGCGATTTCCACCACGAAACGCTGTTCGTGCGGCTCAGGCCGTACGCGGTCGACGGACATTGGAGCGGGCGCAATCCGCTCGATATGCTCAAGCCGCTGACCACCAACTGAGGCCAATGCGGGGAGTGCTGACGGAGCATCCGTCGAATAAACCCCGCCACGGCGAGCCGACAGACGGGTTTGACGTATGACCATGGAACAGATCGAACTCTCGGCCGGGACGATCGACTACCAGGACACCGGCGGCGACGGGCCGGTGCTCGTCCTGCTGCACGGCCTCCTGATGGACGAGACCCTCTGGGCGGACGTGGTCGCCGATCTGCGCGCGGACCACCGGTGCGTGGTGCCGGTGCTGCCGATGGGCGCCCACACCAAGCCGGTCAAGGAGGACGCCGACCTTTCGCCGCGCGGACTCGCCCGGCTGGTCGGGGAATTCCTCGAACGGCTGGATCTGGACAATGTCACCCTGGTCGGCAATGACACCGGCGGCGCCGTCGTGCAATTGCTCGTGGACGAAGGCGCGCCGCGCGTCGGCTCAATTGTGCTGGCGTCCTGCGACGCATTCGACAACTTTCCGCCGGGGCTGACCGGCAAGACCGTCGTGATGACCGGCAAGTTGTCGCCCACCTTCTTCGGCCTTTTCATGCAGCAGATGCGGCTGAAGCTGGTACGGCGCCAGCCGATCGCCTTCGGCTGGCTCACCAAGCGGGGCGACGCCGTCAGCAAGAACTGGATCAAGCCGATCCTCGCCCAGGCCGACGTGCGGCGCGACACGGTGCGGGTGCTCCGCGGTATCGCCGCCGACAAGAAGCTGCTGGTCGGCGTGAGCGAGGGGCTCTCCTCCTTCGACCGGCCCGCGCTGGTGGTGTGGGCCGAGAAGGACCGCGTCATGCCGCCCGCGCACGGCCGCCGGCTCGCCGAGATCCTGCCGCAGGGAAGCCTCGTCGAGATCGCCGACAGCTACTCGCTCCTCCCGCTCGACCAGCCCGCCCAATTCGCCACCGCGGTACGGGAGTTCACCCGCAAGAGCTGATCCTCCCCATGCCGTGACGACCCGGTGCCGGCGGTTCGGGGCACCGCCCCGAGCCGCCCGTACGCCTTGCCCTGCCCGAAAACACCCGCCCACAAGGTTCCCTCTCGCCTCCGCCTCCCCTCATGGCAACCGCCCGCGCCGGTCACCACCGGCGTATCGCGCCCGCACCCGTGCCCGGTCGGGGGACCAGGCCACCGGATGGAGAAGACCCATGAGCATTGCGGCGGACCTCGCCGTCTGCCTCGTCGGCGCCGGCCCGCGGGGCCTGTCCGTACTGGAGCGGCTCTGCGCCCACGAGCGCAAGTCGCCCTCCTGCTCCTCGCTGACGGTCCACGTGGTGGACCCCGCCGAGCCGGGGGCAGGAAGCGTCTGGCGCACCGACCAGTCGCGGCATCTGCTGATGAACACCGTCGCCTCCCAGATCACCGTCTTCACCGACGACCGGGTGACCATCGACGGCCCCATCGAGCCGGGCCCGAGCCTGTACGAGTGGGCGAAGGGCCTGCTGGGGCCGGGGGACGGCGACCCGGGGGCCGGGGCACCGGGCGGTGCCGTGCCGGGGAGCCGTATGCCCGACGCGCACGACCCGGAGGACCTGGCCGAGGCCCGGCGGCTCGACCCCGACTCGTACCCCACCCGCGCCTTCTACGGCCGCTACCTGCGCTCCTGCTTCCTGCGGATCACCGGCAACGCGCCCGCGCACGTCACCGTCGAGGAACACCGCTCGCGCGCGGTGGCCGTCGCCGACGCCATGGGCGACCCGGACGGGCCGCAGAGCATCCGGCTGGACAACGGCGCATGGCTGCACGGGCTGGACGCGGTGGTCCTCGCCCAGGGCCATGTCGCCGCGCGCCCGACCCCGCGCGAGGAGCGCACCGCGACGCTGGCCGCGATCCACCGGCTGACGTACATCACCCCCGCCAACCCGGCGGACGTCGACCTGTCCCGGATCGCTCCCGGCGAGACCGTGCTGCTCAGGGGCCTCGGCCTGAACTTCTTCGACCACATGACGCTGCTCACCGCGGGCCGCGGCGGCACCTTCCGCAGGGAGGGCGACCGGCTGGTCTATCTGCCGTCCGGGCGCGAGCCGTCGCTGTACGCGACCTCCCGGCGCGGGGTCCCGTACCACGCGCGCGGCGAGAACCAGAAGGGCGCGTACGGCCGTTACCACCCGCGGCTGCTCACCCCCGCCTACATCGCGGCCTCCCGCGACCGGGCGACCGGCGGTCCCGGACTGCACTTTCGGACCCATCTGTGGCCGCTGATCTCCAAGGAGGTCCAGAGCGTCTACTACCAGGCGCTGCTGCACGCCCAGGACCGCGCGGCGGAGGGCGCGGAGCTGGGCGTGCGCTTCCTGGAGACGGCCGGGTCGCGCGAGGAGACCGAACTCCTCGACAAGTACGGCGTCGAGCCGGAGGAGCGCTGGAGCTGGGAGCGGCTGCTGACGCCCTACCTGGGACGGCGGTTCGCCGACCGGGAGGAGTTCAGGGTCTGGCTGCTCGGGTACTTGGCGCGCGATGTGCGCGAGGCCAGGGCGGGCAACGTCAGCGGCCCGCTGAAGGCCGCGCTCGACGTGCTGCGCGATCTGCGCAACGAGGTGCGGCTGGCCGTGGACCACGGCGGACTCGACGGCACGTCGCACCGGGACGAGCTGGAGGGGTGGTACACCCCGATGAACGCCTTCCTGTCCATCGGGCCTCCCGCCTCCCGCATCGAGGAGATGATCGCGCTGATCGAGGCGCGGGTGCTGGTGGTCACGGGACCCGGCACCGAAGTGCGCCTCGACCCGGCCAGGCCCGCTTTCGTCGCCTCGTCGCATGTCGTGCCGGGGCCGCCGGTCGTGGCCTCCGCGCTGATCGAGGCGCGGCTGCCGGAGCCGGACCTGCGCCGGACCGCCGAGCCGCTGCTGAACTATCTGATGGCGACCGAGCAGTGCGCGCCGTACCGCATCCCGACCGGCTCGGGCGGCGGATACGAGTCCGGCGGCCTCGCCGTCACCGAGCGCCCCTACCGGCTGCTCGACCCGCGCGGGCAGGCGCATCCGCGCCGTTTCGCCTACGGTGTGCCGACCGAGTCCGTGCACTGGGTCACGGCGGCGGGCATCAGGCCCGGCGTCGACTCGGTGACGCTCGGCGACTCGGAGTCCATCGCGTGCGCGCTGCTCGCGCTGGCGGCGGGCGGCCGGGGCGCCGGTGACCCGGAGGCGCGGGGCGCGGTCCCCGCGGCCAGGCTGGCCGGGGCCGGGGCCGGGGCCGGGGCTTCGGGCAGCGGGGCTTCCGGGAGCGGGGTTTCCGGCAACGGTGTTTCCGGGAGCGGCGTTTCCGGCAGCGGGGCCGCGGGCAACGGGACTTCCGGCGAGGGGGCCACGGGTGCCGGTTCCGGCGTCGGCGCTTCCGCCGCTGTCGCCGGGGCTACGGGCGCGGACCCCGCCGTCCTGGCCGAGACCCACACCTTCGGAGTGATCGTATGAGCAGCCGGCCCAGTGAGCAGGACACCCTCATCGACGCCGGGCTGCTCTCGCCGGTCCGGGCGGGCACCCCGGTCGAGGCGGCGGTGTCCGACATCGCCTGGCTCCAGGCGATGCTGGACGCCGAATCCGCGCTGGCCCGCGCGCAGGCCAGGCTCGGCACGCTGCCGAAGTCGGCGGCCACGGCCATCGCGGCGGCGGCGCACACCGACCTGATGGACCTGCGCGCGCTGGCGCTCGCCTCCCGCGAGACCGCCAACCCGGTGGTCGGCCTGGTCCAGGCGCTGACCCGGGCGGTCGCCGAACACGACCCGGCGGCGGCCGAGTACGTCCACCGCGGCTCGACCAGCCAGGACGTCCTCGACACCGGGATGATGCTGGTCGCCGCGCGGGCGCTGCGGCTGATCCGCGGCGACCTCGCGCGGGTCGAGCGCGCGCTGGCCGCGCTCGCCGCCGAGCACCGCGACACCCCGATGGCGGGCCGCACCCTCGCGCTGCACGCCGTGCCGACCACCTTCGGCCTCAAGGCGGCGGGCTGGCGGCAGGGCGTACTCGACGCGGACGCCCGGCTGGCCGCGCTGCTCGACCACGGGCTGCCGGTCTCGCTCGGCGGGGCGGCGGGCACGCTGGCCGGATACCTCGCGTACGCGCGGGTCGACGGGTACGGCGCCGGTGCCGGGGACACCGCCGCCGGTACGGGAGTCGACGGCGACGGGCGGGCCGGTGACCCGGGGGAGTACCTGGACGAGCTGGTCGCGGCCTTCGCCGACGAGACCGGCCTCGCCAGGCCCGTACTGCCCTGGCACGCGCTGCGTACGCCCGTCGCGGACCTGGCGGCGGCGCTCGCGCTCACCGCGGGCGTCCTCGGCAAGATCGCGGTCGACGTGCAGTCGCTGGCCAGGACCGAGGTCGCGGAGGTGGCGGAACCGGGAGTCACGGGGCGCGGCGCGTCGTCGGCGATGCCGCACAAGCGCAATCCGGTGCTGTCCACGCTGATCCGCAGCGCCGCGCTCCAAGTCCCGGTGCTGGCGGCCGGTCTGACGCAGTGTCTGGTCGCGGAGGACGAACGGTCGGCCGGGGTCTGGCACGCCGAGTGGCAGTTCCTGCGCGAGTGCCTGCGACTGGTCGGCGGGGCCTCGCACACCGCGGCGGAACTGGCCGAGGGGCTCGCCGTCCACCCCGCCCGTATGCGTGACAACCTGGACATGACGGGCAGTCAGGTCGTCTCCGAGCGGATCGTGGCCGTCCTCACCCCGCGTCTCGGCAAGGCCGCCGCCCGCGCGTTGCTCACCGCGGCCTCCACGGAAGCCGCCGACTCCGGCCGCCCGCTCGCCGACGTCCTCGCCCAATCTCCTGACCTGGCCGGCCACTTCGGCCCGGACGAGCTGGCCGCCCTGTGCGACCCGACCGCGTACCCGGGCGCGGCGGGCGCCCTGGTCGACCGCGCGCTGCGCGAGGACGGGCCGAGGCCGTAGCGGGGACCGCGCCGGCCGCGGGCGCGGGACGCCCGCTACTCCCCGGTGAGGCCGTCCACCGACTCGCGGATCAGGTCCGCGTGGCCGACGTGCCGCGCGTACTCCTCGACCATGTGGAAGAGGATCCAGCGCAGGCTGGGCGCCCGGCCCGCCGAGTCCGCGCGCCGCGAGAGCGTGTCGAGCCCGCCCTCGGCCAGCGCCGCGGCGGTCAGTTCACGCGAGCGCGCGACGCAGTCCTCCCAGAGCGTACGGATCTGCTCGGGGGTGTCGTCCGCGGCCGAGTGCCAGTCCCAGTCGGCGTCCGCCGACCAGTCGACCGTGTCCCACGGCGCCTCCGGCGACCGCCCGGCCAGCCACTGCGAGAACCACCACTGCTCCACGTACGCCAGGTGCTTGAGCATGCCGCCCAGCGTCATGGCGGAGGTGGGAAGGGCCGCCGCGAGCCCGGCCGCGTCGAGTCCCGCGCACTTCCACGCCAGCGTCGCCCGCTGGAAGTCGAGGAAGCCCAGCAGTGTCTCGGTCTCCCCGCCCGTCTCGGGGGGAAGCGGCCGGCCCTGCTCGTCGATGTCGGTCATGAGCAGGGAGTATAGGAGCCGTTCGCGGTTCCGGGCGGTCGCCGCGGCTCCGCCTACACCTTGTCGAGCCAGATCACGATCCCGGTCAGGTCGCTGAGCACGGCCGCGACCCCCGCCCTGATCGAGGCCGCGCAGCGCGCCGCGGTGAACGAACCGGCGTCGTACGTCGAGGACATGCCGAGCCCTTCGCCCCGGAAGGACGCGCCGGACCAGTCGACGGCAGTGACATTGTGCGTCGGCTCGGCCAACTCCGCGCCCACGACGAGGAATTGCTGCGACAGGTGGTTCGCGGTGACCGGCACGAGCGGGTCGATCAGGTCGTTGCCCGCGCTGACGATGAGGTCCGCGTGCATGTCGAGCGCCCTGGTGACGCTCGGCAGCAGGTCGGCCGCACCGTCCGCGACGACGGTCCTGAGCTTGACGTGCTCCTCGTCCGCCCACTTCTTGACCGCGTCGACCAGCGACCGCGTCGGCCGGTCGGTGCCCGCGCTGAGCAGCACCACGCGATAGCCCTTCGGCGGGTGGACGCCCTCCCACGAGCCGGGCGCCGGGGTGACGGTCGACTCGGGCGCGGGCGGCGACACGCTGTCCACGAAGCGCGGGCCGAGCGTGCCGACGGGGGAGGGTTTGGCGCGCGGCTGCGACCAGTCGTCGTCGGAGCCGCATCCGGCGGTTCCGAGGGCCAGCGCGGTGACCGCCGCCAGCATGGCAACGGCCCGAAGCGGGGGGCGCACGTCGATCGTCCTCCGAGATGAGTGGTGAGCGGTGAGCGGTGACTGCTGAGCGATTGGTGCTGAGCGGTGAGAGGTGAGCGGTGAGCGCTGAGCGATAGGTGCTGAGCGCTGAGCGATAAGGGGTGAGCGAGGTGCCGAGGGCTTGCTGTGAACGGTGTGACGAGAGAACGCCCTGGTGAGAGCCATGGGCGGGTGCCGCGGGTCCATCCTGCGACGCCGATCGCCTCCGTGGGGAACCTCGAACGCCTTTGCGGACCTTGTTGGCCCAGGGTTCGCCGACCCGCCGGTTTCGGTTCACCCGTGACGTGCAGCGTGCTCCTCCTACCCAAGGAGTCCCATGTCAGAGCGGGTCCGTCGCGCCGTCATCTGCATCGCCGCGGCGCTGATCGGTTTCCTCGGCGCCGTCCAACCGGCGTTCGCCCACGGCTTCTCGTCCACCGCGTACGTCCATGTGACGGCGGCGGACGAAGGCCATGTCCGTACTTCCCTCAAGCTTGAATACGACCTTTTTGTCATATCCGCTGCCGATGCCGAACATGACGACGACCTCTTCCGCACCGGCAACGGCGCCTTCGACGCCGGTGACACCACAGCGCAGGCCGCGGCCCTCAACGCCCACAAGAAGTCGGCCGTCGCCTATGTCACCCAGCGCTTCTCGGTCACCGCCGCGGGCAAGGCGTGCGCGCCGGAGCAGGTCGGCGACTTCACGATGGACCGGCAGGAGGGCGTGCCGTACACCGTCCTGCTGCTGGACTGGGACTGCCAGGAACTGGCCGGTGACCACCGGGTCCGCAGCGGCCTGTTCCCCGACAGCGAGACATACGTCCGCGGTACGAAGACGATCGTCACGTACGACCTGGACGGCCGCTCCGGCAGCGCGGCGCTCGACGCGGCGCACCCGTCCTTCTCGATCGACCAGCCCTGGTACGCCTGGTTCTGGGAGTTCTTCCGGCTGGGCGCCGAGCACCTGCTGACCGGCACCGACCACATCCTGTTCCTGCTGGCGCTGATCGCCGGGTCGCGGCGGCTGCGCGAGATCGTGCTCGCCGCCACCAGCTTCACGCTCGCGCACTCGGTGACCTTCATGCTCGCCGCGCTCGGGGCGGTCGACGTGCCGTCGCGGCTGGTCGAGCCGGTCATCGCGCTGTCGATCGCGGTGGTCGCGGGCTGGCACCTGTGGCGGATACGGCAGCGCGGCAGCCACGCCTCCGACCTGGATCCGGGCGCTTCGGTCCGGGGCGCCGCCGGCTCGGGGCCCGGCTCCGGCGGGCGCGGCTTCCTGCGCGACCACGTCGCCCTCGACCGGGCGGGCTGGCTGCGGCTCGCGGTGGTCTTCTGCTTCGGCCTCGTCCACGGCCTCGGCTTCGCGGGCGCGCTCGGCATCGACCAGGCGTGGTCCTGGACGCTGCTCGGCTCCCTCCTGGTCTTCAACGTCGGCATCGAGGTCGTGCAGTTGTCGATCATCGCCGTCGTCTTCCCGCTGCTGGCCCTGCTGCGCCGCCGTTCGCCGACCGCGGGGCTCTGGGTGACCGGCACCGTTTCCGCAGGTGTAGCGCTTATGGGACTTGTGTGGTTCCTGCAACGGGTGGGCGGTGGCTGAGCCTTCAACTGAGGTGAAGTTCAGGTCAGGCGAAGATCGCATTTGCCGCTTGTTTACCAACCGATGGGAGCTTGATGACCTCAGCTCCATGCAGTTCCGTCCAAAAAGGAACAAACACAGATGAGATCGATCAGATCGGTACGGACCCACGGGTCCGTACGACGCCGCGTGGTCACCGGGGCCACCGCGGTCACCATGGGTCTGGCGCTCGCCGTCGGCGCGGGACTCACCTCCCCCGCCGTGGCCGCCGACCCCGCCGCCCTCACCAGCATCATCCTCGGTGTCGGCGCGAACGAGACGCAGCGCACGGTGACCTGGTACTCCTCGGCCGACACGGCCCAGGTCATCCAGGCCGCCCCGACCGCGACCCTGGTCAACGGTGAATTCCCGGCGGACGCCGCCACGTTCGACGCCATCGGCGGGGCGAACATCGCCACCAGCGGCGGCTTCAACCGGCACGCCACCATCACCGGCCTGAAGGAGAACACGGCGTACTCCTACCGTGTCGGCTCCGTGGGCAACTGGTCGCAGACCTACGCCTTCAAGACGCAGGACTTCGAGGGCGACTACGACTTCCTGTTCTACGGCGACCCGCAGATCGGCTCCTCCGGCAACCTCGCCAAGGACCAGGCGGGCTGGAAGGACACGCTCGACGTCTCGCTGGCCGCCAACCCGAACGCCGAACTGCTGGTGTCCGGCGGCGACCAGGTCGAGACCGCGAACACCGAGGCGCAGTGGGACTCCTTTCTGGCCCCCGACAAGCTCCGTCAGTACCCGTGGGCCGCGACCATCGGCAACCACGACGTCGGCGGCAAGGCGTACGAGCAGCACCTGTACACCCCGAACACCGACCGCTCGGCGCCGTACTACGCCAACGGCAACCCGGGCTCGAACACCTCGGGCGGTGACTACTGGTACATCTACAAGGACGTGCTGTTCATCGACCTGAACAGCAACAGCTACGCCGCCTCCTCGGGCGGCGGCGGTGACGAGGCGCACGTCAAGTACGTCACCGACATCATCAACAAGCACGGCTCCGAGGCCAAGTGGAAGGTGCTCACGTACCACCACGCGATCTACTCCCCGGCCAGCCACGCCAAGGACTCGGACAACAAGCAGCGCCGTACCGACTTCACCACCGCCTTCTCGCAGCTCGGCGTGGACGTCGTCCTCCAGGGCCACGACCACAGCTACTCCCGCAGCTACCTGATCAAGAACGGTCAGAAGGCGGACGCGGCCGAGCAGCCCGGCCAGGCGGACGTGTACCCCGGTCCCGGCGGTGTGCTCTACGTGACGGCCAACTCGGCGTCCGGCTCGAAGTACTACGACATCACCAAGCCGGACAGCAGCGGCACCGGTGTCACGGGCCAGGGTCCCGACCCGCTGAACCCGGACAGCTACTGGTACAACTCGGTGCAGAACCAGGAGCACGTGCGCTCCTACGTCAAGGTCCAGGTGCGCAACGACAAGCTCGTCGTCGAGAACCTGCGCAGCGGCACCTGCACCGCGCCCAACGCGGCGGTCGAGCTGGGCCAGGTCTCCTGCGTCAACACCCCCGAGGGCCAGCCGATCGGCTCGGTCGTCGACAAGGTGACGGTGCACCCGTACCACGGCACCGGCCAGGACCTCGCGGTCAAGGTGCCCACCGCGCCCCCCGGCGAGTTCGGCTGGACCATCGACGGCTACAACGGCCTGGTGGACCTCGGCACCGCCAAGGACCACGACGGTGACTACTTCGACGCGGCGGGCACGATCAACCCGATCGTCGTGTCGGACAGCCGCCGCTCGCTCGCTCCCTGGTCGATCTCGGCCAGCGTGGGCGACTTCACGGACGGCGCCAAGAAGTTCTCCGGCGCGTACCTCGGCTGGACGCCGAAGATCCTCGCCCCCGGCGCGGGTGCCAAGGCCGGCGGCACGGTCAACTCCGGTTACGACGGCGGCTCCGGCCTGTCCGTCTCGCGCGGCCTCGGCTGGGCGGACCAGGGTCACACCAAGGGCACGGCCAAGCTCGGCGCCGACCTGGATCTGAAGATCCCGGGCAGCGTCGCCAAGGGCGACTACCGCGCGACTCTCACGATCACCGCGCTCAGTAGCTGATCCCGCCCGCTTGACCGCTCCACCTGAGTGACCCCGCACCACCCGGTGGGGCAGGCGCCCGCGGGCGCCCGCCCCACCGGTTCCTCAGCTCCGACAGCTCCGACCAGAACGCCCGAGGACCCCGACATGCATGTGCCCGTGACCCGCCGGACGACCGTCGTCGCCACCTTCGTCCGTACCGCCGTCCTGGCGCTGCTCCTCGCCCTCGCGGTCACCGGTCTGTCCGCGCGACCGGCCGCCGCCGCCGAGGGCGACGTCGCCTGGACCGTACGCACCGCGTCGAACAGCTTCGGCGCCGACCGGTCGAGCTACAGCTACGCCGTCAACCCCGGCGGCAAGGTCGAGGACGCGATGGTCGTCGCCAACCGGGGCAAGGCACCGGTCGACCTCGGCGTGTACGCCGCCGACGGCTTCACCACCGACAAGGGCCAACTCGACCTGCTGCCCGCCGACAAGAAGTCCCGCGCGATCGGCGTGTGGGCGCGCGCGGCGCGCGAGCGCGTCGTGGTCCAGCCGGGCAAGACCGTCGAGGTGCCCTTCACCCTCGCCATCCCGGCCAACGCGACGCCCGGCGACTACGTGGGCGGCATCCTCACCTCGCTGACCCAGCCCGACGACGCGCAGGGCATCAACGTCGACCGGCGGCTCGGCATCAAGATCAAGCTGCGGGTCAGCGGCGCGATCAAGCCCACGCTCGCGGTGGAGGACCTGCACGTCTCCTACGGCGGT
Source organism: Streptomyces sp. NPDC025721 (assembly GCF_055558595.1). Lineage (NCBI taxonomy): Bacteria > Bacillati > Actinomycetota > Actinomycetes > Kitasatosporales > Streptomycetaceae > Streptomyces > Streptomyces sp. NPDC025721. Next base: position 125,343 of record NZ_JBVHMF010000022.1, on the reverse strand, counting down.
ACGGCCGCCCCCTTCTCCAAGGGCGACGCCACCGTCACCTACCGCATCCGCAACACCGGCAACGCGATCATGTCGACCCGCCAGTCGGTCAAGCTCAAGGGCCTGTTCGGCTGGTTCGCGGTCACCGGCGGCAAGACGGCCACGCCGCCCGAACTGCTCCCCGGCGAGAGCTGGAAGGTGAGCGTGCCCGTCCACGACGTGGCCCCCGCCGTCCGCCTCACCGCGACCGTGACCCTCACCCCGCTGTTCACCGACGCCTCCGGCTCCACCACCCAGCTCAAGACCGTCCAGGCCACGGCCCACACCTGGGCCTTCCCCTGGACCCTCACCGCCCTCGTCCTCGTCCTCCTCGCCCTGGCCGTCGCCGCCTTCCTCCACACCCGCCGCACCCGCACCAAGCGCAAAGCCGCCGAGGACGCCCGCGTCCGCACCGCCGTAGAACAGGCCCTCCGCGAGGCGTGAGCCACCTGGGGCCTCCGGGGCAGGTGCCAGCGGCGCGGCTGTCAAAATTCTTTGACAGCCGAGCGCGTTGTCAGGGAACCTTGAGGAACGTTTTTCCCGGTGCGGAGAGGGCTGAGCCATGGAGTGGGTGGACGAGACCCGGCGCCACACCGGTTATGTGACAGCGGTGTTGGCGGACGGCGCGGAACCGGCGACGCCGCCCGAGGGCCGTCAGCCCTGGTGGTCGTACAACGGAGCGGACGGCCCCCGCGCGATCGGCGTCAAGGGCGCCTGCGAGTGCGGCTGGCGCGGCGCAGAGACCCACCCCATCATCCGGGGCGACGACGACGCCACCGAGGGCAACGACTCCCGCACCGGCCCGATGGCCGACTGGGAGTACCACGTCACCGCGACCGAAGGCGCCGTCCCCCACGACGTCGAGCAGATGCTCGCCGCCCTGCGGCGGCGCGTCGAGGAACTCTCCCGCGACCAGCCCCTCACCGCGCTGCGCGTCGTCGCCCGCGTCGAAGAGACCGCCCCCGCGCTCAGCCGCGAAGCCGTCCGCGCCGCCCGCCGCTCCCTCGTCTCCTGGGAGGCCATCGGCCGCGCCTTCGGCACCAGCCGCCAGACCACCCACGCCCGCTTCGCCCGCCACCTCCCCGACTGACACCGGCCCGGGGCCCCCGCTCCCGACGCGTTCAGAACCTGCTCAGACTCTGCTCACTGCGGCTCGTGCGGCCCGGACCGGGCCCAAACGGTGTTTGACTGCCGGGGTATCGGGCGAGGAAGGGCGGATTCCATGGCTGACCAGCCTTCTGTGAGCGTCGGTGGCGTCACGTACCGGGTCACACCCGAGTACCTGGCCACCGCCTCCAGCAACACGATGTCCACGGCGAGCGAGATCGCCGGGCAGTTGGCGGAGCTGAAGACGTATGTGAGCAGTCTGGAAGCGAGTTGGCAGGGCATCGCCCACAACCAGTTCCAGACGCTGATGGCGGAGTACGACGTCTACGCGCGGATGCTGCACGACGCCCTGGAGGGAATCTCCAAGGGCCTCCAGGGCAACTACGTGAACTACAAGGACTCCGAGCAGCAGAACCTCAACAACCTCGCCGCGCTCGGCGAGGACCTGCCGAAGGCACCGTCCGGCACCAACTTCAACTGATCCGGGCCGCACAACGAGGAGCGATTCATGGCCGATATCGACGGCACGCCGATCTACGTCGGTGAGGGACTGGCGGCGGCGGGCGGCGTGATCAACGCCAGGGCCGGGGAGATCTCCGGCGAACTCCAGTCGCTGAAGTCGCAGTTGGCGCCGATGGTGGAGGCGTGGCGGGAGAGCCAGGCCGCCACCTACTACCAGGACATGCAGAACGAGTGGGACCTGGCGGCCGACGGCCTGTTCGGACCCGACGGTGTGCTCGGCCGCATCGCCCAGGCGATGCATGTGAACTGGAGCAATTACAGTGACGCCGAGTGGTCCAACATCTCCACCTGGCGCCACTGAGACCGGAACCACGAAGACCACGCGTCACAAAAACCCCACGCCACCGAAACCAGGCGCCGCCGAACGCCGTCTTTGACGTCGGTGTCTCCGAACCCGGCGGCACCGACCCACCGCGGCCCGCGGACGCGCGGCCGTGAGGTCCGACACCGAAGGAAACATCCGTGCCCGATGAACGCTGCCGGGTTACCGTGGTCGGCGAACGCAGGCGGATCGACCTCGCGCTTCCGGCGCAGGCCCCGATCGCCGAGTACGTTCCCCGACTCGCCTCCCTGTGCGGGCAGTCCGAGTCCGAGGCGCTGCCGCCGGTCTGGTCGCTCGCCGAGTCGGGCGGCGCTCCGATGGCCCCCGGCGACTCGCTGTCGGCGGCGGGCATCGTGGACGGCGCCACCTTGTACCTGCGCGACCAGCGGGCGGCGGAACTGGGCGAGTTGACCGTCACCGACCTCGACGAACAGGTCGCCAGCGCCCAGGACGACGGCGGCCTGTGGAGCTCCCGCCGCCGCGCCCAGTGCGTCGTGGGCGCGGGCCTGGTCTTCATGGTGGCCGCGGCGGCCTGGCTCGGCGCGCTGCGGCCGGCCGGCCCGTGGGCGGCGCTGTTCGCGCTCGCCGCGCTCTGCTCGGCGCTGCTCGCCTGGTACGCGGAGCGCAAGAACTGGCCGCTGCCGCGCGCCGTACGGCAGTTCTTCGCGCTCGCCACCGTCCCGCTGCTGGCCTGCGTCGGCCTGGACGGACCGGTGCACGGCCCGGTCGCCACCCCCGTACTCGTCTCCGTCTTCGCCGTGCTCGGCGCGGTGATCGGGCTGGTCGCGCTGCCGTCGCCCGCCACCGTGGTGCTCAACCTGCTCACACTGGTGGCCGCGCTGCTCACCGTGGCGCTGACCGGCTCGCACGCCGGGCTCACCGGCTCCGCCGCCGTCGTGTCCGTGGCGCTGTTCCTGACCGCGGGTCTGCTGCCCAGGGCCGCGGGCCAGATCGCGGTGCTCGTGCCCTCGGGACCCGACGTCAGCGCGCCCGCGCTGGACGACGGGACCGTGGCCACCGTCGTCCACCGCAGCAACGCGCTGCTCACCCTGCTCAGCGTGGTGAGCGGGGTGTTCCTCGCGGCGGCCCTGCTCACCCTGAGCGCCTCCCACGACGTCTACGCCCTCGTGCTGGCGGGCTGCGTCAGTGTCGGACTGCTGCTCCAGGCCGCCACCGTGCGCGTACTGAGCGCGGTGGTACCGCAGTTGGCCGCCGGGGTGCTGGGGCTCGTGGCGCTGACCGTACGGGTGCCGCTGTACGCGTTCGACTCGCGGCTGGCGGGCCCGCTGGCCGCCTTCGGCGTGGGCGCCGTCCTGGTCGCCTGCGGACTCTTCCTCGCCTTCGGCGCGGCTCTGCGGCCCATCGAGCCGGACCGCCCGACCTGGCCCGCGGCCGTCACCAGCGTTCTGTTCGTGGCCGCCGTACCGCTGGCCGCCGGGGTGTTCGGCCTCTTCGGCTGGCTGGCCGACCTGGGGAGCGGCCTGTGACCGAGCGACCCGCGGCCGGGCGACCCGGGACCCGGCACGTCCGCCCTGTGACGCGCTCCTCGACCCGCCCCGTGACCCGGTCGGCGACCCCCGGGAGCGCCCGGTGAAGGCCGCCGCCCAGCGCGTGGCGCCGGGCAGTTGGGGCGGCCACCGCACCATCGCGGCGGCCGTGCGGAGCGCGGACACCGGCGCCGTCATCACCGTGCAGGCGGGCACGTACAGCGAGAGCCTGCTGCTTGACAAGGATGTCACCCTGGTGGCGAAGGGCGCCGTACGGCTGGTCGCCGTCCGCGGCCCGGCCGTCACCGTGCACGCGGGCCGCGCCGAGATCCGCGGCTTCACCCTCGTGTCCGCCGTGCCCCGCGAGGCCGCGCTGCTGGTGCGCGCGGGCGAACCGGTGCTGCGGGACTGCGAGATCACCGGCGGCCGGATCGAGGTCGCGGGCACCGCCGCCCCGCTGCTGAGCGGCTGTTCGGTACGGAAGGCCGAGGGCGCGGCGGTCCGGCTGACCGGCACCAGCCGCACCACACTGGAGAATCTGACCGTCGGCGGCTGCGTCGGCGACGGCCTGGTGGTCGAGGACGAGGCGCGCGCCGAGCTGACCGACGCCCTGGTGGACGGCGCCAGCGGGCGCGGCGTCCTGCTCACGGGCGGCGCGCACGCGACGCTGACCCGCTGCGACGTCCGCGGCAGCGGCGGCACCGCCGTCGTGGTCGAGGGACACGCCACCGCGGCGCTGCGCGACTGCCGCCTGCACGAGACGGGCGCCGCGGGCGTCTGGGTCCGCGAGACGGCGGGCCGCCTGACCCGCGCGGCCTCCGGCGCGGGTCACCGGCCCCCCGCCCACGGCGAGGACGCCGAACCGGCCGCGCCCGCCACCGGATCCGCCGCCCGCCCGGGCCACGACACCCCGGGCGTACGGCTGCGCGACTGCGAGATCTTCCGCACCGAGGGCGCCGGCGTACTGGCCGACGGCAGCAGCTCCGTCCTGCTCGACGGCTGCCATGTGCACCACACCACCGGCGCCGCGATCCTGGTCACGGCCGAGGCCACCGCCGAGTTGACCGGCGTGCGGGCCGTCGACTGCCAGGACACCGCGCTGGCCGTCAGCGGGGCGGGCCGGGCCACCGCGCACGACTCCACCTTCGCCCGCAGCGGCGCCAACGGCCTGTACGCGGTGGCCGAGGCGGAGGTGACGCTGACCGGCTGCACCGTACGGGACACCGCGTACACCGGCGTGCACCTCGGCGGCGGGGCCCGCCTGCACGCCAGGGGCTGCACCGTCAGCGGTTCGCCCGAGTACGGCGTGCGGGTCACCGAACGGTCCGAACTCCTCGCGGACGACTGCGAGATGACGGACGCGGGCCTGGCCGGGGTGTACGTGCAGGGCGGCGACGCGGCCGTCCGCGGCTGCCGGGTGTCCGGCGGCCGGGAGGGCGTACACCTGCACACCACGCACCGCCCGCTGCTCGCGGAGTGCGAGATCACCGCCTCCGGCGAGACCGGCGTCCGGGTCGGCCGGGACACCGGCGCCCGGCTGGAGAACGTCACCGTCACCGGCAGCGGCACCGCGGGCCTGCTGCTGGAGGAGGGCAGCACGGCCGTCGTGGAGGGCGGCGCGGTCCGAGAGCCGCGCGGCAGCGGCGTCGTCGTACGCGCCGGGGCCCGGCCCCGCGTACGCGGCCTCACCGTCGAGGGCGCGGCGAAGAACGCGCTGTTCGTCGAGGAGGGCGGCGAGGGCCTGTACGAGGACTGCCACCTCACCAAGAGCCGCTTCCCCGCCGTCTACGCCGGTGCCCGCTCGCGTTTCCTGCTGCGCCGCTGCACCGTGGACGGCACCGACACCGACCTGCTGCGGGACGACGAGGCCGACGTGCGGGCCGAGGACTGCCTGGTCCAGGACGCGACCGATCCGCTCCTGCCGACCCTCGCGCCCCCGGCGGCGGGGGAGGAGGGGCGTGTCGCGGTGCCCGCCGTCGCCGGAGCGCCCCGCTCGGCCGCGGAGAAGGCCGAACAGGCCGCCGGTGAGACCGAGTCGACCGCGGAGGCGGCCCGCGCGAAGCTCGCGGAACTCCATGTGGAGCTGGACCGCCTGGTCGGCCTGGACAGCGTCAAACGCGACGTGGTCACGCTGACCAAGCTCATGCAGATGGTCAAGGTCCGCCAGGAGGCCGGGCTCGCGGCGCCGCCGCTGAGCAGGCACCTGGTCTTCGCGGGCAATCCCGGCACCGGCAAGACCACGGTGGCCCGCCTGTACGGGGGCTTCCTCGCCGCGCTCGGCCTGCTCGAACGCGGACACCTGGTCGAGGCCGACCGGGGCGACCTGGTCGGCGAGTACGTCGGCCACACCGCGCCCAAGACGACGGCGGTCTTCCGGCGCGCGCTGGGCGGGGTGCTCTTCATCGACGAGGCGTACTCCCTCGTGCCGCAGGGGCAGTTCACCGACTTCGGCTCCGAGGCCATCTCGACGCTGGTGAAGCTGATGGAGGACCACCGCGACGAGGTGGTGGTCATCGTCGCCGGATACCCGAGCGAGATGAACCGGCTGCTGGAGTCCAACGCGGGCCTGGCCTCGCGCTTCACCCGCACCCTGCTCTTCGACGACTACACCTCGGAGGAGCTGGTGCGGATCGTGGAGCACCAGGCCGTCGACCACGAGTACACCTTCGCGCCGCAGACGACGGCCGCGCTGCACGACTACTTCGCGGCCGTCCCGCGCGGCGAGCAGTTCGGCAACGGGCGCAGCGCGCGGCAGGTGTTCCAGCGGATGACCGAGCGGCACGCGTACCGCGTGGCCGAACTCGACCTGAGCGCCGTCGATCTCGCGGCGGCCGACGTGGAGTTGCTCACCACACTGCTGCCCGCCGACCTCCCCCCGGGAGGCGCCGCTTGACCGCGCGGGCGGACGTACGCCCCGCTGCCCGGCGGGCGCACCGTACGGCGGCGGGCCCGGCACAGGACTTCGGCGCAGGCCCGGCACAGGACTTCGGCACAGGACTTCGGAGCGGCTGAAAGGAAGGTGACCCGCGGATGTCGGACCAACCGACCCCGGAAGAGTGGCGCGCGGACCTCGCGGCGCTGAACGACGCGATCGGAGTGGTGAAACGCGAGTCCGGCACGATCACCACCACCATGAACTCGATCGACGCCAAGGTGAAGCAGATCGGCGCCGACTGGTCCAGCCCGTCGCACGAGTCGTTCGCGGCGATGATGACGTGGTTCCACAAGGTCCAGCACGAACTGGACGAGTTGCTCAAGGACATCGCCTCGCGGATGACGACGTCGTACAACAACTACCACGACTCCGAGCACGTCAATCTGAACAACCTCAGCGACGGCGGGACCCATGGCTGAGTGCCGCCGCCGCGCACCGCGTGGACGGTACGCGGCGGCGCGTTCAGCCCGCGGGCGGTGGCGGGAAGCGCGACTCCCGGTCGGTGTGCGCGTACACCTGCCCCGAGTGGTTGAGCAGCGCGATGTACTCGCCGAGCTTCTCCAGCGTCGAGCCGATCTGGAGCAGGGCGCGGTCCTGGGCCGGGTTCATGTCCGCGCCGAATTTCACGCCGGTCTCGGCGAACGGGTTGTCGTGCGTCTTGCCGACCGACGGGTCGTACCCGGACGAGAGCGAGGTGTGGCCCTCGCCCTCCGCGTTCTTGTCCTGGGCGCCCTGCCCGAAGACATGGCCCTTGACGGCCATGACCCGCTTGCGCAGCTCCTCGTACCGGTCGACCGCGCCGCGGGCCTCCGTGAGCATCGACTTCTCCGCGACGCGTACCGCGCTCAGGTCGATCTTCAGGTCCGCCGCGGCCTCGTACGAGTTCGGGTCGGGGCCGGAACCCTGGTCGGACTGGCTGTCCTTCGGGTCGATGTTGAAGGACGGCGGGGTGGACCAGATGACCTTGTCGGTCGGCACGAGGCCGTCGAGGTTCTTGTCGTGGTCGGGGTTGGGCGTCTCCGACCCGTCCGCGGGCGGATCGGGCAGCGGAGTGGTGTCGTATTTCGAGGTGATCGGATCGGTCACGTCGTCTGCCTCGTCTCTCTCGCGCCGACCGCACGGCCGGTTCGCCAAGCATGGGCCCGGCAGGACACCGCCAGGTTTACCACTTATATGAGGAATTGTCAGCATGCAGGTGCCGCACCGGTATCCGCTCCCCGAGAAAGGCGCGTCATGGCCGACTCCGGCACCGCCGACTACGACACCTCCGTCCTCAACATCTCCCCGACGGGCCTGAAGTCCGACGCCAACGACCTGGTCACCCTCAGCAAGACCGTCCTGTCGAGCCTCACCACCATCCGGGGCCAGTTGGAGGGACTGCACGTCGCCTGGCAGGGCCAGGCCGCCTCGGACGCCGACGAGGTCAACAAGAAGTGGGTGTCGGTCATGACCGAGCTGTTCGGCACGGAGGACGACCCGCACAAGGGAGTTCTGTCCGCGCTGGCCGACGGGGTCGGCATGGCCGCGTACAACTACACCACCGCCGAGGACGGCATCGCCGACGCCTTCAAGTCGTTCCGCACGGCCTTGACCAGTGACGACGGGAAGTCCAGCGACAAGCCGCCCGCCGCGGTCACCGACCCCAACAAGACCGCGGTCACCATGGAGTTCTAGTGCCGGCGCACCGCCCCCGCCACCTCGCCCCCACCGCCCCGACAGCCCGCTAGGCAGCCATCGTGAGTCGAATCCCCTTCCACCGCCCCGTCCGCATCACGCCCCCGCCGATGCCGGAGGGCCGGACGAAACTGGCCGGCCTGCCCCAGCGGCCACAGCCGCAGGGCGCCGCGGGCTGGCTGATGCTCCTGCTGCCCCTGCTGTCCAGCATGAGCATGGCCGCGTACATGATCGCCTACGGCAAGGCGTGGATGATCCTGCTGGGCATCGCCTTCGTCGTGGTCTCCGTGGGCATCACCATCGGCGTCCGGATGCAACTGCGCAGCCACCGCCGCCGCAACCAGTGCCGGCAGCGGGAGCGGTACCTGGAGTATCTGGCCGGGGTGCGCAAGCAGGTCATGCGCTCCCAGCTCGGCCAGCGCGCCGCCGACGCCTGGCGGCACCCGCACCCGGACCGGCTCTGGGCGATCGCCACCCGCCGCCGCCGGGTCTGGGAACGCCGCCCGGGCGACGACGACTTCCTGCACCTGCGGCTCGGCACCGGCACGGTGGCGGCGGCCGACGCACTCCAGATGCCGGGGCAGAACGACCCGACCATCGACGTCGACACGCCCTGCCAGCACGCCGCGGCCGAACTGGTCCGCGCGCACGGCACCGTCGCCGACCAGGCCGCCTGGCTCGACCTGCGCGCCGCGGGCGTGGTGAGCCTGCTGGGCCCGCGCGACCGCACCCGCAAGCTCGCCCAGACCCTGCTGCTCCAGCTCTCCGTGCTGCACGCCCCCGACGACGTGCGGATCGCCGTCGTCACCGGCGGCAACTCCGACTGGGACTGGGCCAAGTGGCTGCCGCACGCCCAGCAGCCCGACCAGGCCCAGCGCCGTGAACAGGAAGTCGTGCCGCTGCTCGCCGACGACCTCGCAGGACTCCAGGACCACCTCCAGGCCACCCTCGACCGGGCGGTCGCCGCCCGCGCCGAGCGCAACGCCCGGCTGATCTCCCAGCGCGACACCAGGCCCCGTAGTCACGTGGTGGTCTTCCTCGACGGATACGAGCCCGACGCGCCGTGGGCCCGCTCGGCGCTGCTGTCCGACCTGCTCACCGAAGCGGGCCCCGACCTCGGCGTGCACGTGGTGTGCCTGGTGGAGGAAGAGGGCTCCGAGCCGGGCCGGGTGGACGTACGCGCCCGCACGGACGCCCGCGGCGGCCTCGCGCTGGAAGGCCGTACGGCCGCGCTGCACGCCCCGGTCGAGCAGGCCGTCGTGGACGAGGTCGCGCCCGGCGTCCTGGAGGCCACCGCCCGTTCGCTGGCCCCGCTGCGGCTGACCGGCGAGCGTGAACAGGTCCTGTCGGAACACGTCTCCCTCTCCGACATGCTCGGCGTCCCCGACATCGCCCACTTCGACCCGGCCGCCCTGCGCCGCGCTCCCGACGACAGAGAACTGCTCTCCGTCCCCATCGGCGTCACCGGCACCGGCGAACCGCTGACCCTGGACCTCAAGGAGTCCGCGCAGGGCGGCATCGGCCCGCACGGACTGATCGTCGGCGCCACCGGCTCCGGCAAGAGCGAACTGCTGCGCACCCTGGTCACCGGACTCGCCATGGCCCACGCGCCGGAGCACCTGGCCCTGGTCCTGGTCGACTTCAAGGGCGGCGCCACGTTCGCGGGCGTCACCGAACTGCCGCACGTCTCCGGCCTGATCACCAACCTCGCCGACGACCTCGCGCTCGTCGACCGGATGCGCGACGCGCTGCGCGGCGAACAGCAGCGCAGGCAGCGGATGCTGCGCGAGGCGGGGAACGTCGACTCCGTCCGCGAATACCAGTTGCGGCAGGCGGCGGGCGCCACCGACATCAACGGCAAACCGCTGGAGCCGCTGCCCTATCTGCTCATCATCGTCGACGAGTTCGGCGAACTCCTCTCCCAACGCCCCGACTTCATCGACCTGTTCGTGCAGATCGGCCGGGTCGGCCGCTCGCTCGGCATGCATCTGCTGCTGGCCACCCAGCGGTTGGAGGAAGGCAGGCTGCGCGGCCTGGAGTCCCACCTGTCGTACCGGATCTGCCTGCGCACCTTCAGCGCCGCCGAGTCCCGCGCCGTCATCGGCACCTCCGACGCGTACACGCTGCCCGCCATCCCCGGCTCCGCCTACCTCAAGGTGGACGAGTCGGTCTACGAACGCTTCCGCGTCGCGTACGTCTCCGCGCCCTACCAGGACCACGACGCCGACAGCGCGGGACCGGCCCTGGAACCCGTGCCCTTCGCCGTGCACGGCGACCTCGCGCCGCTCGCCGCGGACGAGGCCGAGACGCCCGGCTGGGACTGGGACCCGGAGGGCGGCGCGACCGAACTCCAGCTCGCCGTCGAGCGGTTGGCCGACAAGGACACCGCGGGCCACCAGGTGTGGCTGCCGCCGCTGCCCCCGCGCTTCACCCTCGACCCGCTGCTGGGCGAACCGGAGGCCGACCCGGAACTGGGCCTGCGCTGCGCCTTGTGGCCGTACTCCGGCGAGCTGAAGTTCCCGGTCGGCGTGCTGGACGTGCCCTCCCGGCAGGAACAGCAGCCCCTCGTACTGGACCTGGCGGGCCGTCAGGGCCACATCGCCCTGGTCGGCGCCCCGCAGAGCGGCAAGTCCACCTTCCTGCGCACCGCGATGCTCAGCGCCATGCTCACCCACACCCCCGACGAGCTCCAGTTCTACGGGATCGACATGGGCGGCGGCTCGCTGCACGGCCTCGGCGACGCACCGCACGTGGCGGGCATCGCGGGCCGCCGCGACGACGAGCGGGTCCGCAGGGTGCTGGCCGAGATCACCGGCCTGGTCACCGCGCGCGAGCAGATGTTCCGCGACCTGGGCATCCAGTCCGCGGCCGAACTGCGCGCCCGCCGCGCCGCGGGCGAAGTCCCCGACGGCGTACGGTCGGCCGACGTCGTGCTGGTGGTCGACAACCTCGCCGCCCTGCACACCACCGACGAGAACGCCGTCGTCACCCTCACCGAGATCGCCACCCGCGGTCTCGGCGTCGGCGTCCACCTCTGGCTGACCGCCAACCGCTGGGCCGAGGTACGGATCGGCCTGCGCGACAGCATCCCCGGCCGCCTCGAACTGCGGCTCAACGACCCCACCGAGTCCGAGATCAGCCGCCCCGCCGCCCGCGCGCTCGGCCAGAGCATCCCCGGCCGGGGCCTTGCCGCCGCGGGCCTGACCCACCACATCGCGCTGCCCCGGCTCGACGCCGTCGACAGCGTCGAAGGGCTCGCCGAGGCCGGGCAGGCGCTGGTGGCCCGGCTCGCCGAGAGCTGGCGGCGGCCCGCCGCCCCGGCGCTGCGCGTGCTGCCCGCGCGGATCACCGTCCGCGAGCTGGCGGCCGCCGCCGCGCTGCCGCCCGCCGAGCGCTGGGAGGGCCACGGCCCCGCCCTCGGCGCCCGCGAAGTGCCCATCGCCCTGCGCGAGTCCGACCAGCGCCCGGTCGGCCTCGACCTGACCGCCGACGCCCCGCACTTCGTCGTCTTCGGCGACTCCGGCTCCGGCAAGACCGCGTTCCTGCGCGCCTGGATGCGCGGCCTGGCCGCCCGGCACAGCGCGCGCGACCTGCGCTTCATGGTCGTCGACTACCGGCACAGCCTGCTGGGCACCGTGCCCGACGAGTACATCGGCGCCCGCGGCGGCAACGCCGACCTGGTCGCGGCCCAGGCGCAGGCCCTCGCCGAGACACTGCGCACCCGGATGCCCCCCGCCGACGTCACCGCCACCCAACTCGCCGCGCGCGACTGGTGGCACGGCCCCGAGCTGTACGTCGTCGCCGACGACTACGACCTGGCCGCGGGCACCATGGGCCACGGCCCGCTCGCGCCGCTGGCCGAATTCATCCCGCAGGCCGCCGAGTTGGGCTTCCACCTCGTGCTCGCCCGCCGCGTCGGCGGTGCCAGCCGCGCCCTGCTGTCCGACCCCCTGCTGAGCAAGCTCAAGGAGATCGGCACCGACGGGCTGCTGCTGTCCGGCGACCACCGCGAGGGCGTCCTGATCGGCGACCAGCGCGCCTACCGGCGTCAGCCGGGCCGCGGCACGCTGATCCGGCGCAGCTCCGCCGTCCCCGCCATCGTCCAGGTCGCCATCGACGAGCTGGGCGAAGAGGCCCCCGGCGGAACGGGCCCTGGCGGAACGGCCCCTGACGGACCGGGCCTTGGCGGGACGGACCCCGGCGGAACGGCTCTTCGTGAAGGCGGCGAGCCGGTGAGCGTACCGGGCCCCGCCGCCGAGCCGGTGCCCGCGGGCGTCGTGGCGGGGCACGGCGACGATCCGGGTTCCCCCGAACCCGCCGCCAGGCAGCCCGACGTGGCCCGGTACGTCACGGGACCCGTGACCCGCATGGGCGGCGGCCCCGAGAACAGCACCCGTCCGAGTAGCAGCGGTACGCCCGAGGAAAGCGGCCCCGACCATGGCTGACGCGGATTCCGTACTCAACACCATCAAGCTCGACGACATCTACGAACTGGGCAACGCCTGGATCCGGATGGGCGACGACCTCCACGAGCGCAAGGTCGCCGTCAACGGCTACGTCTCCGAGCTCGGCATGACCGGCAAAGCCGGTGACGAAGCGCGCCTGGCCTGGCAGGAGGGCGTCGCCCCGACCATCGACAGCGCCGCCGAGACCGCCTGGACCATCGGCCAGACGATCAACCGCTACGCCGACGAACTGCACAAGGCCGCGGCGGAGTACGCGAAGAAGCTCAACGCCGCGATGTGGGCCGACATCCTCGGCGCCCTGCTCGGCGCCGTGTTCTTCGCCCTCGGCCCGCTGCTCAGCGGACTGCTCGCCATGATCGGCCAGTTGCTGGCCCGGCTGATCCCGATCATGGCCCAGATGGCCGCCCGGATCGGCTCGGTGGCCACCGCGGTCATCGAGATCACCGGCAGCGCCGTCATCGGCGCCGCGTCCAACCTCGCCTTCGACATCGCCGTCGGCAAGATCGGCGCGGACATCGCCGGTACCGACTACGAGGTCGACTGGAGCATGGAGGCGTGGAGCCTGGGCATCGGCGGTGCCTTCGGCGGCATCAGCGGCGGGCTCGGGGCCTTCCACTACACCCCGCGTCCGGGAAAGCCGGGCTCCGGCCCCAAGACCGGTGCCCCGCCGCCCGTCTCACCTCCGCCTCCCACGCCGATCGGCGGCAAACCGCTGGGCGGTGGCGGCGGCGGGAAGTCCCCGATCGGTCCGCCCCCGTCGCGGATCGGCGGCGGCGACCACGCGACGCCGATCACCGACGGATCGGGCAAGGCCGGTCCCGCCCCCGACTCGGGACCGATCGTCACCAAGAACTCCTCCGGCGGCGAGTTCAGCGGCACCAACAGCGGACCCGGCGGCGGCCACCACAGCAGCGACATCGGCGCGCCCGCCCCCAAGGGCGACGACTCCGCCGGGGGTTCGAAGGACCCCGGCAGGACGCTGGGCGCTCCGCCGGCCAATCCGTACGGGGTGAAGACCCGTCCGGTCGGCGACGGCGGTTCGAACGGGTCGTCGGGCTCGTCCGGTTCATCGGGTTCATCGGGTTCGTCGGGCAAGGGCGAGTCCGATCCGGGCAGGACGCTGGGCGCTCCGCCCGCCAACCCGCACGGGGTGACGTCCCGCCCGTACGGTGACGGCGGTTCTAACGGGTCGTCGGGCTCTTCGGGCAAGGGCGACGGCTCACCGGGAGGTGCGAAGGACCCGGGCAGGACGCTGGGCGCTCCGCCCGGCAACCCGCACGGCGTGAAGGACCGCCCGTACGGCGAGAGTTCCGGCGATTCGAGCGGTTCCAACGGGTCCAAGGGGTCCGGTGGGTCGGCCAAGCCGCTGAGCCCGAATCCGATGGACAATCCGGGCAGGCGGCTGGGCGGTCCCGGCGAGAATCCGTTCCCCGGTCCCGGCACGAAGGCCGAGGGCGGCGGGCCGGTCAAGGCCCAGCCGACCGGGCCCGGTTACGACTACCCGGCGACCAGTTCCCACGGCCGTCCCGACGGGTCGGGCTCCGGCAACCCGATGGACGGGCCGGGCCACCGCCTCGGCGGCGGCAAGCCGGACCCCAACAGCCTCTGGAAGGAACCGAATCCGGACGCGCCGGGCAGCAACGGTCCGTCGAAGGCGCAGCCGACCGGGCCGGGGTACGACTATCCCGCGACGAGTTCCCACGGCCGCTCCGACGGATCGTCCGGATCGGGCGCCGAAGGGAAGCCCGGCGGGCCGGGCGGGTCGAATCCGATGGACGGGCCGGGGCACCGCCTCGGCGGCGACAAGCCGGACCCCAACAGCCTCTGGAAGGAACCGGGTTCTGGCAACCGCGGCGGTGGTCCGCGCGACAACGGATCGACGGCGCCGCCCGCGCCGAAGGCCCCGGCGCGTACGGGTCCCGGCCATGACCAGCCCGCGACGCTCGGCGACAAGCCGGGCGGGCGGCAGAACGGCGGCGACGCGGCGGGCTCGGGCGACGGCGGCGGCAATCTGCGGTCCAACCAGGGCAACAGCAGCCACACGCAGATCGAGACCGCGCCGCCACCGCACGAGCCCGGTTCCGGCACGAACTCCGGCTCCGGCAAGGGCAGTCACTCCGACAGCGGCCAGAGCGCGCCGCCGCCCCGGAAGGAGACGACGGAGACCGCACCGCCTCCGGGCGAGGCCCCGCCGACCCCGGTGGCCCCCGCGCCCAAACCGCCGGTGCCCTCCGGCAAGGAGGGCGGGAACCCGCAGGGAGGGAATTCCCAGGGCGGCAACACGCAGGGAGGCAACCACCAGAGCGGGAATCCGCAGGGCGGAAACTCCCAGGGCGGGAACTCCCAGGGCGGGAACCGTCAGGGCGGGACATCGAAACCCCCGGCTTCGAGCGGCACCGGCCCCGACCCGATGGCGAATCCCGGCCGGACGCTGGGCGACGGGAAGCCGGTGCCGGCCAGGGAGCCGCGTTCGGGTGGTTCTT
>NZ_JBVHMF010000022.1:0-110229 GCF_055558595.1 Streptomyces sp. NPDC025721 | reverse complement strand
CTGAGTCGTCGCCGGTGCCGTTGAGTCCGAATCCGATGGACAATCCGGGGCGTCGGTTGGGTGGTCCGGGTGAGAATCCGTTCCCCGCGCCGGAGTCGAAGCCGCAGGGTTCCGGCGGGCCGGAGTCGCACTCCGACCCGATGGCGAATCCCGGTCGGACGCTGGGCGACGGGAAGCCGGTACCGGCCAGGGAGCCGCGTTCGGGTGGTTCTTCTGAGTCGTCGCCGGTGCCGTTGAGTCCGAATCCGATGGACAATCCGGGGCGTCGGTTGGGTGGTCCGGGTGAGAATCCGTTCCCCGCGCCGGAGACGAAGCCGCAGGGTTCCGGCGGGCCGGAGTCGCACTCCGACCCGATGGCGAATCCCGGCCGGACCTTGGGCGGCGCGAAGCCCGCGCCGGATTCGGGCTGGAAGGAGCCGGGTCGGGGCGGATCGTCCGGGACGTCATCCGGAACGTCGTCCAAGCCCGTCAGCTCCGATCCGATGGAGAATCCGGGACACCGCCTGGGCGGCGGCATCCCGGACCCGAACGGCCTGTGGAAGCCGCCCGGTTCAGGCAACCGGGGCGACGGCTCGCACGGGGCCGGACCGAAGCTGCCGCCCGCGCCGAAGCAGCCAACGCGCAAGGGTCCCGGTTACGACGGTCCTGCGACGCTCGACGACGTACCGGGCGGGCGGCCGAACTCCGGCAACGGGAGTTCGGGCGACGGCCCCGGCAATCTGCGTCCTAACCAGGGCAACAGCAGCCACACGCAGATCGAGACCGCGCCGCCGCCGCACGAGCCCGGTTCCGGTAAGGACTCCGGTGCCGGGAACGGCAGTCGGCCCGACGGCGGCCAGACCGTACCGCCGGTCGGCAAGGAACCCCCGGCCGCCGCACCGCACACGAAGGAGGCCCCGCCGACCACCGCGGCCCCCGAGCCCAAGTCGCCCGCTCCCTCCGGCAAGGAGGGCAAGCAGCCCCAGAACGGCAAGTCGACGTCGGAGACCACCACCGAGCCGGCCCCCGCCTCGTCGGACAAGGGCAAGGGCAAGGAGCCCGCGACGGACGAGGGCAAGGGCAAGGAGCCCGCGACGGACGAGGGCAAGGGCAAGGAGCCCGCGACCGATGAGGGCAAGGGCAAAGGCAAGGAGCCCGCGTCGGAGGAGGCACCCCCCTCGGAGCACGTGCCGCCGGGTGAACAGCCGCATGGGCAGGAGGGGTCGGGCCACGGTCCCGGTCTGAGCGAATTCGACAAGGTGATCCTGGCGCACGAGATCAACCGCGAATTGCACCGGCTCGATCCACGCCGACCTCCGGTCCGCCCCGGGGACGTGGACGAGCTGCACGCCCAACTGCCCCACTGGCGGCAGCGCATGCCGTTGCGGCCACGCGGTGAGGCGATCGCGCAGACGATGGTGACGGGCAAGCCGCTGTCGCTCCCCGGCGGGTCCTCGCATTCGGGTTCGGGAGGATATTCCAGGACGTCCGTCTTCACCGACCCGAGGGAGCAGAGCAGGCCGCCGGTCTCGTCCTCCGGGCGCCGGTCGAGCCGGCGGTCCTATCCTTCCCCCGGGTCGGTCCAGCGGCCTGGCCTGCTGTCCTACCCCTCCTCCGCGCTCGGCCGCCGACCGATCGCGCCGCCCGCCCCTGCGCCGAGGAGGCAGCCCAGCAGCTCCGGGTCGCGCGGGCAGTCGTACGCCCCGCCGCCGTCGGGATCGAGCCGACAGTCGTACCCGCCGCCGTCGGGATCGAGCCGACAGCCGTACCCGCCGCCGAGTTCGAGCCGACCGCGCACCCCCTTCTCTGACATCGGGGACGTGGAGATGATGGACGCGCCGCCCCCGGAGCACGCCCCCTTCTACGCGCCGACCGCGACGGTCCGGCCCCACGGCATCTCCGACAGGCATTGGCACGACATCCTGGAGGCCCAGCGGATCTCCGATCGATGGCACACCGATTACTACCGGCGAATGGGCCTTCAAGAGGAGGCGATCCGCCAGAACCTGCGGAATCAGGGAATTCCGGTCTCTCCGCACGACACATTGCCGTTCGAGCCGCTGCCGCGCGAGATCGAGTTGTTGAACTTCGGTCATGAGGTCTTCGCCGACGTACGCCGCATTCTCCACGGGGGCCAGTCGAATCAGGCGTCCTCGGTCGCGGCGACGGGCGGGGCGCTCCAGATTCGCCTTTCCCTGGCCCGGCAGGTCGCTCCCCGGGAGCAGCCCAGAAATACCATGGAACAACTGGGGCAGAGCGCGGCCACGGCATCCATCACCGGCACGGGCAACTGCGGTGAGCACGCGGCCTTGACCTACACGCTCGTGAACCGGCACAGGCTGCCCGACGGCATGCGTATCTGGTACGTGCCGCTGAATCTGCACCGGGGTGAACGCGGCGACAACCCCGTCGCCCCGTACACCGACCATGTGTTCATCGCGGTCGGTTATCCCGAGCGGCCCCGTAACATCGTCATGCTCGACCCGTGGGAGGTGAACGCGACTCCGATCTTCGCCGGGGATCCCGCTTTCCGCTTCCCGTTCCTGGTCGGTCCGCGCAATGCGCCGTCGATCAACCCGCGGGCCGTTCTTCTGCCGAATGACGGAATCGACTACCTGGCCATCGGCCATCGTCAGATCGGGCACGAAGTCCACGACATCATGGATTTCACCGGTACGCCTCTCCCCGCCAGCCAGTACCAGGGGGTGTACAACATGTATCAGGACTTCGCCATGCCGGCGCCCGTCCGGAACATGTATCCGGCCGGCCCCGCGTGGGACGCCTATTTCGCGCACCGGCACCCCCAGCAGCCCGGCTTGATCCGGCCGGGCGGTTCGTCGGGTCAGCCGTCGGGTCTGATCCGGCCGGGTGGTCCGTCGGGTCAGCCGTCGGGGCTGATCCGGCCGGGTGGTCCGTCGGGTCAGCCGTCCGGCCTGATCCGGCCGAGCGGTTCGTCGAGCCGGCCGAGCAGCTCTTCGGGTCGGCCGGCCGGGCCGTCGAGGCAGCCGAGCGGCATGTCGCGTCAGCCCAGCGGTTCTTCGCGTCGGCCCAGCGGCTCATCGCGCCAGCCTGGCGGCTCTTCGGGTCAGCCCAGCGGTTCTTCACGGCGGCCGAGCGGCTCGTCGCGTCGGCCGAGCATGCCGTGGGACCAGCCGGGCGGCCCGGCCCGTACGGTGGGCGGTTCGCCGGACACGGGGATCGATCCGATCCGGGAGCAGTGGGGCATCGGGCGGGTGGTCACGCTGGCGGAGCCGCGCTCCGGCACGGGTCTGGTGCGCGGTCCTGCCCCGGAGACCGGTCCGCGTACGACCGGTCGACCTGGTGAGTTCGCGGTGTTCGACCTGCCGCTGCCTCCGGCCGACACGCCGTCGTCGTCACGGCCGTTGGGGTACGAGGTCGATCCGGGCGGCTGGATCAGGCTGCCGGACGGCAGCGTGCTGTCGCCCGGCGGCTGGGTCAGCTTCGGGGACGACTTCATCCACACCCCCACGGGCGCGATCATGCACGGCGACAGCGGCTGGATCGGCGAGGTCGGCAACATCGAGCAGATCGCCGAGACGTGGCACCACTTCGACCCGTCGGCGGCCCCACACCTGCCGGTGCCCTCCGGCGACGGCCTGCACATGGTGCCGGTACACCCCGGCGACCAGGCCGTGCACATCCCGCTGCGGCCCCGTACCGACTCGGAGACGCAGGCGGCGGCCCCGATCGCGCACCCCAGCTCCGGGACGCCGCGGCCCCGTGGCCCCGTGCCGACCGGCACGGCGGGCACATCGGGCACGGCGGGCACGGCGGGCACGGCGGGCACATCCGGTTCACCCGGTCCGTCCGCCAAGGGCAAGGAGCCCGCGACGGAGGGGACTTCCGGCTGGGACGAGACGCCCGCGGCGGCCTGGGCGCCCGTCGCCCGGCCGATGGCGCCGACGCCGTCCGCCGTGCCGTCGCCTCCCGCGCAGGGGACGTCCGGCCACGGTTCCGACCTCAGTGAATTCGATCAGGTGGTCCTGGCCCAGGACATCAACACGGAACTGCACCGGCTGGACGCGACGCATCCGCCGGTGACGGTGGCCGATGTGCCGGAGCTGCACGCGCAGTTGCCCGACTGGCGGCAGCGTATGCCGCTGCGGCCGCGTGGCCAGGCCATCGCGCAGATGATCGTGACCGGTCGTCCGATGTCGCTCCCGGGCGGGTCATCGTCGTACTCGGGTTCGGGAGGGTATTCCAGGACTACGGTCTACACCGATCCGAGGGAGGAGAGCAGGCCGCCGGTGTCGTCTTCCGGTCGCCGGTCGAGCCGCCGGTCCTATCCCTCCTCCGGGTCGGTCCGGCGGACGGGCGTGTTGTCCTACCCCTCCTCCGGGTTCACCCGCCGACCGAGCAGGGAGTCCTCCTTCGCCGAGCCGAGCAGGCAGCAGTACCCCTCGTCGGGATCGAGCAGGCAGCAGTATCCGCCGTCGTCGGGATCGAGCCGACAGCCGTACCCGCCCACCGCCGGATCGAGTCGGCAGCCGTACCCGCCGTCCGCAGGGTCGAGCAGGCAGCCGTATCCGCCGTCCGCGGGGCCCAGTCGGCCGCCTGCGCGCTCCTTCGAGCCGGAGGACGTGGAGATGGCGGACGCGCCGCCCTCGCCCCGCCTGCCGAGCTGGCAGCCCGCCCCCTTCTACGTACCGACCGCGACGGCTCCGCCGCCCGGCATGGCGCCCGAGCAGTGGTTCGCCATCGAGCGGCTCAACCGTCAGTCCGTGCAGTGGCACACCAACTACTACGCGCAGCGGGACGCGGCCGAGGCGGCGAGTCGCGGCGGACGGCGGGTGGGGATGGGCGAACCCCTTCCGCCCGACATGCTCCCGTCGGAGCCTTTGCAGAACGAACTGTGGCTGATGGACCTCGGCCATGAGATCTTCGCCGGGGTACGCGAGATCCTGCACGGGGGCCAGTCGAATCAGGCGTCCTCGGTCGCGGCGACGGGCGGGGCGCTCCTGGTGCGCAACCACCTGGCCCGTCAGGTGCCCCGCGTTCAACCCCGCAATATCCAGGAGTCGTTGGGGCAGAGCGCGGCCCAGGCGTCACTGGTCAACACCGGCAACTGCGGTGAGCACGCGGCCCTGACCTACGTCCTCCTGAACCGGAGGCAGCTGCCCCCGGGGATGCGGATCTGGCACGTGCCGCTCAACCTCCACCCGGGCGAACACCCGTTGCACGCCATCGCGCCGTACACCGACCACGTGTTCATCGCGGTCGGCTATCCCGAGCGGCCTCGCAACATCGTGCTGCTCGACCCGTGGGAGGTGAACGCGACTCCGATCTTCGCCGGAGACCCCGCGTTCCCCTTCCCGTTCCTGGTCGGTCCGCGCAACGCGCCGTCGATCACCCCGAGGGCCGTTCCGCTCCCGCACGACGGGGTGGACTACCTGAACGTCGGTCTCAGCCAGATCGACACGGGCGCGATCCTCAACATCATGGACTTCACGGGCACGCCCGTCGCGGCCAGTCAGTACGAGGGCTTGTACAACATGTACCAGGACCTCGCGATGCCGTCGCCCGTCCGGAACATGTATCCGCCCGGGCACGCTTGGGACGTCTACTTCGCGCACCGGCACCCTCGAATTCCGGGCTCGAACCGGCCGATTGGCGGTTCGTCAGGTCGGCCGGGAGGGTCGTCGGGCCGCCCCGGAAGTTCGTCGCGGCGGCCGAGCGTGTCCTTGAGCCAGCCGGGCGGGCTGTCGCGCCGGTCCAGCGTGTCCTCGGGGCGGCCGAGCGGACTGTCACGGCAGCCGAGCGGTATGTCGGGCCAGCCCAGCGGGTCTTCGAGCCGGCCCAGCGGGTCTTGGGACCGTCCGGGCGGGTCGTCGGGTCGACCGAGTGGGTCGTCGAGCCGACCGAGCGGGTCGTCGGGGCGGCCGGGAAGTTCGGCGGGGCGGCCGAGCGGCTCGTGGGATCTGCCGGGCAACCGGTGGGGAGCGCGGGGCGGTTCGCCGGACGTGGGGATCGATCCGATCCGGGAGCAGTGGGGCATCGGGCGGGTGGTCACGCTGATGGAGCCGCGCTCCGATACGGGTCTGGTGCGGGTTCCCGCTCCTGCGGCGGGTCCGCGTACGGCCGACAGGCCCGGTGAGTTCGCGGTGTTCGACCTGCCGCTGCCTCCGGCCGACACGCCGTCGTCGTCACGGCCGTTGGGGTACGAGGTCGATCCGGGCGGCTGGATCAGGCTGCCGGACGGCACGGTCCTGTCTCCGGGTGGCTGGGTCAGTTTCGGTGACGACTTCATCCACACCCCGACCGGCATGATCATGTACGGGGACAGCGGCTGGATCGGCGAGGTCGGGAACATCGAGCAGGTCGCCGAGGTATGGGACGAGCTCGATCCGTCCGCGACCGCGTACGTGCCGGTGCTCTCCGGCGACGGCCTGCACATGGGGCCGGCCCTGCCGGGGGACGAGGCGGTCCACGTTCCCGTGACGCCTCGTACCGGCACCTCTTTCGCGGCGCCGCGCGTGCGGGCGGGCGCGGACGTTCCGCCGGGGAAGGGCAAGGAGCCTGCTACGGATCAGGCCCCGGCGGCGGGCGAGGTCCCTGTCACGTACGAGGCTCCTGTCACGGAGCAGGCGCCCGGGTCCCGTCCGGTACCGGTCGAAGCCGTGGTACCGGCGGTACCGGCGATGCCCGTGGCACCAGCGGCACCGGCGATGCCCGTGGCCGTACGTCCGTCGCACGCCGCCCCCGAACTCCCGTCCCCCGCACGCTCGCAGGAGGACCGGCTGGCCGAGCGCGGGCTGGCGCCGCTGTACATCCTCGACCAAGGGGACGCGGTGACCCACGCGTTGACCGCCGTCGCGCCGGTGGAGAGCGGACGGCTCGTGGGGCACGGACGGCCCGCCGGGTCGCAGGAGTTGCGGGACACCCTGGCCGACGCGCTCGTGACCGACGCGCAACGGCCGCCGGGGGAAAGGCGGTTGTGGCCGCCGCTCACGGGCCTGACCGCCCCCGGACGGACGGCGCCGCTCGTCGGCTCCGAGGAAGCGGCCGTCGAAGCCGTACGTACGGGGACCGGTTCCGATGACGCGGACTGGCTCGTGCTCGCGGTGGCCGCACCCGTGCTCGGGCTCCGGGTCACCGTACTGACGCCGGACGGAACCCCCTGGACGGCAGGACCGGACGACGGCCGCCCCGTCCTGCTCTTCCAGCAGGCGGACCCCGCTCCGTACACCGCGCGGTGGGCGGCGACCGAGCCCATCGGCGGCGTACCGGAGCAGCGGCCCGTACCGCCCGTATCGCCGCTGTCGGCACCGGAGTTGGCTCCGGACCAGGCCCCGGCTCCGGTGCCCTCGGCACCCGACCGGCACGTGGCGGCCACCGTCCCGTCCTCGCCCCCGTCCGCGCCCCTGTCCGCGCCGCCGTCAGCGCCGCTGCGACTCGGCTTCGGTACGGCCAGTGGCCCGCGGCGCCGGGCCGCCTCCGGCGGGGAACCGGCGCCCGAGGTCTTCTTCGGCTCCGAACCGCGCCCGGCCACGAGGCGGTGAGGGCGAGAGCGCCGATCGCCCCGGACGCCTCGGCGGATCCGGTGCCCGCACCGGCACCGGATCCGCGAGAGGAACCGCCGTAGCGGGGTGCGCGCGCCGTGTGATACTCGTGGTGCGCAAGGGGAGTGGGGGACTCCGGTCACCAAGCGGTACGGGCGCCGTCGCGCACGGCACGCGGCCGGTGGACGCCGCACCGGGCCGGGCGGCGCCGTCCCGCCGGTCCTTCTGCTCATTCCGTGCCCATTCCGTGCCCATCCGGTTTCGGGGGCGGCCGTTGGCCTCGGTCCTGGTGCTTGACTGGCCGGGTGTGACCTGAGGGCCTTCATGTGCGTCTGAGCGATGGGCATCTCTTTGTTGGACTCTTGGCGAGTGGGGAACGGGCGTTGAGCGACACCGATCAGGACGAGGCGAAGCGGCGGCGGCGGGCACGGTTCGTCGAGGTGCTCACGAGCAGTGCCCGCCAGCCGGGGGAGCGTTCCCGGCTGGGCTCCAGGGTCGCGGGCGCCACGGCCGTACTGGCGCTCGCCGCGGGCGCCACCATGGGGATCGGCGCCTGGCGCGGCCACCAGGCCGACCAGGACGCGAAGGAGCTCACGGCCGCGCAGACCAAGGCGGCCGACCGGCTCGCCCACCTCCCCACCGGCTCCGTCAGCCCGACCGCGAAGAAGCCGACGCCGAAGCCGTCGCACTCCGCCACGCCCAAGGTGCCGGTCCACACCACCCACTCGCCGACGCCTTCGCCGAAGCGGTCCAAGAAGGCGACCGCCACTCCCACGCCGACCATCGCCGTCTACCCCTCCACCGCGCTGCTCCTGAACGCCGCGACGGCGCTGTGCGCCGACATCCCCTACTTCGGCGCGGGCAAGGTCGGCGGGTCCGTCAACACCCACAAGTGCGACGGCACCAGCAACGACAACCAGATCTGGAACATGCGCGTCCAGCCCGTCGGCAAAGGCCCCGGCGGCACCGACCTCGTCCTCTTCGTCAACGCCAAGGACGATCTCTGCCTCGACATGCCCAACCGCGGCCCCCAGCCCGCCGGCACCACCCTCAACGAGGCCAACTGCGACGGCACCCTCGCCGACAACCAGCTCTGGTGGCTCGAACCCGTCGGCAACAGCGCCGTCCACATCCGCAGCTTCATCAGCGGCAACCTCTGCATCCGCCCCGGCAACGTCAGCCCCGGCGGCTCCGACCGCCGCCTCATGATCGCCACCTGCGGCACCAACGACGAGTCCCGCTGGTTCCTCTACCCCGTCTCCGCCTGACCCCGCCCCCCGCCCCTCCCTCGCCAACGCATGAACGCACTCCGGTGAGGTGCACAACTGGTGCGGTCCCCGTCAGCTTTCGCCGAATCCAATCGCGGCGGTTGAGCGTGAACAGATAGCATCCGCGCTGCCGAGGGGGGTGCGTATGACATTGGTGAAAAAGGGATCACGACGGATCGTGGTCGATGGCGTGACCTACCGGTGGCGGCTGCGGCGCAGGCCGACGTACGACCAGCTCCTCGGCTGGGCGCCTTGCACATACGCGGTCGAACGCGCTGATCGGTCCGGCGCAGTTCTCACCGTCAGAACAGATCAACCGCACATGCGGAACGCGGTCCATTCGGCGGGCAGCCCGGTGCTCCCATCAGATGTCGCCTCCGCTGTGCGCGCTGCCCTCACACGTGGCTGGGCCCCCGAGAACCCCGGTCCCCTGTTCCGTCTCGACCAGTCGGAAGCCTTCTCCCCTTGGCCTGGATAGACGTTCACCGACCCGTCGTGACCTGCGATCACTGGCAAACGGCCGCCGCGGTCCGCCGCATCCGGCCGCACATACGCAAAGCCCCCGACCTCACCGCTGACGCTGCTGGCAGGGTCTTTTGACACCCCTGGCGAAGTGCCCCCGAGCAGGATGCGAACCTGCGCACACAGCTCCGGAGGCCAGCGAGGCCGTTGACTGTCGCGGGGCGCTGAGCTGGGCGGGAGCCGTGGCTGTCGCTTGCCGTGGGGAAGATCATCACGTCCCTATGACGTGAGGGCCTGTAGGGGTCCCCGTACACCCGTATCGTCAGTCGCATGGTGTCTGGTGCGGCTGGCGACGGTCAAACAGGTAGTGGAGCTGTGGAGTTCACGGCCGAGACGACCCTCGCCGTGTTGCGTGAGGCATGCGCGTCGATCGGCCTGGACTCGACCGGTGCCCGGTTGCTGAGGCTCGGCTCCAACGCGGTGTACGCCCTTGCCGACCGGCCGGTGATCGTACGTATCGCTGCCGATCCCGATGCGCTGGCAGAGATGGAGCGTGCCGTCCGGGTAGCCCGATGGCTGGGTGCGGAGGACTTCCCGGCGAACCGCGTGCTGGCGGGGGTGTCGCAGCCAGCGGTGGTCGACGGGCGTGTGGTCACGTTCTGGGAAAGCGTCCAGGACGCGGAAGAGTACGCGACCGTGACCGAGCTGGCCGACCTGTTGAAGCGGCTTCACTGGTTGGAGGAGCCGGAGTCGCTGGGGCTGCCGTACTTCGATCCGATGGCGAAGGTGCGGGCCTCGCTGAATGGTCTCGGTGACGGCGTCCACCCGGAAGACGCGGCGTTTCTCGCTGAGTTGGCCGACCAGTTGGAGAAGGATTACGGCCGGCTCGACTTCGTTCTGCCCTTCGGCCTGATCCACGGCGACGCGAACATCGGCAACGTGCTCCGCGCCCGCTCCGGGCAGGCGGTCCTCATCGACCTCGACGGCTTCGCGCTGGCCCCGCGTGAATGGGACCTGATCCTCACCGCGATTTACTACGACCGGTACGGGTGGCACACGCGGGAGCAGTACGAGTCCTTCGTCCACCACTACGGCTTCGACGTCATGAACTGGCCCGGCTACCCGGTCCTCGCCGACCTGCGCGAGCTGATGATGACGCTCTGGATGGGTGGGAAGGCCGCGGTCGAGCCGAGGGCAGCCGAGGAGTTCGCCCGCCGCGTGAAAGCGATCCGCACAGGCGCCACACGCCGTGATTGGCGTCCCTTCTGACTACGCACTCCTACGCACTTTCGCGGCCGGTCGCCAGCCATAGCCGGTGGTCTGCCGCCTGTTCGTGCAGCTCACGCACAGCGGTGGTCGTGCCATGCGGGGTCAGCGCGGCACGAAACTCGCGTAGGTAACTGACGCACCGGGCGGACCGGAGCTGCTCGCCCAGGTCCAGCGCGTCCAGGGCCACCCGGCACGCCTCCTCGACGTCGCCCGCCCAGAGATGCGCGTCGGCGAGCACCATCGTCACGAAGAAGTCCGACCGTACGTGGCTGCCGCTCATCGCGTTCCCGGCGTGCTCGACGGCCTGGCGGGCGCTGTTGACGTCGCGGAAGCAGTGCGCGGCCTCGGCGGCGAGTTCAGCGTCATCGAAATAGGTGATCCACTCCGGCTCGTCGCCGGAGTTGCGGCGGTCCAGGAAGCGCGCCGCCTCGGTGAGGGCTTGTTCGCAGCCGCGCTTGTCGCCGGTCCGGGCCAGGGCCCGTGCCTCCATTGCGTGGAACTGCGCCATGAGCGTGGGCGTGGCCACGCCCGAGATGCCCATACGTGCCGCACGGGCAAGTGTCGCCGCCTCCGTATGGCGGCCGAGGAACGTGGCCTGGTGGCTCATCGCCGACAGGATGCTGCCCGCGAGCCGGCGGTCGCCGCCGTCCTGTGCGAAGCGAAGCGCTTGCAGGAAATACCGCTGAGCGAGTCCGTGGTGGCAGGCGTCGTACGACATCCACCCGGCAGGAGCGTCGCTTCGGCGACCGTGGAGAACAGTGCGCGACCAACGCCCTCGGTGTACCGGCCGCCGAGCAGCGGCGCTACATCGCGGCTGAGGTACTGGATCACCGCATGCCGGGCGTGCTCGCCCCCAAACTGGTCGTCCAGCGAGGCGAACGTATCGCTGGTGGCCTTTACCATGGCTACGTCCGCCAGACCGACGCGCGAACTCGTACGGTCGGCGGCCTGCGTCGGCGCCGGCTCGGGCGCGACCAGCCACCGTAACGACGCGTCGCTCCAGGCATGTTCGGATGGCTCTGAGGTCAACAGCGGCTCGTAGCCGTTCAGATCGGCTCGCCACAGGCGGTCAACGGCCGAGACCGCCGCGTCCGGCGTCGGCGGATAGCGGGCTTCGAGGAGTTGGGGCTCACCGTCGACCGCGCTCGGCCGGAGCCCCAATTCGGTTCCGGTGACGCCGAGCGCATCGCAAAGGAGCGGACCGTAGAACTCGTCGGGCTGGCTGTGCCCGTTCTCCCAACTCGCAATGCGACGCTTCACGCTGGCGTCCGTAGGAAGTGCGCTTCCACGCTGGTGCGCAGCCCGACGCAGCTCGTTGACGAGCCTCAGTTGGCCCCATCCTCGTTGCTTTCGCGCTGCCCGGATCTGGGCGCCGTCTCCGCCGATCACGTATCCCACCCGGCCTCTTCGCTGCGTCGCGCGATTAGTGGCTGACTCATCACCTTACGTGATCGATGCGTTACGCGCTTGATCTCGCCGCAGACTGAGGGACCGGCGGGGGGACGGCGGATGACGCGTACTGCTCCTGCTCGTCACCTCACGTCATCTGTCGTCATCTGCCCAGCTCAGGGGGCGCGGTTCGAGGCTGGTCGTGGTGGCGGACAGTCCGCGGCCGGACGCTTTGGGGTGATGGCGCGTGCAGATGATGACACGCCGCGGAATCGAATGGCTGAGTTTGGCGTCGGAGGACCCGACGCAGTGCCGCATGATGTGGCTCGACGACCCGCGACAGCCCCAACTCGTCGCCACCGGAGCGCTTTTCGATGTCCTGGCCGTCGATCAACAGACGGGGATGGAGACGTTCGACCAACTCCGGCGCCGCGGAATGCCGGTCGGCGCGGTGATGGTCGATCGCGGGGCGAGCCGGATGGGTTTCTTCCTGCCGCCCGAGTCCGGGCCGCGCTTCGTGGGCTCGCTGTCTCGCGAAACCTCGACCCCTCCCGAATACCGCATCCTCAGCGAGGGCTCGTACATCGTCGTCCCCGGCCCAATGGCCCTGACCGGCGACCGCTTCGAGTGGCTGAACGCACCCACCCACTCCCAGCACGGCTCGCCGCTGCAAACCGTCGCCCTGGCCGTGATGCTCGCCGCCTCCGCCAAACTTCTCGCCCGCGCTGAAAAGTACGGCCAGGAGACAGCCGATGCCGAGTGACGGGCGACAGGAGCGTGACGCGGCCCTCTGGTCGCCGATCGACAGCCACGAGTGGTACGCGGCCCGCGATGCCGTGACTTCCCTCCGCCGCGTGCTGGTCGCCCTTGGCATGGAACGGGACTTCCCCTTCCTCCGCGCCGACATGAACGCCTTCGGCCACGGCTTCATCGACCTCGGCCGCATCTCCCCAGAAACCGCCGAACGCCTCGCCGCACTCCTCCGCCTCGGCATCGCGGCCGTCCGCAACCCGTCATCAGGAGACGAGGGGGAGCCGACATGACCGACCCACGTGGCGTGTGCGCCAGCCCCGCTGAGTCTCTTGCTCCGGGAGTGCCTTACGTCCGCGGCTGGTCTGAGGGCCGGCGTGCCACAGAAGCCTTGGCGGAACAACTCCGCTCAGCAGAACTTTCGGACGACTTCACCACGCTGAAGGCCGACGTCAACGTCTTCGGCGAGGACTTGGTGTGCCTGGGCACGATCCGCCCCGAGGTCGCCGTACGGTTGGCCAGCCTGCTCACCGTCGGCCTCCTGGCCGAGCAACTGGACGAATGGTCCCACGAAAACGGCATCGACCCCAACGGCGCACCGTGGCGGACAGGTATCCCGCAGAGCCGCCCCTGAGCCCCTCTGCTCGTCACGAAGGTCACACCGTGGCCGCTTCCGGGTGAGACCGGCGCCTCAGCGCCGCAGCCCAACCCGGAAGCAGCCACCGCACGTGGAAGCGCATCCCTAGTTTGGAAGACGAGTGCGGCACCCCAGTTGTGACCTGGGAAGGCCCCATGCAGGGCCTGCGGGGCGTCCGGACCGCCGTTCTCCGTGGTTCCCCCTGGCGTGCCCCTCAGGCGGGCACGCAGCGGGCACGGGCCGCCGCCCTGCTAGAAGCGTCACCTGATTGGTGGTCTTCCATACCCGGCGTGCGACCCGCAGGGGCGCGCAGGGGGCATGCTGGAATCGTGTCATAAGGGTGCCTGAGGCCAGAGCGGCGCGCTAGCCTCAGGCTCTTGCACCGTGCGTGCGAGGCTGCGCGGAGGGGGTCAGATATGCCGATACCTGAGCTAGTGGCTGCAACGGGGAGGCTGCCGCTTGGTCGCTACCAATGCACCGAAGAGGAGATCAAGCAAGCGTTTGTTGAAGGCGATAAATTCAGCTCGTCAACAACTAGAGTGAATATTTGGAATGATTGGGAGACTGCGCGAGATACCATTACGAGTATCGTTCCCGTGCACGCTGTCTGGGTTGCAGGAAGTTTTACAACTTCGAAACTTGACCCTGGTGACATTGACGTCGTCTTCATTGTTAATGGAATCGAGTATGAAGCTCTGACGGACACAAATAAGTCTATCGTTGCTGCCTTTGCGAGTGGTGGTGCTGGGGCGGCTGTACATGGGCTTCAGGTAGACTCTTTTATTATTCCATGGGCTTGCTTTCCTATGCCGACGGTGAACGGTAATCCTGCCGAGTTGCAATATTTCGCCATGCGAGGCTATTGGGACGATTGGTGGCTCCGGGATCGCAGCGGGCCTAAAGGTGCACTGCCAGTTTCAGCCGATGCCATCCCCCGTCGTGGTTATTTGGAGGTGCCATACCGTGACTACCTCTCATGAAAGAGCCGCTGCCCTACGGGCTCGGCTGGCTGCGGCGAATCTTGACGTTCCACGGACGAGCGAGGAGCTTGGTAGCGCGAGCCTGCAAGCAATGCTGCGCGACTCTGGTATTTCCCATGTCGATCAGGGTCCTAAGCTCGAAGTGCGAATGCACGGACGGTCCATCCCGGGGCACGAGGTCCCGGTTCGGGAAGCGACGTCGATTCTTGGCTCTCTGCAAGAGGTAGTGTCCGCCTGTGGTCAGGCTCTAGCTAAGAAGGCGACGGCTGCGGGGAGTATCCATACGGCTATCCTCAAGGCCACTGAGCTCCGACTGTCACCGGCACTCGGTTTCGGATCAGTTGTTTTCCATCTGGGCGGCGCATCGGAAGAAATCACCGGCAATGAGATCCCGGAGCTGACGGGTTCACCGACATTGCTGGATACGACGTTCCGTAGCCTTTTTGGTCTTCTGAACGTGGTAGAGAAGGATGAACTGGCAGAGGCTAAAACAGTCGATGATCTGCGCCGGCTTGGCCCGCGAACCGTGAAGCATCTAAATGATCTAGCAGAGGAATTGACTGAGTCAGAAATTGATATCGACCTGTCTTGGCGAAACGGTCTGGATCGATCGGGCGCTCGTTTGGGTCGTCGTGGAGCCCTAGCCCTCCGGGACGCTATTCAGCGAACTAGGGAAGAGATCTCACCTCAGACCTTTCGGGGAACGCTTTCAACTGTGAGCACCGTTGTTTTCCCTCAGCTCATCTTGGAAGACGGCAAGAGGATCAACCTTGTTGTGGATCCCGACCTGGCTGCTCACCTAGGGGCTTATTACAACCAGTTGGTCGAAGTTGAAGTAGACCAGAAACGGATCTGGTCCCTCACTACCGGGCGAGAAACCTTTCAATATACCCTCACTAGAATTGAATTGCTCAAAAATCTGGGCTGAGCGATAGGCGAATACGCCCACTTTAGGTCGGTGGAGCGGGTTTGGGCGGGAGCTGCCATGGGGTGAGAGATCGGGGCCAGTAAGCTTCCGGCGACTCGGGCAGTCTCTGGACCTGCCCGCAATGGCCCGATGTTGGCCCCGATCTTCGAGGCTCGCCCCATGGTGGCTGCGCGCTCAACTCGGTGGCCGGGTCTGCCATCGGGTCGCCGATCCCGGTACAGCGGAGATGGCGCTCGGCGACCTCAACCCCGATGCCCTCAAGGCCGCTCAAGCCATCCGTCCCGACCAGGCCGGCACCGCCGTACTGGCCTCCGGCGACGGCTGGGAACGCGCCCGCTCGCACCTGATCTCGGAGACGGATGCGGAGTCAACGGCGGCCGCGTACGCACACCTGACGCCGTACCTCGCCGAACTGCAAGACGCGTCAGGCGACTTCGGCCCGGCCAAGAGCGCCGCAGTCACAACCGCCGTCCTGGAACGCCTCGACCGCGACGACGACGCGTGAGAGGGGGCGGACCGTGTTGGTGTCCATGTCGGCCGTCGTACTGCTCGGCCTCCTCATCTGGTTCCTGCTGCGCATCCGCTACCTGCGGCTCCCGGACGTCCTGATCAGCGGGATCTTCGGCTTCCTGCTCGCCGCGACCGGTGCGGCCCCGCTCATCACCACCGCGCTGACCGGCCTGAGCACCTTCCTCGGCCAACTGCGCTTCTGACGAACCCCTCCTGCACGACGAAGGGGACAGCCATGCCCAGATCCAGGCCCGCGCGCTTATGCGCGGACGGCTCCCAGCGGGGCGCGAAGTCGCCAAACCCGACCCCGCCAGGAGCCCACTCCATCCGCCACATGAGCAGTGAAAGGAGCACTCACACTGTGTCCACCGCCAACCGCCCGCGCAAATCGCGCCTGCCTGACTGCGAGTTGCGGGAGCCGGAACGCCCGACGTGCGACGGCCGGGAACAAGTCGTCATGGTCGGCCTCGACGGCTTCGAACGCTGGCTGTGCCCGGCGCACGCCGCCGCGCTCTGGCTGACCGACCCCACACTGAGGTTCAGCGCCAAGACCCGTCCGGAAGCCATCACGGCTGTCATGTGGCAGGCGTTCGGGGGCGGTCGTCGATGAACGCGACTCCGAATAGCGTGGCCTCCCTCATCGCCAGGGCGGCAGAGTCCGACTTCGCGGCCTGGCGCCGGAACATCCTCCGTCTCAACGGCTGCGCCAATCCGATTCACCTCGTCGGGCAGTCGGCGTTCATCGACCCCCGCACAGGCGAGGTGCTGTGGACGCACGACTCCCAGTCGTACGGCGGGCGCCTCCTGGTCGCGTGCGGCAATCGTCGGGCGAGCGTCTGCCCGGCCTGCGCGCGTACGTACCGGGCCGACACGTACCAACTGATCCGGGCCGGGCTCGTCGGCGGCAAGTCGACTCCTGTCGTCGTGGCGGGGCGCCCGCGGGTCTTCGTCACGCTGACGGCTCCCGGCTTCGGGCCGGTTCACACCCGACGCGAACGGAACGGCCGACAGCTTGCGTGTCGTCCGCGTCGGGCGGGGGAGCGGTGCCCGCACAGTGCTTTGGTCGGCTGTCACGTGCACCACCCGTCGGACGATCTTCGCCTCGGCGAGCCGCTGTGCCCGCGATGTTACGACTACGCGGGGGCTGTCCTCTGGCAGGTGCACGCGGGTGCTCTCTGGCACCGCTTCGCTGTATGTCGGTCGCTTCGACCGTGCCACCGGGCGCCGACTGCAAGCGTTCTTCGGCTGCCTCTACTACGCAGCGCTGCGGCCGGGGGAGGCGCTGGGCCTCCGCTGGTCCGACTGCACCCTGCCGGAGTCGGGATGGGGGCGCATCGAATTGGCCGAGACGCGGCCCTCCGTCGGCAAGGCGTGGACGGACTCTGGCGAGGCGCACGACCGGCGCGGTCTCAAGCAGAGGGAGAAGGACGAGGTGCGGGTCGTGCCGATCCCGCCGCCGCTGGTTCGAACGCTCCTCGACCACATCAAGGTGTTCGGCACGGCGGACGATGGGCGCCTTTTCCAGAGCGAGTACGGCAACGTCGTTGCTGCCTCCTCGTACTCCCGCGTCTGGAAGCAGGCCCGAGAGCTTGGGCTCCTGCCCACTCAGGTGGCCTCGGTGATGGCGGCCCGGCCGTACGACCTCCGCCACGCGGGCGTCTCCCGGTGGCTCAACTCCGGCGTACCCGCCCCGGAGGTCGCCGCCCGCGCGGGTCACTCGGTAGACGTGCTGTTGAAGATCTACGCGAAGTGCATCGACGGTCAGGAAGCTGAAATGAACGACCGAATCATGCAAGGGCTCGGAGAGAAGCAGTAGACGGACTGAACCGCAACACCGTATGCCGTTCAGGAGTCCCAGAGTGATCCGGGGCTCCCGAACGTTTTCGCGTAAAGCGTGATCGACCTTGTGGCGGCCTAACGTAGGACTCGATCATTGAGGCATGAGTGGATTAGATGGCCTTCTCGGCCAAACGGCGAGCGCTCTCTTTGGGACATTTGTCGGCGGAGCGGTCACGTTCTTCGTCACTCGCTGGCAGCTTACGAGGACGATCTCAGCAGAAGCACAGCTTGCTTCGAGCCAACGGCTCGCCGACGCACAGTCGGCGACCCACGAGCGAGAGGGAGCCGCTGCTCGGCTACTGCTTGAACGACTTGCCGATCTTTACGCCTGGCTCCCTTCCCTCCCCGACGTCGGACTCGACCAACCTAGGCAGAGCAGCCATGCGCGCGATCAATGCGTATCGGCAATGGAGTCCGTACGGAGAGGTACGTACACGGAACTGCTCGTGATCCAGGACGGCGAAGTACGCCGCAGATACCGCGATCTGGTGAAGCTCGCCTACGACGTCGGGTGGCGGGGGATCGGACGGCCTCATAGGCAAAGGCAGATACGTGATGTGCGGGACTACTTGCGGTACATGCAGGCAACGCTCTCCGCAGTGATCGATGGGGCACCCATTCCCGCCGCTGCAGGGACTCCTGCGCTGGATCGAGCAGAGACGGCACCCTGGGTACCACCGGATCTTGGACCGGACTGGATGGATCCTGCGGACCTGAGTTGATGCATGGCGTCGGGTGCACGCCGTTCGCGTTCTGCTTTGCTAGCTGCTCTGACGTGCGAGAGCCCTCATCAAGATCATTACGTGATCGCTGGCAAACGGCTGCCGCAAGCCGCCTCCGGCTGCGCATACGCAAAGACCCCGACCTCAGCGTTGACGCTGGTGGCGGGGTCTTTTGGCACCCAGTGCAGGGTGCCCCCGGCAGGATTCGAACCTGCGCACACGGCTCCGGAGGCCGTTGCTCTATCCCCTGAGCTACGGGGGCGACGGGAAGAACATTAGCAGGTTGGGGGAGGTGGGCCGGACAGGGTTTGGGTGGGGGAGGGGAGGTGGGGGGTGCTGGGGGGAGGGGGGTTCACCCGTGGCGGGGAAGAAATGGGCAAAACGCGGACGCATCGAGAGGGGCACGCCTACTCTTCGAGGTGTGGCGGGTGCGTCCGGCCGGGTGCTTGTTGTGGATGACAACAAGGTGATCCGGCAACTGATCAGGGTCAACCTGGAGCTGGAGGGCTTCGAGGTCGTGACCGCGGCTGATGGTGCCGAGTGCCTGGAGATCGTGCACAGTGTGCGGCCGGATGTGGTGACGCTGGATGTGGTCATGCCGCGGCTGGACGGGGTACGGACGGCGGCGCGGCTGCGGGCGGACCCGGATCCGGAGACGCGGCGCGTGGGCATCGTCATGGTGAGCGCCGGGTCCCTGCCGGAGGGGACGGGCGGGGTGGACGCCTATGTCGCGAAGCCCTTCGAGCCCGCCGACCTCGTGGAGACCGTACGTGGGCTGGTCCGGCGCGGCCCCGTGCCGCCCGAGCCCCGCGGGCAGACGGCTTCCGCACCCGGTTCCGCGTAAGCCCGGTGCCTGGACAGGGCTGGGGACCGTACCCGAGCCCGTTCGGCAGGGGCCCGTTCCGTAAGGCGAGAGTGCCGCGCCCGCCCCGCCCCGCCCCACAAGGCCGGTCGGGCCTGGCACCTGCCCCCGCGTAGAGCTAGCGCCGCACCCCGCACCGGCCCGTGCGGCCCCCGCCCTGCCTCCCGCGTCGAAAGACGCCCCCGCCCCCCCCGCAAAGCCGCGGCCGCGACCCCCCTGGGAAAACCCGGTCGCCCCCGGGCCCACCCCCTCGCCTAGGCTTTGCCGCGTGACCCCCGCTGAGCTGTCCCGCACCGTGTTGAGTACGGTGCGCCGTGCCGTCGCGGCGGGGGAGCTGGGGGTGGAGGTGCCGGAGCGAGTCGTGGTGCAGAGGCCCCCACGGCCGGGATGCGGGGACTACGCGACGAACGTGGCGTTGCAGCTCGCGGGAGCCGCGGGGCGCCCGCCGCGACAGGTCGCGGAGATCCTCAGCAGGCGGCTCAGCGCCGAGCCCGGCATCGCGCTGGTCGAGATCGCGGGCCCCGGCTTCCTCAACATCACCCTCAACGCGTGGGCGTACGCGGACGTCGTCCGGCAGGTGCGCGCCCAGGGCCCGGAGTACGGGACCGGGGATGGCCTGGCCGGTGAGGCCGGCGGCGTGGCCGCGGACGAAGGGGCCGTACGGGCCCAGGCCGTCGCCGAGGCCGTGAACCGGCTGCTGCGCGCCGCGGGCGCCGCACCCGCAGCCGCCGAGGAACGCGTGACGGCGGCCGAACCCCAGGACGACCCCGTCGCCCGCCTCGGCCCCGACGCCGCCCGCTGGTCGCTGCTCCGGCCGCCCGCCGAGGACCCGCCCCGTACGGACGACACGTTCCTCGCGCAGCGCGAGAGCAACCCGCTCTTCCGTATCCGCTACGCCCACGCCCGCACCCGCGCGCTGCTCCGTAACGCCCATGACCTGGGCGTGGAGATCGAGAGCACGGTGGACGACCCGTACCACCACCCCGCGGAGACCGAACTGCTCGGCCTGATCGCCGACTTCCCCCGCGTCATCGAGACCGCCGCACGGCGCCGCGCGCCCGACCGGCTCGCCCGCCATCTGGAACGGCTGTCCGACGCCTTCCTCCGCTTCCACGACGAGTGCCCCGCGCTGCCGAAGGGCGACGAGAAACCCTCGGCCGTCCACGCCGCCCGGATCCGGCTCGCCGACGCCACCGGCATCGTGCTCGCCAACGGCCTCCACCTCCTCGGCATCAGCGCTCCCGACCGCGTCTGACGGCCGGAAGCCCGGCGAGCGACAGCGGGCCGACGACGAGGCCGGTCCACAACCCAGCACCCCATAAAACAACCCCCGATCTGCGAAGAAAGACGACACCGTGAGCCGTTCCGCACACCCCGCCGGGCCCCGCCACGCCGATGTGCTGCCCGAGGGCCACTACGCCGCCCCGCCCGCCGACCTCAACACCCTCGACACCCGCGTCTGGTCCCGCACCGTCACCCGTAACGCCGACGGCGCCGCCGAAGTCGGCGGCCTGGACGTGCGCGCGCTCGCCGAGGAATACGGCACGCCCGCGTACATCCTCGACGAGGCGGACTTCAGGGCCCGCTGCCGCGCGTGGCGGGCGGCCTTCGGGCACGACGCGGACGTCTTCTACGCGGGCAAGGCGTTCCTGTCCCGCGCGGTCGTGAAGTGGCTGCACGAGGAGGGGCTGAATCTGGACGTCTGCTCCGGTACGGAGCTGGCGGTGGCGCTGGAGGCGGGGATGCCCGCCGAGCGGATCGCGCTGCACGGCAACAACAAGTCCACCGCGGAGATCGAGCGCGCGGTGGAGACCGGCGTCGGCCGGATCGTGCTCGACTCGTTCCAGGAGATCGCCAGGGTCGCCGCGGAGGCGGACCGGCAGGGCAAGCGGCAGCGCGTGCAGATCCGGGTGACGGTCGGCGTCGAGGCGCACACCCACGAGTTCATCGCGACCGCGCACGAGGACCAGAAGTTCGGTCTCGCGCTGGCGGGCGGGCAGGCCGCGGAGGCGGTCCGCCGGGTGCTGAAGCTGGAGAGCCTCGAACTGGTCGGCATCCACAGCCACATCGGCTCGCAGATCTTCGACATGGCCGGCTTCGAGGTGGCCGCCCGCCGTGTCGTGTCGCTGCTGGCGGAGGTACGCGACGAGCACGGCGTCGAGCTGCCCGAGATCGACCTCGGCGGCGGCCTCGGCATCGCGTACACCACCGACGACGACCCGCGCGAGCCGCAGGAGATCGCCAAGGCGCTCGGCGAGATCGTCACCCGCGAGTGCGAGGCGGCCCGGCTCGCGGTGCCCCGGCTCTCGGTCGAGCCGGGCCGCGCGATCGTCGGACCGACCGCCTTCACGCTGTACGAGGTCGGCACGATCAAGCCGCTGGACGGCCTGCGCACGTACGTCAGCGTCGACGGCGGCATGTCCGACAACATCCGCACCGCGCTCTACGACGCCGAGTACAGCGTCTCGCTGGTGTCCCGTACGAGTGACGCCGAGCCGATGCTCAGCCGGGTCGTCGGCAAGCACTGCGAGAGCGGCGACATCGTCGTCAAGGACGCCTTCCTCCCCGCCGACCTCGCGCCCGGCGACCTGCTCGCCGTACCGGCCACCGGCGCGTACTGCCGGGCCATGGCCAGCAACTACAACCACGCGCTGCGGCCCCCGGTGGTCGCGGTCACCGACGGCCGGGCGCGGGTGATCGTCCGCCGCGAGACGGAGGACGACCTGCTGCGGCTGGACGTCGGCTGACCCCGAAGGTGCCGAAAAGGCCGCGGAAAAGCCGCCGAAGAGCCGCCGAAATGCCGCCAGACGCCGCCGGGACGCCGGCAGCGCGAAGCGCCCGCGATGGTGAAGAATTCACCGTCCCCGCAAGCACGTTGAGGCGATTCGGCAGTACGAGGGCCCGCTGACGCGTAATCTCACGGGCCGAACGCGCTCGGTGACGTGAAATATCGCCGGGTGAACGGCCGGTCTCACTCACCGGACAGGGCGTGGCATCTCCCGTCCGGTGAGTGAGACTGGTTCCCATCCAAGAGCTGTACGGACCCCGGGTCCGCACGGAGCTGTACGAGAGACGAGGTCGGATGATGCGTACGCGTCCGCTGAAGGTGGCGCTGCTGGGCTGTGGAGTGGTCGGCTCAGAGGTCACGCGCATCCTCACGACGCAGGGCGCCGACCTCGCCGCGCGGATCGGTGCCCCCATCGAACTGGCCGGGATCGCGGTACGCCGCCCCAACCGGGTCCGCGAGGGCGTCCCCGCCGAACTCCTCACCACGGACGCGACCGCCCTGGTCAAACGGGGCGACATCGACGTCGTCGTCGAGGTCATCGGCGGCATCGAGCCGGTCCGCACGCTGATCACCACCGCCTTCGAGCACGGCGCGTCCGTGGTCTCCGCGAACAAGGCGCTGCTCGCCGCCGACGGCGCGAAGCTGCACGCCAAGGCCGCCGAGCACGGTGTCGACCTGTACTACGAGGCCGCCGTCGCCGGGGCGATCCCGCTGATCAGGCCGCTGCGCGAGTCGCTCGCGGGCGACAAGGTCAACAGGGTGCTGGGCATCGTCAACGGCACGACGAACTTCATCCTCGACAAGATGGACTCCACCGGCGCCGGGTACAGCGAGGCGCTGGACGAGGCGACCGCGCTCGGATACGCCGAGGCCGACCCGACCGCCGACGTCGAGGGCTTCGACGCCGCCGCGAAGGCCGCGATCCTCGCCGGAATCGCCTTCCACACCCGCGTGACCATCGACGACGTGCACCGCGAGGGCCTCACCGAGGTCACCGCCGCCGACATCGCGTCCGCGCGGAAGATGGGCTGCACGGTGAAGATGCTCGCCATCTGCGAGCGCCGCCCCGACGGGCGCTCGGTGACCGCGCGCGTCCACCCCGCGATGATCCCGCTCAGCCACCCGCTGGCCTCGGTGCGCGAGGCGTACAACGCGGTCTTCGTCGAGGCGGAGGCGGCCGGGCGGCTGATGTTCTACGGTCCTGGTGCGGGCGGTGCACCCACCGCCTCCGCCGTCCTCGGCGACCTGGTGGCCGCCTGCCGCAACAAGCTGGCGGAGACCACCGGCGCCGGCGAGTCCGCGTACACGCAACTGCCGGTGAGCCCGATGGGCGATGTGGTCACCCGCTACCACATCAGCCTCGACGTGGCGGACAAACCGGGCGTCCTGGCTCAGGTCGCGACGGTCTTCGCCGAGCACGACGTGTCCATCGACACGGTGCGGCAGCAGGGTAAGGACGGCGAGGCCTCCCTCGTCGTCGTCACTCACCGCGCGCTCGACTCCGCCCTCTCGGCGACGGTCGCCAGCCTGCGGAAACTCGACACCGTACGCGGCGTCGCCAGCATCATGCGCGTGGAAGGGGAGTAGGGCCCGCTATGAACAGCACCATGAACAACGGAACCGTCGACCGGCCCCGAATGTCGGGCACCCACCAGTGGCGCGGCATCATCGAGGAGTACCGGGACCGGCTGCCGGTCGCCCCGGGCGCCCCGGTGGTCACGCTGCTGGAGGGTGGCACCCCGCTGGTCCCCGCCCAGCTCCTGTCCGAGCTGACCGGCTGTGACGTCTTCCTGAAGGTCGAGGGCGCCAACCCCACCGGCTCCTTCAAGGACCGGGGCATGACCATGGCCATCTCCAAGGCCAAGGAAGAGGGCGCGCAGGCCGTCATCTGCGCCTCGACCGGCAACACCTCGGCGTCGGCCGCCGCCTACGCGGTGCGCGCGGGCATGGTCTGCGCGGTGCTGGTGCCGCAGGGCAAGATCGCGCTCGGCAAGATGGGCCAGGCGCTGGTGCACGGCAGCCGCATCCTCCAGGTCGACGGCAACTTCGACGACTGCCTCGACCTGGCGCGCGGGCTGAGCGAGAAGTACCCGGTGGCGCTGGTCAATTCGGTCAACCCGGCCCGTATCGAGGGGCAGAAGACCGCCGCCTTCGAGATCGTCGACGCGCTCGGTGTCGCCCCCGACATCCACCTCCTCCCGGTCGGCAACGCGGGCAACATCACCGCGTACTGGAAGGGGTACAGCGAATACGCGGCGGACGGTGTGTCCGCCTCGCGCCCGCGGATGTGGGGCTTCCAGGCACACGGCGCCGCGCCGATCGTCAACGGCGCGCCGGTACGTCAGCCGCAGACGATCGCCACCGCGATCCGGATCGGCAACCCCGCGTCCTGGCAGCAGGCCGAGCAGGCCCGCGACGAGTCCGGCGGCCTCATCGAGGCCGTGACCGACCGTCAGATCCTGGCCGCCTACCGGCTGCTGGCCGCGAAGGAGGGCGTCTTCGTCGAGCCCGCCTCCGCCGCCTCGGTCGCCGGGCTGCTCAAGGCCCGCGAAGAGGGCAAGGTGGATCCCGGTCAGCGGATCGTCTGCACGGTCACCGGGAACGGGCTCAAGGACCCCGGGTGGGCCGTGGAGGGTGCTCCGCAGCCGGTGATCGTGCCGGTCGATGCCGATGCTGCTGCGCAGCGGCTCGGGCTGGTCTGAGCCGGGCCGTCCCCGGGGCGGGACGCGCCCCGCCAGGGGTGCGGGGAACTGCGCGCTCAGCCACCGACGGTGGCGCGGCCTAACAACCGGCCCCAGCGGGGCAGTTGCGGCTGTTTCCGGGCTGACAGCCCGGTGGGGGCTTGTCGCGCAGTTCCCCGCGCCCCTGAAAAGATCGGCTCGCCGTCCTCGGCGGTGCGGCGCCCCGGAAAAGATCGGCTCGCCGTCATGGGGAAGCGTGCCGCAGGCACGGGGCGCACAGGGGAGGGGCGACACGCATCACGCGCTCTTCGTGCGCCCTATGTCGCAGGAGAACCTTCCTTCGATAGGCTTACCTCAGCGGCACCGCAGTGTGCCCGACTCCGGCAGTTGCCAATGGGCAGTGCCTCCCCCGCCCCGCCGCCCGGCGATGACGCCGCGCCCGCAGGGCGAACCGCACGAGGAGATTCGTCGAACGATGGCCGGTCCCGCGTTCCGCGCCGCCGCAGTACGAGTGCGCGTCCCCGCGACCAGCGCCAATCTGGGCCCCGGTTTCGACGCCTTCGGCCTGGCGCTCGGCCTGTACGACGACGTCGTGGTCCGCGTCGCCGACTCCGGCCTGCACGTGGACATCGCGGGCGAGGGCGCCGACACCCTGGCCAGGGACGAGAAGCACCTGGTCGTACGGTCGTTGCGGACCGCCTTCGACCTGCTGGGCGGTCAGCCGCGCGGCCTCGAGGTGGTGTGCGCCAACCGCATTCCGCACGGCCGCGGCCTGGGTTCGTCCTCCGCCGCCATCTGCGCGGGCATCATCGCCGCCCGCGCGGTGAGGATAGGCGGCCCCGCCGTACTCGACGACATCGCGCTGCTGGAGCTGGCCACCGAGATCGAGGGCCACCCCGACAACGTCGCCGCCTGCCTGATGGGCGGCTTCACCCTGGCGTGGACCGAGGGCGGCGCGGCCCGCGCGATCCGGCTGGACCCGGCGCGCTCGCTGGTCCCCGTGGTGTTCGTGCCCGCCACCCCCCTGCTCACCGAGACCGCCCGCGGGCTGCTGCCGCGTACCGTCCCGCATGTGGACGCCGCGGCCAACGCGGGCCGGGCCGCGCTGCTGGTGGAGGCGCTCACCCGGCGCCCCGAGCTGCTGCTGCCCGCCACCGAGGACCGCCTGCACCAGGACTACCGCGGGCCCGCCATGCCCGAGAGCCTGGCGCTGGTGAACCGGCTGCGCGCCGACGGCGTACCGGCCGTGATCTCCGGTGCGGGACCCACGGTGCTGGCGCTCACCGAGGAGGGCGCCGCCGACAAGGTCACCCGGCTCGCCGGCGAGGGCTGGGCGGCCAACCGTCTGGCGCTCGACACGGCCGGAGCCAGTGTCCTGCCGCTCGCAGGGGGGCAGTGACACGATTGCCGGTCGTAGAGAGGGGGAATGTTTGTTGGATCCGGTAGTGTTAACCTCAAGCCTGCATTCGACGCCCAATGGGCGCGATGCACTGTGTCCCTTCCGTGGGACCGCTTATCTTCCGGGAGCCTCCCACACCGCATAGGCAGCAGTCCTGCGCAGTGTCGAGCACGCTCCGGAGTCGGCACCAGAACCCTTGTCGTGCCGAGCCCCGAATGTATTTCTGCCGCCGTCAGGCGGACCACCGCCCCGGCTCTGAGCAGCGGAAACGCCCAGATCCGGACAGCACGACCGGTCGCCGAGCCAGACAGGCCGACGTCCGCTCCAGGGAAGGACCCTTCGTGAGCGACACCACCGATCTGATGGGCGTGCGCGCAGAGAACTCTGTCGCCGCGTCCGATGCCGACGCGCCTGCTACCGGTGCTGCCACGGCCAGTGCCTCACGGCGACGCCGGTCCGGGACCGGTCTTGACGGCATGGTCCTGGCCGAGTTGCAGCAGCTCGCCTCCGGTCTCGGGATCAAGGGCACCGCGCGGATGCGCAAGAGCCAGTTGATCGAGACCATCAAGGAGAAGCAGGCGGGCGGCGGCGCCGCGACGGCCCAGGCCGCCGCGCCCGCGGCAGAGGCCCCCGCGGCCGAGAAGCCCAAGCGCCGCGCGACGTCGCGGGCCCGGCTGGCCGAGGCGCCCGCCGAGGCGGACGGTGCGGCCAAGGCCGCCCCCGCCAAGGCCGCCGCCACCGCGCCCGCGGAGCCCCAGCAGATCGAGATTCCCGGCCAGCCCGCCGGTGAGCAGGCCAAGTCGGCCGCGAAGGCCGAGCGCGCCGCCGAGGCCGCCGCCGACACCGCGGAGGGCAAGACCGACAGCCGTACCGAGGCCAAGGACGCCAAGGGCGACGGCAAGCAGCAGCAGAACGGCGGCGGCGCCGCCGGGTCCGGCGACGAGCGCCAGGACCGGCAGCGCGGCCAGCGCGGCGACCGCCGTGAGCGGCAGCGCGACCGCCGCGGGCGCGGCGAGGACGGCGCCGAGGGCGGCAACCGCGACGGCGGCAACCGGCAGAACCGCGACCGCGGCGACCGGGGCAACCAGCAGCAGGGCGGCGGCCAGGGCGGCCAGAACCAGCAGCAGGGCGGCCAGGGCGGCGGCGGCAACGCGCAGGACGACGACGAGTTCGGCGACGGTCGCGGCCGTCGGCGCGGGCGCTACCGCGACCGCCGCGGGCGGGGCAACCGCCGCGACGAGTTCGGCGGCGGCGAGGTCCAGGTCTCCGACGACGACGTGCTGATCCCCGTCGCGGGCATCCTGGACATCCTCGACAACTACGCCTTCATCCGGACCTCCGGCTACCTGCCGGGTCCCAATGACGTGTACGTCTCGCTCGCCCAGGTCCGCAAGAACGGCCTGCGCAAGGGCGACCACGTCACCGGCGCCGTACGGCAGCCCAAGGACGGCGAGCGCCGCGAGAAGTTCAACGCGCTGGTCCGGCTGGACTCCGCGAACGGGATGGGCGCCGACTCCGGCCGCGGCCGTCCGGAGTTCAACAAGCTCACGCCGCTGTATCCGCAGGACCGGCTCCGTCTGGAGACCGACCCGGGCGTGCTGACCACCCGGATCATCGACCTCGTGTCGCCGATCGGCAAGGGCCAGCGCGGTCTGATCGTGGCCCCGCCGAAGACCGGCAAGACCATGATCATGCAGGCCATCGCCAACGCGATCACCACGAACAACCCCGAGTGCCACCTGATGGTCGTCCTGGTCGACGAGCGTCCCGAAGAGGTCACCGACATGCAGCGGTCGGTGAAGGGCGAGGTCATCTCCTCGACCTTCGACCGCCCCGCCGAGGACCACACCACGGTCGCCGAGCTGGCCATCGAGCGGGCCAAGCGGCTCGTGGAGCTGGGTCACGACGTGGTCGTGCTGCTCGACTCCATCACCCGTCTGGGCCGCGCGTACAACCTGGCGGCGCCCGCTTCCGGCCGCATCCTGTCCGGTGGTGTCGACTCGACCGCGCTCTACCCGCCGAAGCGGTTCTTCGGCGCGGCGCGCAACATCGAGGACGGCGGCTCGCTGACCATCCTGGCCACCGCGCTGGTCGAGACCGGCTCGCGGATGGACGAGGTGATCTTCGAGGAGTTCAAGGGCACCGGCAACATGGAGCTCAAGCTCGACCGCAAGCTCGCGGACAAGCGGATCTTCCCCGCGGTGGACGTCGACCCGTCCGGTACCCGTAAGGAAGAGATCCTGCTGGACCGGGACGAGTTGGCGATCGTCTGGAAGCTCCGCCGCGTTCTGCACGCGCTCGACTCCCAGCAGGCGATCGAGCTGCTGCTGGACAAGATGAAGCAGACGAAGTCCAACGCGGAGTTCCTGATGCAGATCGCGAAGACGACGCCGGGCAACAACGACTGACCTTCCGGTCAGGACAGACGAGAAACAGCTCGGCCCGCCGGTTTCCCGGCGGGCCGAGCTGTTTCTTTGCTCAAACATGTGTTCCCGGCTACCGGTGAGGGTGGTCCGGGCCAAGCTGGCAGTCATATGATCTGCCAGTCGCAGGTGGGGGGAACCATCTTCGGACGTCCGACCCGGCCGCAGGGCTGTGCTTCAGCCTGCCCGCGCCCCTTTTCGCCGACGTCCGGTCAGCTACTCGCTCCTGTGCACATCTCCCGTGCGGCCACCGCCCGTTGGCGGCCGTCGCGCATTTCTACGACAGGAGTTCTGAGTGTTCTCTGCCCATGAGGGCCGGGGGCGCTGGCGGCGCAGCCGTACAGCGGTCCTCGCAGCCACGGTCGCCGCGGGCGCCGTGAGTCTGTTCCTGGCGACGCCGGCCCAGGCCGGCGACCCGCAGCCGCCCGTTCTCCACCCGGCCGGGCACCCCAGTGCGCCGTCCCAGGCGGAACTGCGCGCCCGCGTCGCGGGCGCGGTGGCGGCGGACGACGGCCCGTCCCGCACCAAGCTCTCCGCCGGCCCGCACACGGTCGACCCGAAGATCATCGGCGGCACCACCACGACGATCTCC
The DNA here is from genome assembly GCF_055558595.1 of Streptomyces sp. NPDC025721. Lineage (NCBI taxonomy): Bacteria > Bacillati > Actinomycetota > Actinomycetes > Kitasatosporales > Streptomycetaceae > Streptomyces > Streptomyces sp. NPDC025721. The sequence goes on along the minus strand of NZ_JBVHMF010000022.1, from coordinate 81,231 downwards.
AGCGCGCCGTGGATGGTCCAGCTCTGGTACTTCGACGACAAGGGCACCGACTCGACGAAGGACGACGACAGCTTCTTCTGCGGCGGCACCGTGGTGTCCCCGTCGAAGATCCTGACCGCCGCCCACTGCGTCGCGGGCCTCAACTGGAATCTGCACGGTGTCGTCATCGGCGGCACCGACCAGCTCCCCACCGACAGCGCCGACGGCACCACCACGGATCTGCACGGCGGTACCGCCACCGGCGTGTGGCGGCAGTGGAGCAACCCGACGTACGACAACCCCGAGTACGACAACGACGTGGCCGTACTGACGCTCGACGTCCCCACGACGGCCAAGCCGCTGCCGATCACCACGGCGACCGACAGCGCCTCGTACGTCACCGGCACCCAGGGAACCGTCTACGGCTGGGGGCGCACCAGCTCCGGCAGCCCGGACCCCTCGCAGACGCTGCGGAAGGCGACCCTGCCGGTCGCCGCGAACACCGCGTGCACAACGGTGTACGGGTCGAGATTCGTCGCGGGCCACATGGTCTGCGCGGGAGCGCCCGCTTCCGGCGCGGACGCCGGGACCACCGCGAGCTGCAACGGTGACTCGGGCGGCCCGCTCGTGGTCGCCGGGAAGCTGGTCGGCGTCGTCTCGTGGGGCACCAAGGACTGTGTCGCGCAGGGCACGTACAGCGTCTTCAGCCGGGTCAGCGCCTACGTCGGCGCCGTCAACCCCCGGATCGACGACGCGAATCTCAGCCTGGACGACAAGGCCGACCTGGTCGCCGTGACACCGGCCGGATCGGCGTACGAGTACGTGTCGACCGGCGGCGCCTTCGCCCCGAAGGCGTCGATGGGCGACTTCAGCGGACTGAACCTGGTCCGTCAGAGCGACCTGGACCGGAACGACTACCAGGACCTGGTCGTCCGCACCACGGACGGCCGGCTGTTCTGGCTGGACGGATACAGCGGTAACAATGTGCTGATCGGTCCGGGCTGGAACGTCATGAAGTCGATCATCACGCCGGGTGACGTCAACGGCGACGGTCTGCCGGACGTGGTCGCCACCGACACCAGCGGGAACTCGTGGCTCTACCCCGGCAACGGCAAGGGCGCCCTCGGCGCCCGCGCCAAGATCGGCGGCGGCTGGGACATCTTCAACGGCCAGATCTACGGCAAGGGCGATCTGACCGGCGACGGCCGTCCCGACATCATGGCGCGGGACAGCGCGGGCGCCCTGTGGCTCTACAAGGGCACGGGCCTCGCGTCCGGGCCCTGGGCGGCCCGTACGAAGATCGGGACCGGCTGGAACGCGTACAACGCCTTCGCGGCCGTCGGTGACATCACCGGCGACGGCAAGGCCGACCTGATCGCCCGGGACGCCTCGGGCACGCTGTGGCTGTACAAGGGCACGGGCTCCGCGTCCGGCCCCTACGCGGCCAAGGTCAAGATCGGGACCGGCTGGAATGCGTACAACCTGTTCGGCTGAGTTTCACGCAGGGTGATCAAAAGAGCGCCCGCGTACCCCCTGACCTGGGGGTACGCGGGCGCTCGCACGTCTTCTCCCGGTCTCCCCGGATGCCGGGAAGGGGAACCTCGGCGGAGGATGGAGCGTCTGACACTTCGGGACGAATGCCCGCGAAGCCCACGGAGACCGTGACGCCGGCGAAGCCCACGAAGACCGTGCACGCCCACGACGCCCAGGAAACGGAGGGAGCCATGTCCGAGGACCAGCTGCCGACCGGGGCCACTGCCGTCAGCGACGGCAAGGGCAGCAGGCGGCACCAGCGCACCCGGCGCCGCCGGGTGCTGCGCGTGGTCGCCTGGGGCACCGCGGGCCTGGTGCTGCTCGGCGGCGCGGGCGCGGGCTATCTCTACTTCCGGCTCAACGGCAACATCAAGAGCGTCGACATCGACTCCGCGCTCGGCACCGACCGCCCCGCGGCCCTGGGCAACGGCGCGATGGACATCCTCGTGCTCGGCTCGGACTCCCGGTCCGGCGCCAACAGCGAGTACGGCCACGCGGGCGGCGGCGCCCGCTCGGACACCGCGATGATCGTGCACCTGAACAAGGGCCACAAGGCCGCCAGCGTGGTCAGCATCCCGCGCGACACCCTCGTCCCCCGGCCCGTGTGCGCCAAGCCCGGCGGGGGCACCGCACCGGCCGTTCCGAGCGTCATGTTCAACAGCGCCTACGAGGTCGGCGGCCCGGCCTGCGCGGTCAAGACCGTCGAGGCCATGACGGGCCTGCGGATGGACCACTACATCGAGGTGGACTTCACCGGCTTCAAGAACCTCATCAACGCGCTGGGCGGCGTCCCGCTCACCACCACCCAGGCCATACACGACACCAAGAGCCACCTGGACCTGGCCGCGGGCACCCACACCCTCAACGGCGAGCAGGCGCTCGGCCTGGTCCGCACCCGGCACGGCGTGGCCGACGGCAGCGACCTGGGCCGGATCCAGCTCCAGCAGGCGTTCATGAAGGCGCTGATGAACCGGGTGAGCGGGCTCGGCCTGCTGACCAGCCCCACCAAGCTGATCGACGTCGCCGACACCGCCACCAGCGCCATCACCACCGACTCCGACCTCGCCTCGGTCGGCTCCCTGATGGGCTTCGCGGAGAGCGTGCGCGGCCTGGACTCGACGAATGTCCACATGGTGACACTGCCGGTCCAGTACGCGGTCAGCGATCCCAACCGGGTGGAGCCGATGCCCGCGCAGGCCGCGATGGTGTGGGCCGCGCTGCGGGCCGACCGGCCGATCCCGGCCGCCGCCACCAAGGGCTCGGCCGCCGACGAGGTCAACGCCAAGAAGGTGGTCGGGGCCGGTGCCACCGCGGACGCGGGCACCTCGCCGAGCCCGGGCCTCAGCCCGAGCACCACGCCCTGACCTGGCCGGACCCGCCCCGGACCCGCTCCGGGGCCCGCGCCCCGCACTCGCTCCGACCTGCGCTTTCGGGCCGGGAATTATCCGGGCCCACCCCTCGTTTTGGGAGATACGGCCAGTCCTGGCAGACTGGACCGCTGGCTCCGGTTCACGTGCACGCAAACCCGCGGTACGACCCGGCGCCCTCCCGAACCTAGGAGCATCCCTTGAAGCAAGGCATCCACCCCGAGTACTTCGAGACCCAGGTCACCTGCACCTGTGGCGCCTCGTTCACCACTCACAGCACCGAGAAGAGCGGCCAGATCCGCGCCGACGTGTGCTCCGAGTGCCACCCGTTCTACACGGGCAAGCAGAAGATCCTCGACACCGGCGGCCGTGTGGCCCGCTTCGAGGCCCGCTTCGGCAAGGCCGCCGGGTCCGCCAAGAAGTAGCGACCCGCAAGCGCCGGTTCCCGGTCGCCCAGTCATGGGTGACCGGACCGGCGCTTTGTCGTCCCGGGCCAGCCAGGCCAGGCAGCCACTTCATCCAGCTAGGGAACCGAAGATGTTCGAGGCGGTCGAGGAACTGATCGGCGAGCACGCCGACCTCGAAAAGCAGCTTGCCGACCCCGCGGTCCACGCGGACCAGGCCAACGCCCGCAAGCTGAACAAGCGTTACGCCGAGCTGACCCCCATCATCAGCACGTACCGCTCCTGGCGGCAGCTCGGCGACGACATCGGTACCGCCCGCGAACTCGGCGCCGACGACCCGGACTTCGCCGCCGAGGTGAAGGACCTGGAGAAGCAGCGCGGCGAGGTGACCGAGCGGCTGCGGCTGCTGCTGGTGCCCCGCGACCCGAGCGACGACAAGGACGTCATCCTGGAGGTCAAGGCGGGGGAGGGCGGCGAGGAGTCCGCGCTGTTCGCCGGCGACCTGCTGCGGATGTACCTGCGCTACGCCGAGCGCGTCGGCTGGAAGACCGAGATCCTCGACGCCAACGAGTCCGACCTCGGCGGCTACAAGGACGTCCAGGTCGTGGTCAAGGCCAAGAGCAACCACGAGCCCGGCCAGGGCGTCTGGGCCCGTATGAAGTACGAGGGCGGCGTGCACCGCGTCCAGCGGGTGCCCGCCACCGAGTCGCAGGGCCGTATCCACACCTCCGCGGCCGGTGTGCTGGTCACCCCGGAGGCCGAGGAGGTCGAGGTCGAGATCGGCCCCAACGACCTGCGGATCGACGTCTACCGCTCGTCGGGCCCCGGCGGCCAGTCCGTCAACACCACCGACTCCGCGGTCCGCATCACACACCTCCCCAGCGGCCTGGTCGTCTCCTGCCAGAACGAGAAGAGCCAGCTCCAGAACAAGGAGTCGGCGATGCGCATCCTGCGCTCCCGGCTGCTGGCCGCCGCGCAGGAGGAGGCCGAGAAGGAAGCCTCCGACGCCCGTCGCAGCCAGGTCCGTACCGTCGACCGCTCCGAGCGCATCCGTACGTACAACTTCCCCGAGAACCGCATCTCGGACCACCGGGTCGGCTTCAAGGCGTACAACTTGGACCAGGTGCTCGACGGGGACCTGGACGCGATGATCCAGGCCTGCGTGGACGCCGATTCGGCGGCCAAACTGGCCGCCGCTGGCGACGGCAGCTAAGGGGGGAAGGCAGAGTGAACCTGCTGCTCGCCGAGGTGGCGCAGGCCGCCCAGCGACTGGCCGACGCGGGCGTGCCGTCGCCACGCTTCGACGCCGAGGAACTCGCCGCGTACGTCCACGGGGTCAAGCGCGGCGAACTGCACGGCGTCGCCGACACCGAGTTCGACGCCCGGTACTGGGAGGCCGTGGCGCGCCGCGAGGCACGCGAACCGCTCCAGCACATCACCGGCCGGGCCTTCTTCCGCTACCTCGAACTCCAGGTGGGGCCAGGGGTGTTCGTGCCCCGCCCGGAGACCGAGTCGGTGGTCGGCTGGGCGATAGACGCCGTACGCGCCATGGACGTCGCGGAACCGCTGATCGTGGACCTGTGCACCGGCTCCGGCGCCATCGCGCTGGCGCTGGCCCAGGAGGTGCCGCGCTCGCGGGTGCACGCCGTGGAGCTGTCCGAGGACGCCCTGGAGTGGGCCCGCAAGAACGTCGAGGGCAGCAAGGTCGACCTGCGGCAGGGCAACGCGCTGACCGCGTTCCCCGAACTCAACGGTCACGTCGACCTGGTGATCTCCAACCCGCCCTACATCCCGCTCACCGAGTGGGAGTACGTGGCGCCCGAGGCCCGCGACCACGACCCCGAACTCGCCCTGTTCTCCGGCGAGGACGGCCTGGACACCATCCGCGGCATCGAGCGCACCGCGCACCGGCTGCTGCGGCCCGGCGGCGTCGTCGTCATCGAGCACGCCGACTCCCAGGGCGGCCAAGTGCCGTGGATCTTCAAGGAGGACGCGGGCTGGGCGGACGCGGCCGACCACCCCGATCTCAACAACCGCCCCCGTTTCACCACGGCCCGTAAGGCGACACCATGACGGGGACACAGCATCTTCTGGAGGTCAGCTAATGGCACGGCGATACGACTGCTCGGATGCGACCGACCGGGCCACCGGCCTGCGCGAGGCCACCTCGGCCGTCAAGCGCGGTGAACTCGTCGTCCTGCCCACCGACACCGTGTACGGCATCGGCGCGGACGCCTTCGACGCCGAGGCGGTCGGCGACCTGCTGGAGGCCAAGGGCCGCGGGCGCAACATGCCCTCGCCCGTCCTGGTCGGCTCCCCGAACACCCTGCACGGCATCGTCACCGACTTCTCCGAGCAGGCGTGGGAGCTCGTCGACGCCTTCTGGCCCGGCGCGCTCACCCTGGTCACCAAGCACCAGCCGTCGCTCAACTGGGACCTCGGCGACGCCCGCGGCACCGTCGCCGTCCGGATGCCGCTGCACCCGGTCGCGATCGAGCTGCTGACCGCCACCGGGCCGATGGCCGTCTCCAGCGCCAACCTCACGGGACACCCCTCGCCGCAGGACTGCGACGCCGCCCAGGGCATGCTCGGCGACTCCGTGGCGGTCTACCTCGACGGCGGCCCCACCCCGTCCGCCGTCGCCTCCTCGATCGTGGACGTGACGGGGAAGGTCCCGGTACTGCTGCGGGCCGGGGCGATCAGTGCGGAGGAGCTGCGCAAGGTGGTCCCCGACCTGGAGGAGCGCAGTTGACTGCGCCCGACGGGCGTGGCATACCGGGCCTCGCCGCCCGCGCGGGGACCCTCCCCGGACAGGGCGGTGACGCCTTCCGCATCCTCCACGTCTGCACCGGCAACGTCTGCCGCTCGCCGATGGCCGAGCGGCTGACGCGGCATGGGCTGGCGCGCCGCCTCGGCGACGGCGCCACCGGCATCGTCGTGGAGTCCGCGGGCACCTGGGGCCACGAAGGCGCGCCGATGGAGGCGCACGCCGCCGCCGTACTCGCCGAGTACGGCGCCGACCCGACCGGTTTCACCGGCCGGGAGCTGCTCGACGACCACGTGATCGACGCCGACCTCGTCCTGACCGCGACCCGCGACCACCGTTCCCAGGTGATCTCGATGGGACACGCGGCGGGTCTGCGTACCTTCACGCTCAAGGAGTTCACCCGCCTGGTGCGGGCCATAGACCCCACCACGCTGCCCGAGGGCAGTGTCACCGACCGCGCCCGCGCCCTGGTCGGCGCCGCCGCCGCGCTGCGCGGCTGGCTGCTCGCGCCCAGCCCCGACGCCGACGAGGTCCACGACCCGTACGGCGCTCCCATCTCGTACTTCCGCAGCATCGGCGACGAGATCCACACCGCGCTCGACCCCGTCGTCACCGCCCTGACGGGCATCCCCGCGGCCGTCTGAGCCCGCGACGGCACGCCCGGGACAACCCCTTCACATTCCCCGTACAGCCGGTGTGCAACCGTGGGCCCTCCCTGTGAGTCTTGATTGATGTTCGCCGTCTCGGCCCGGCCACCACTAGGGTGTGACGCTGTGAGGATCCCCCGGACGTGTGCGCAGCGCTGCTACGCCCCCGAAGTCGTCGGAGGCTGCTCGTGCGCGAGTATCTGCTGACCCTGTGCGTCGCCGCCGCCGTCACGTATCTGCTGACCGGCCCGGTACGGAAGTTCGCCATCGCGGCGGGCGCCATGCCGCCGATCCGCGCGCGTGACGTGCACCGCGAGCCCACGCCCCGGCTGGGCGGCATCGCGATGTTCGGCGGGCTGTGCGCCGGTCTGCTGGTCGCCGCGCACCTGAGCAACATCGGGGACGTGTTCTCGCAGTCCAACGAGCCGCGCGCGCTGCTGTCCGGCGCCGGGCTGATCTGGCTGCTCGGTGTGCTGGACGACAAGTGGGGCGTCGACGCGCTGGTCAAGCTCGGCGTGCAGATGATCGCCGCGGGTCTGATGGTCTTCCAGGGCCTGACGATTCTGTGGCTGCCGGTGCCCGGTGTCGGCCCGGTCGCGCTCACCCCGATCCAGTCGACGCTGCTGACGGTCGCGCTGGTCGTCATCACCATCAACGCGGTCAACTTCGTGGACGGCCTCGACGGTCTGGCCGCGGGCGTCGTCTGCATCGCCGCCATCGCGTTCTTCATGTACGCGTACCGCATGTGGTACGGCTACGGCGTCGAGGCCGCCGCGCCCGCCACGCTGTTCAGCGCGATCCTGATCGGCATGTGCGTGGGCTTCCTGCCGCACAACATCCACCCGGCGCGGATCTTCATGGGCGACTCGGGGTCGATGCTGATCGGCCTGGTGCTCGCCTCGTCCGCGATCTCCATCACCGGGCAGGTCGACCCGGACGCCATCACCGACTTCACCGGCTCCAGCCGCAGCACCGTGCACTTCATGGTGCCGGTCTACATGCCGCTGCTGCTGCCGCTGACGATGATCGCGATCCCGGCCGCCGACCTGGTGCTTGCCGTGGTCCGCAGGACGTGGAAGGGGCAGTCGCCGTTCGCCGCCGACCGCGGCCACCTGCACCACCGGCTGCTGGAGATCGGGCACTCGCACAGCCGGGCCGTGCTGATCATGTACTTCTGGTCGGCGCTGTTCGCCTTCTCCGCGGTGGCGTTCTCGGTGAACTCCTCCAGCCTCGGCATCGTCATGGTGATCGTGGGCCTGAGCGCGCTGGGTCTGCTGGTCCTGCTGCTGCCGCGGTTCCGGCCGCGCGCGCCGCACTGGGCCGAGGCGTTCGTACCGCCGCGCTACCGGCGCCGGCGCCGTCGGCTGGCCGCCGCCGCTGCCGCGGCCGAGCGGGAGATGCGCTCCGAGGACCGTCCGCCGCTGCACGGATCGACCGCGATCGGCGACCGTTCGCGGCTGCCGGACCGGCGTCCCGTCGAGAGCCGCCGGTAGGTGTCGGGCAGGCTCTGAGCGGCGTCGGCAGCCGGTAGTTGACCGTCATCGATAAAGTCCTTTAAGTCCGGCATATCCGGCAATTTCCCCGAAGTGGGCAAATAGGACGTCAGTTGAACGGCGTGTCGATACCTCTCCCGTGTGACAGTGAGCACATCTCCATGGTAAAGCCCTGGCTAAATACTTTGTGATACCGTTCACGAAACCCGGGAAACAAGCCGAAAGACCGTAGTGAGATGGTCTTCCGGCGTGAGGCACGTCCCCAAACCCGGATTACGCTCGTCTCCGACGACACCCGCTTTCCCCAACTCCCGCCGGAGGAGCTGCCACCATGCAGTCCAACGACGTCCGAACTCTCCTCAACTGCACCGTCCCCACTGCCGCGGCCGGTGTCATCGCCACCGCTGTGAGCGGAGCGGTGGCCGGTGGCAAGGGAGCGATCGGCGCCGCCGCCGGCACGTTGGTCGTGATCGCCTTCATGGCGATCGGGATGGTGGTGCTCCAGCGCACCGCCAAGGCGTACCCGTCGCTGTTCCAGATGATGGGCCTCGTGCTCTACACCGTGCAGATCCTGCTGCTGGCGATCGTGCTCGCGGTGTTCAAGCACACCTCGCTCTTCAACACCCGCGCGTTCGCCTTCTCGCTGCTGGCCGCGGCGCTCGTCTGGATCGCCGCGCAGGCACGCGCGCACATGAAGACCAAGATCCTTTACGTCGAGCCCGAGTCGGCGGGAACACCGTCGTGAGCCGCGGGTTCGGTAGGGCCGGTGTAAAGACCCTGCCGCTCGTTTGCTATCGTCCGGACTCAACTGCGGCGGAGCTGCCGCGAGCGGCACTCAAGCCTGCCCTGCCGCTCGGTTCAGCGCCGACTCGCCGCGTACACATCCGACCCACCAGTCCAGTGCCGTTCCGTGGCCGTCAGGCCCGCCGACACATCGAGGTTGCCGTACCCATGCGCCACGCTGAAGGAGCTCGCGGTGAGTGCTGACCAGGTTCTCGCCTTCGAGACGAACTGCCACCTCTTCGACGGGTGCGGCTTCCCGGCCCCCGGACTGCACTCGTTCGTCTTCGAGCCGATCTTCTCGATCGGCAGCTTCCACTTCAACAAGCCGATGCTGCTGGCGCTGTTGAGCACGATCGTGGTCGTCGGATTCTTCTGGGCCGCGTTCAACAAGCCCAAGGTGGTCCCGGGCAAGGTCCAGATGGTGGGCGAGGCGGGCTACGACTTCGTCCGCCGCGGCATCGTCTACGAGACGCTCGGCAAGAAGGTCGGCGAGAAGTACGTCCCGCTGATGGTCTCGCTGTTCTTCTTCGTCTGGATCATGAACATCTGGTCGGTCATCCCGGTCGCCCAGTTCCCCGTGACGTCGATCATCGCCTTCCCCGTCGGGCTGGCCGCGATCGTCTACGTCACGTGGATGTACCTGACGTTCAAGAAGCACGGCTTCGTCGGCGGCCTGAAGAACATCACCGGCTACGACAAGACACTCGGCGCCGTGCTGCCGCTCTCCATGACCATCGAGTTCTTCTCGAACGTCCTGGTGCGGCCCTTCACCCACGCGGTCCGGCTCTTCGCCAACATGTTCGCCGGTCACACGCTGCTGCTGCTGTTCACCATCGCGAGCTGGTACATGCTCAACGGCATCGGCATCGCCTACGCGGGCGTCTCGTTCGTGATGACCATCGTGATGACCGCCTTCGAGCTGTTCATCCAGGCCGTTCAGGCGTACGTGTTCGTGCTCCTGGCCTGTAGCTACGTCCAGGGCGCGCTCGCCGAGCACCACTGAGCACCGCCCCCACGACCCGATAGATGTCCGGTGGCCAACCCCCACCGGTCCGAGAAAGATAAGGAAGAACCGGCATGTCCGCTCTCGCGCACGCGACGCTCGCCGCCACCCAGATCAAGGGCAACCTCGGCTCGATCGGTTACGGCCTCGCGGCCATCGGCCCCGGCGTCGGCATCGGCATCATCTTCGGTAACGGCACCCAGGCCCTCGCCCGCCAGCCCGAGGCGGCCGGTCTGATCCGCGCCAACCAGATCCTCGGCTTCGCCTTCTGTGAGGCGCTCGCCCTCATCGGTCTGGTCATGCCGTTCGTCTACCCGGCCACCTGATCCCGGCCGACGAACAGAAACCTAGACGGAAGGCACTGATGTGATCGCCCAGGTACCGCTGGCGACAGCGGAGAACCCGCTCATCCCGCCGATCCCCGAGCTCATCATCGGCCTGATCGCCTTCGCCATCGTCTTCTTCTTCCTCGCCAAGAAGCTCCTCCCGAACATCAACAAGGTTCTGGACGAGCGCCGTGAGGCCATCGAAGGTGGCATGGAGAAGGCCGAGGCCACCCAGGCCGAGGCCCAGCAGACGCTGGAGCAGTACCGCGAGCAGCTCTCCGAGGCCCGGCACGAGGCCGCGCGACTGCGCCAGGAGGCGCAGGAGCAGGGCGCCGCGCTGATCGCGGAGATGCGGGCCGAAGGCCAGCGCCAGCGCGAGGAGATCGTGGCCGCGGGTCACGCGCAGATCGAGGCCGACCGCAAGGCCGCCGCCGCCGCGCTGCGCCAGGACGTCGGCAAGCTCGCCACCGAACTGGCGGGCAAGCTCGTCGGTGAGTCCCTGGAGGACTCCGCCCGGCAGAGCCGCACCATCGACCGCTTCCTCGACGGCCTGGACAACGCGGCTCCCGCCGCCGGTTCCGCGACGGCCGAGGCGGCGCGATGAACGGCGCGAGCCGCGACGCGCTGGGCGCGGCCCGCGAACGGCTCGACGCGCTGACGGACGTCCAGTCCGTCGACGTGGCCAAGCTCGCCGAGGACCTGGCCGCCGTCACCGGGCTGCTGGACCGCGAGGGCACGCTCCGTCGCGCCCTGACCGACCCGGCGAAGTCCGGCGAGGCCAAGGCGTCGCTGGCGCGGCAGCTCCTCGGCGGCCAGATCGGCGGCGAAAGCCTCGACCTGCTCACCGGCATGGTCAGGTCCCGCTGGTCGCGCTCGCGCGACCTGGTCGACTCGGTCGAGGAGCTGGCGTCGAGCGCCGACCTCGCCACCGCCCAGCGGGCCGGTCACCTCGACGACGTCGAGGACGAGCTGTTCCGCTTCGGCCGGATCGTCTCCGGCAGCACCGAACTGCGCTCCGCTCTCACCGACCGCGTCGTCGGCGCTCCGGCCAAGGCCGCACTGCTGCACACGCTGCTCGGCGGGCGGGCCAATCCGGTCACCGAACGGCTGGTCGTCCGGCTGGTCACCACGCCGCGGGGACGTAGCCTGGAGTCGGGGATCGAATCCCTGTCCAAGCTGGCCGCGGCCCGCCGTGACCGGATGGTCGCGGAAGTGGTGTCGGCGACTCCGCTCAGTGACCAGCAGAAGCAGCGCCTCGGCGCCGCGCTGGCCCGGATCTACGGCCGCCAGGTCCATCTGAACCTGGACGTGGACCCCACGGTCCTCGGCGGAGTCCGGGTGCAGGTCGGTGACGAGGTCATCAACGGAGCCATCTCCGACCGTCTCGACGAGGCGGCCCGGCGGATGGCGGGCTGACAGCCGGTCGCTCCACCAGGACCGCGCGGCACCAGCCACGCAGAACGCAGTACGAAGCACGACGACGCAGTACGAGCGGCCCGAGTTGGGCCGACGGAGCCTAACAGAGCCTTTCTGGGGGTTGACCCCAGAAACCCCCAAGAAGACTTTCGGGCCCAACAAGGAGAGCAGGGAACCCAGATGGCGGAGCTCACGATCCGGCCGGAGGAGATCCGGGACGCGCTGGAGACCTTTGTCCAGTCGTACAAGCCGGACGCCGCCTCGCGCGAGGAGGTCGGCACGGTCAGCGTTGCCGGAGACGGCATCGCGAAGGTCGAGGGTCTGCCCTCGGCCATGGCGAACGAGCTGCTGAAGTTCGAGGACGGCACCCTCGGTCTCGCCCTCAACCTGGAAGAGCGCGAGATCGGCGCGATCGTCCTCGGCGAGTTCAACGGAATCGAGGAGGGCCAGCCGGTGCAGCGCACCGGCGAGGTGCTCTCCGTCGCGGTCGGCGAGGGCTACCTGGGCCGGGTCGTGGACCCGCTCGGCACCCCGATCGACGGCCTCGGCGAGATCGAGACCGACGGCCGCCGCGCCCTTGAACTGCAGGCCCCCACGGTCATGCAGCGCAAGTCGGTGCACGAGCCGATGCAGACCGGCCTCAAGGCCGTGGACGCGATGACCCCGATCGGCCGCGGCCAGCGCCAGCTCATCATCGGCGACCGGCAGACCGGCAAGACCGCCCTGGCGATCGACACGATCATCAACCAGCGCGACAACTGGCGTTCCGGCGACCCGAAGAAGCAGGTCCGCTGCATCTACGTCGCCATCGGCCAGAAGGGCTCCACCATCGCGGGCGTGCGCGCCTCGCTGGAGGAGGCCGGCGCGCTGGAGTACACGACGATCGTCGCCGCCCCGGCGTCCGACCCGGCCGGCTTCAAGTACCTCGCCCCGTACACCGGTTCTGCCATCGGCCAGCACTGGATGTACCAGGGCAAGCACGTACTGATCGTCTTCGACGACCTGAGCAAGCAGGCCGACGCCTACCGCGCGGTCTCCCTGCTGCTGCGCCGTCCGCCGGGCCGCGAGGCCTACCCGGGCGACGTCTTCTACCTGCACTCCCGCCTGCTGGAGCGCTGCGCCAAGCTCTCCGACGAGCTGGGCGCCGGTTCGATGACCGGTCTGCCGATCGTCGAGACCAAGGCGAACGACGTGTCGGCGTTCATCCCGACCAACGTCATCTCCATCACCGACGGCCAGTGCTTCCTGGAGTCGGACCTGTTCAACGCCGGTCAGCGCCCCGCGCTGAACGTCGGTATCTCGGTCTCCCGCGTCGGCGGCTCCGCGCAGATCAAGGCCATGAAGGGCGTGGCCGGACGGCTGCGCGTGGACCTGGCCCAGTTCCGCGAGCTGGAGGCGTTCGCCGCCTTCGGTTCCGACCTGGACGCGGCGTCCAAGGCCCAGCTCGAGCGCGGCCAGCGGATGGTCGAGCTGCTCAAGCAGGGCCAGTACGCGCCGTACGCGATCGAGGACCAGGTCGTCTCCATCTGGGCCGGCACCACCGGCAAGCTGGACGACGTACCGGTCGAGGACGTCCGCCGCTTCGAGCGCGAGCTGCTCGACTACCTGCACCGCGAGCACAAGTCGCTGCTCACCGCGATCGTCGAGACCGGCAAGCTGCCGGACGAGACCGTCGAGGTGCTCACCGACGCGGTCGCCGCCTTCAAGAAGCAGTTCGAGACGTCCTCGGGCGCGCTGCTGGTCGAGGGCTGATCGCATGGGCGCACAGATTCGGGTTTACAAGCGCCGGATCAAGTCCGTCACCGCCACGAAGAAGATCACCAAGGCGATGGAGATGATCGCCGCCTCGCGCATCGTCAAGGCGCAGCGCCAGGTGGCGGCCTCGTCCCCGTACGCCGATGAACTGACCCGTGCGGTCACGGCGGTGGCGACCGGCTCCAACACCAAGCACCCGCTGACCACCGAGGCCGAGAACCCGACCCGCGCCGCGGTCCTGCTCGTCACGAGCGACCGCGGTCTGGCGGGCGGTTACTCGTCCAACGCGATCAAGGCGGCCGACCGGCTCATCGAGCGGCTGCGCGCGGAGGGCAAGGAAGTCGACTCGTACCTCATCGGCCGCAAGGCCGTGGCGTACTACAGCTTCCGCGAGCGGACGGTCGCCGAGTCCTGGACCGGCTTCTCCGACAGCCCCGGCTACGGCGACGCCAAGAAGGTCGCGGCGCCGCTGATCGAGTCGGTGCTCAAGGACACGGCCGACGGTGGCGTGGACGAACTGCACATCGTCTTCACGGAGTTCGTGTCGATGATGACGCAGTCCCCGGTCGACGCCAGGCTGCTGCCGCTCTCGCTGGACGAGACGGCCGCCGCCGGTGCCGAGGAGCGGGCCGCCAAGGGCGAGATCCTGCCGCTCTACGAGTTCGAGCCTTCCGCCGAGGGTGTGCTGGACGCGCTGCTGCCTCGCTACGTCGAGAGCCGCATCTTCAACGCGCTGCTCCAGGCGGCGGCTTCGGAGCACGCGGCCCGCCGCCGTGCGATGAAGTCCGCGACCGACAACGCGGAAGACCTCATCAAGTCGCTCACGCGGCTTGCCAATGCGGCCCGACAGGCCGACATCACCCAGGAAATCAGCGAGATCGTCGGCGGCTCCAGTGCGCTGGCCGACGCGAACGCGGGGAGTGACTAACCACTATGACCACCACTGTTGAAACCGCTACGGCCACCGGCCGCGTCGCGCGGGTCATCGGCCCGGTCGTCGACGTGGAGTTCCCCGTCGACGCGATGCCGGAGATCTACAACGCGCTGCACGTCGACGTGGCCGACACGGGCGCCGAGTCCGGCACGAAGACGCTGACGCTGGAGGTGGCGCAGCACCTCGGCGACGGCCTGGTCCGCGCCATCTCGATGCAGCCCACCGACGGCCTGGTCCGCCAGGCCCCGGTGACCGACACCGGCGACGGCATCACGGTGCCCGTCGGCGACGTCACCAAGGGCCGGGTGTTCAACACCCTGGGCCAGATCCTGAACGAGCCGGAGGCCGAGTCCGAGGTCACCGACCGCTGGGCGATCCACCGCAAGGCGCCGAAGTTCGACGACCTCGAGTCGAAGACCGAGATGTTCGAGACCGGCCTGAAGGTCGTCGACCTGCTGACCCCGTACGTCAAGGGCGGCAAGATCGGTCTGTTCGGCGGCGCCGGTGTCGGCAAGACCGTGCTCATCCAGGAAATGATCATGCGTGTGGCCAAGCTGCACGAGGGCGTCTCGGTGTTCGCCGGTGTCGGCGAGCGCACCCGTGAGGGCAACGACCTCATCGCGGAAATGGCCGAGTCGGGCGTGCTGCCGCAGACCGCGCTGGTCTTCGGTCAGATGGACGAGCCCCCGGGCACCCGTCTGCGCGTGGCGCTGGCCGGTCTGACCATGGCGGAGTACTTCCGTGACGTGGCCAAGCAGGACGTGCTGTTCTTCATCGACAACATCTTCCGCTTCACGCAGGCCGGTTCCGAGGTCTCCACGCTGCTCGGCCGTATGCCGTCCGCGGTGGGTTACCAGCCGAACCTGGCCGACGAGATGGGTCAGCTCCAGGAGCGGATCACCTCGACGCGTGGTCACTCGATCACCTCGATGCAGGCGATCTACGTCCCCGCGGACGACCTGACCGACCCGGCCCCGGCGACCACCTTCGCCCACCTCGACGCGACGACCGTGCTTTCGCGGCCGATCTCGGAGAAGGGCATCTACCCCGCGGTGGACCCGCTGGACTCCACGTCCCGCATCCTGGACCCGCGCTACATCGCGCAGGACCACTACGACTGCGCCATGCGCGTCAAGGGAATCCTGCAGAAGTACAAGGACCTCCAGGACATCATCTCCATCCTCGGCATCGACGAGCTGGGCGAAGAGGACAAGCTCACCGTCTTCCGCGCCCGCCGGATCGAGCGCTTCTTGTCGCAGAACACCCACGCGGCGAAGCAGTTCACCGGTGTCGACGGCTCCGACGTGTCGCTGGACGAGTCGATCTCCGCGTTCAACGCCATCGCCGACGGTGAGTACGACCACTTCCCGGAGCAGGCGTTCTTCATGTGCGGTGGCCTGGACGACCTCAAGGCCAACGCGGCGAAGCTCGGCGTCAACTGACGCGGGAGCCTCGCGCAGGCCGCGCGTCCGCGTCGGTAGGAGCGCGCGCGACAGCGTAAAAGGGGGGCGGTGAGTCCCGTGGCGAAGCCCCGGGGCGCCCGCCCCCTCTCGCACCCCTTATTCTGTGTCTTACGCATCCACTGAGGACGGTGGGTGCCAACCCGAGGAGCCGTCTTGGCCGATCTTCACGTCGAGCTGGTCGCCGCGGACCGTAGTGTCTGGTCCGGCGAGGCCACCATGGTCATCGCCCGTACCACGTCGGGTGACATCGGCATCATGCCGGGACACGAGCCGCTCCTCGGGGTGCTCCAGTCCGGCCCGGTGACGGTGCGCACCTCTGACGGCGGCACTGTCGTGGCCGCCGTGCACGGTGGCTTCATCTCCTTCTCCGACGACAAGCTCTCGATTCTCGCGGAGATCGCGGAGCTGGCGGACGAGATCGATGTGGCGCGCGCCGAGCGTGCTCTTGAGCGGTCGAAGTCGGAGACCGACGCCGCGGCCGAGCGCCGCGCCGAGGTCCGGCTGGCCGCCGCCGCGGGAGCGCACTGACCGGTCCGCAGGACGGTCCGCGGGTCGGCGCGACCGGCTGACCGGGCAACCGCACCACCACAACCGCATCAGCAGACGTACCAGGCGTGACCGAACGACCACGGTGCCGCGGACTGCCCTCCTGGGGCGGTCCGCGGCTCCGGTACAGCAAGGGCAGTAACCCATTTCTAGGCGAGGAGGTCGGTGGACGTGATCCTCTCCTTTGAGGTGGGTGGCGCGGTGATCGCCGCCGCGCTGCTCGGACTCTTCGTCTTCGGACTGCGCCGCCGGCTGATCCAACGGCCAGGCGGCACTTTCGACTGCAGCCTGCGCCCCGCTCCCGAGCAGGACGCGGAGCCGGCCGGCGGCGGCGGCAAGGGCTGGGTGTACGGAGTCGCGCGCTACAGCGGTGACCGGGTGGAGTGGTTCCGGGTCTTCTCGTACGCGCCCCGCCCGCGGCGGGTGCTGCTGCGTCCGGCGATCGAGGTACTGGGGCGCCGGGACCCGCAGGGCTCGGAGGAGCTGGCCCTGCTGTCGGACGCGGTGGTGCTCTCCTGCGAGCATCAGGGCACCCGGCTGGAGCTGGCGATGAGCGACGACGCCCTGACGGGTTTCCTCGCCTGGCTCGAAGCGGCGCCGCCCGGCCAGCGGGTCAACGTGGCGTAGCACCTGTTCCTTGCCGTGCCTCTGGGAGGCGCGGCTTCGCGCGTTTCAGGGCCGGTGCGTCGCTCGGCGCGGGTTTCGGCCGGGCGGATTCGCGGGCGGATTCCCGGGCGCGCCCGGTGAGGACCGGAGGCCGACGGGCGGCGGTGTCGACCCCCGGCCGTATGGGTCAGCCGGAGCCTAGAAAGGTCTGGACCACCGGTCAAGAGGTCTGGACCATGTCGACCCCTGGTGTCAGCGGTTCTCGCCGGGGATCCACAGGACGTCCCCGCGGGACTTGTTGGCGGTGCGGGCGAGGATGAACAGCAGGTCGGAGAGCCGGTTCAGGTAGGTCGCGGTGAGCGGGTTCATCGTGTCCGCGTGGTCCTCCAGAGCGGCCCAGGTGGAGCGTTCGGCGCGGCGGACGATGGTGCACGCCTGGTGGAGCAGGGCCGCGCCGGGCGTGCCGCCGGGGAGGATGAAGCTGCGGAGCTTCTCCAGATCGGCGAGGAAGCGGTCGCACTCCTCCTCCAGCCGGTCGACATAGGTCTGCTCGACCCGCAGCGGCGGGTACTCCGGGTCGGGGACCACCGGAGTGGCGAGGTCGGCGCCGACGTCGAAGAGGTCGTTCTGCACGCGCACCAGGACGGTGGCGACCTCCTCGGGCAGCGCGCCGAGCGCGAGCGCCACACCGAGCGCGGCGTTGGCCTCGTTGGCGTCGGCGTAGGCGGCGATCCGGCTGTCGGTCTTCGCGGTCCGGCTCATGTCGCCGAGCGCCGTGGTGCCGTCGTCGCCGGTACGGGTGTAGATGCGGGTGAGGTTGACCATACGGTCGAGCGTAGAGCGTGCCCGCCCGACGGGCCGTCTCCCGCCCCCGTCCGACGGCCGGTTGACGCCCAGTGCGACGAAGGACACACGGTGACACCGCTTACTTCCTGCTGCGCGCGGAGGTGAACGGGCGTTAAGGTCCGGCGAGATCAGCGAATTCGGCCAGTCGGCCGCAATGGCTCGGCCCCAATGGAGAGGTGTGTGCCGTGGCGAAGAAGCTCGCCGTCGTCGGAGCGGGACTGATGGGCTCCGGTATCGCGCAGGTGTCGGCCCAGGCGGGGTACGACGTGGTCCTGCGGGACGTCACCGACGCGGCGCTCAAGCGCGGCACCGACGGCATCCGCGCCTCGTACGAGAAGTTCGTCTCCAAGGGCAAGCTGGACGCGGCGGACGCCGAGGCGGCGCTGGCCAGGATCACCGCGACCACCGACCTCGACGCCGCCGCGGACGCGGACATCGTCGTGGAGGCCGTCTTCGAGCGGATCGAGGTCAAGCAGGAGATCTTCCGCGCCCTCGACACGATCGTGCGCGACGACGCGGTCCTCGCCTCCAACACCTCCGCGATCCCGATCACCAAGATCGCCGCCGTCACCCGCAACCCCGAACGCGTCGTCGGCACCCACTTCTTCTCGCCGGTCCCGCTGATGCAGCTCTGCGAACTCGTCCGCGGCTACAAGACCAGCGACGCCACGCTGGAGCGCGCCCGCGCCTTCGCCGAGGAGATCGGCAAGACCTGCGTCGTCGTCAACCGCGACGTGGCGGGCTTCGTCACCACCCGGCTGATCTCGGCCCTGGTCGTCGAGGCCGTCAAGCTCTACGAGTCGGGCGTCGCCTCCGCCGAGGACATCGACATCGCCTGCAAGCTCGGCTTCGGCCACGCGATGGGCCCGCTCGCCACCGCCGACCTCACCGGCGTGGACATCCTGCTGCACGCCGCGGGCAACATCTACACCGAGTCGCAGGACGAGAAGTTCGCGCCGCCGGAGATCATGCGCCGCATGGTCGACGCGGGCGACCTCGGCCGCAAGAGCGGCAAGGGCTTCTACTCGTACTGAGTTTCCACCCGCACCGGGGCACCGTACGGAACGCGCATCCTGGGCACGCGTACTAAACAACGTCACCCCCAGGAGTGAATTCGGTATCGGTTCGCTCACAGACGGCAACTTCTCCATACGACGGACCGTCAGTTGTGTGAAGACATACGGATGATCCGTGCCGTCGCCGTCCCGCGGCGGCCATGCCACGAGCCGGGCCCACGAGCCGGCACTCCTCGGGGAGCGACTATGCACATCAAGGGCGACCACGCCGAGCTGGTCGTCGGGGGCCGCCTCGACGTCCGGAGCGCGGCGGACGCCCGTTCGGCCCTGCACACCGCCGTCGACTCCGGCCGCGGGGACCTGGTGCTCGATCTCACGGAGCTGGACTCGTGGGACGCCACCGGTCTCGGCGTGATCATGGGCGCCCACCGCAGAGCGGGCCGCGCCAACCGGAGGCTCGTGCTGCGCGGGGTCCCGCCGCGAATGCAGCGCCTGCTGGTCGCCACCCGGCTGCACCGAATCCTCGCGATCGAGGCCGAAAGGTGACGTAAGGGCGGCACCGTGGCCCCGGCACTTCATGAATACTGTGGCAGCCTTTAGAGTTTGCCGCAGATTGCCAGCAGGCGTGCCACCCCGTACGCCAGAAAAGGGGAATCGGGCCGGGTCCGGCAGCGGACACAGGGCGGCCCGATCGGGCCCCCGCACGTCACGCACCTGGGGGGCGTACGAGATGGACCACCGCACCGGCGAGTCGGGCGAACGCCCGATACCGGACGTCGACGACCTGACGGTCGCCGACGCCGACGCGCGCCCCGCCACCGGCCCCGACTTCGGCCAGGGCGTCGAATTCGGGCACGGCGCGGACTTCGCCGCCGACTTCGGCCCGGCCCCCACGCCCGGCCCGGGAACCGGCTTCGGCTCCGACTTCGCCGCGGGCTCCGGCTCCGATTTCAGTGCCCCCGCCGACCACGGCCACGGCAATGGCCACGGCCCCGCCACGGGGTCCCTGCCCGCCCTCACGGACAGCACCCTGGCGCTGCGCGGCCCCCGCGCCTCCCGCGACCCGCTCACCCCGGAACTCGGCGGCGCCTCCAGCGGCGGCAACGCCCGCGTGCTGCGCGTCACCACCTCCGACTACCTGCTGACCGTCAACCCGATCGACGGCACCGAGGTCACCCTCTGCCCGCCCGCCGAGCGCCCGCTGCCGCTGCGCCGCACCCCCGAGGAGCGCGTCGCGCACCTGGCCGCGGGCCGCCCCTCGCCGCCGCCGGGACCGCCCGCCCCCGAACTGCCGCTGCTGGAGCGCGACGAGGAGCGCGAGCGGCTGATCCGGCTGCTGGCCAGAGGCCGTTCCGTACGGGTCACCGGACCGTCCGGCGCGGGCCGCACCGCGCTGCTGGAATCCGTCGCCAACGCCTGCGCCGACCTCGCCCCCGACGGCGTGCTCTGGCTGTCCGGCTACCGCCGCACCCCCGCCGACGTGCTCCAGGAACTCTTCGCCACCGTCTACGCCACCGACGGCCACCGCCCCGACCGCGCGGACCTGCCGGGCCTGCTGCGCGACACCGGCGCCGTCGTCGTCATCGACGACCTGGAATTCGGCGGCGCGGGGCTGGAGGAACTGCTCTCCGCGGCCCCCGAGTGCGCCTTCCTGATGTCCGCGACGCCCGACGTCACCACACCGTCCGCCGACTCGATGATCGAAGAGGTCTTCCTGTCGGGCCTGACCCGCGTCGCCTGCGTCGACCTGCTGCAATTCGTCACCGGGCGGCCCCTCGGCGAGGACGAGACCGCGTGGGCGGCCGACCTGTGGTTCGAGTCCGAGGGCCTGCCGCTGCGCTTCGTGCAGGCCGGCGCGCTGCTGCGGCAGCGGGACGCGCTGCGCCAGCCGCCCGAGCCCGACTGGGACGACTCGGTGTGGGAGAACGGCTCGCCGACCGGCCCGCAGGGCGCCGGAACGCCGCCCATACCCGACCTCACCGGCTTCGACATACTCCAGGGTCCCGACGCACCCACCGGGCACGGCGCCGAGGACCCCGCGGACGCGCTCACCGCCGGCCCGGACACCGCGGCGACCCCCGCGACACCGGAGATACCGGGGTCCGCCCCCAAGCCCGGCCCCGCCGGATACACCGGCCCGCCCGTCGACCTGCCGCTGCCGTCGCTCGCCGAGAGCGCGGCACCCGCGGAACTGCTCGCCAGCAGGCTGAGCGAATCGGCCCGCGAAGCCCTCGCCTTCGCCGTGGCACTCGACGGCGAGTGCCCGCACCCCTCGCACCTGCCCGCCCTCGTCGGTGACACCCACGGCGACGCGGCCCTCGGCGAACTCACCGCGGTCGGCCTGGCCGTACCGGTCTCCGCGCACTTCCGCCTCGCCGCCGGAGTCGTCCAGCAGCTCGCGCCGCGGCTCACCGCCGACGGAGAGCTGAGCGCGGTCCAGTCGCACACCGCGGCCCTGCACTACGCCTGGTGGACCGGGCACCCCTCGGTCGGCCCCGAGCGCGCCGCCGCCGAGTCCGAGGCGATCCTCGCCGCGATGTCCGCCTGCCGCGACGGCGGCAACCCCAGCGCGGCCGTCCTGCTCGCCCGCACCGTCGCGCCCGCCTTCGCCGCCGCGCTGCACTGGGGCGCCTGGGAGCGGGCACTGCGGATCGGCCAGGAAGCCGCACGGCTGTCGGGCGAGGTCGCCGAAGAGGCGTACTTCCACCACGAGCTGGGCGTCCTCGCGCTGTGCACCGGCAACACCGACCGCGCCCGCGCCGAACTGGAGGCGTCCATCGCCCTGCGCGGGGCCCTCGCCGACCGGCAGGGCACCGTCGTCGGCCGCCGTACGCTCGCGCTGGTCAACGACCGTGACGGCGGCGGCCTCCCGAACCTGCCCGCGCTGCTCGAACTCCCGCCGGGCGGCTCCGGCGGTACGGCGCCGCTCGCGATCACGGCGGCCACGACGCCGCTGACGGTGATCAACAAGAGCGGCGCCCCGGCACCGCAGGGCGAGGCCGGGCGCCCCGCCACGCACCGCCGACGCCGCAATCTGGTGGTGGTCGGCACCGGCGTCGCGCTCGCGGCGGCCCTCGCCACCATCGTCACCATGGGCGCCACCTCGGGCGACGGCCCCAAGCCCAACCAGGTCCAGCCGGTCGAGTCCGCCCAGCAGGACGACCCCTCGGCCGACGCCCCGACGGACGATCCCTCGACGGACGGCCCCACGGCCGCCTCGCCGTCCGCCTCCGCCACGTCCCCGACGCCGTCGACACCGGCCGGGACGACGGGCGGCCCGACAACGGCCCCCGGAGCCCCGTTCACGCCCCCTGACGGCGGCCTGACGTCGGCACCGGGCGATACGCCGACGCCGCCGCGCAACACGCAGACGTCGAGGCCGCCGACGCGTACGACAAAGCCGACGACACCCTCGACGCCGCCGACAACTCCGACGACGCCGCCGCCTACGACGACTCCAGCGCCGACGGACACGACGACTCCGCCCATCGACCCCACCTCGGCCGACGTCTCCTCTCCGCCGAACCTCACCCCCTCCGGCGCCGCCCCCACCAGGACCGGCACCTTCACCCCGCCGACGACGGAAGCCGGAACCACCGGCCCCGGAGCCACCGGCCCCGCACCGACGGACACCGTCGCGCCGACCGGCTGAGGTCAGCCGCCCTCCGCCATGGCGGCGAGGCGGCGGGCCAGGCGGGCGGCGGCCTCGCGCAGCTCCGGCGGTTCGAGCACCTCGGCCTCGAAGCCCAGCGCGGCCACGCGGGCGGCGGTCACCTCCAGGGAATCCGCGCCGATGACGAGGACGCACCAGCCGTCGCGCTCGTCGTCCTCGACGCGTCCGACCTGCGGCGGCACCATGTCGCTCACGAGCTCCGTCCTGGCGCGCAGCCGGACGCGGGCCAGGTGCGCGTACGGGGACTCGGTCACGGAGCGCCGCACGTAGGCGACCGGGTCGGGGTGCTCGCGGGGCCGGAAGCGCCAGGTGGTCGTCTGCGCGTCGCGCATCCGGTCGAGCCGGAAGGTGCGCCAGTCGTCGCGGTCGACGTCCCAGGCCATCAGGTACCAGCGGCGTCCCGTGGTGACCATCCGCACCGGCTCGACCGTACGCTCGCGCGCCGTGCCGCCGTCCCGGCCCCTGTACGCGAACCGTACGCGTACGGTGTCCCGGCAGGCCCGCGCGAAGGTCATCAGCAGGTCCGGGTCGACTTCGTCGGTGGGGCCCACCAGGGTGTCGGTGGCGCCCTGGACGGCCCGCACCTCGGCGCGCAGCCGGGGCGGCATCACCTGGTCGAGCTTGGCGAGGGCCCGCAGCGCCGCCTCGCTCGCGCCCGCGACCGTGCCGCCCGACGCCAGCCGCAGCGAGACCGCCGTCGCGATGGCCTCGTCGTCGTCCAGCAGCAGCGGCGGCAGCCGGGTGCCCGCGCCGAGCCGGTAGCCGCCGCCGACGCCCGGGACCGCGTGCACGGGGTAGCCGACCGCGCGCAGCCGCTCCACGTCGCGGCGCACCGAGCGGTCGGTGACGCCCAGCTCGGCGGCGAGTTCACCGGCCGTCCAGGACGAGCGGTGCTGGAGGAGCGACAGCAGCCGCAGCACCCGTTCGGTCGTCGCTTCTACGGTCATCGGGTGATCGTTCCACACCGCCCGGCCATCACGGAACGTATCTGTCCGCTATATGCGCCACGCTGGGATCATGAACGAGCACCAGGAAGTCCGCGACATCCAGATCACCTTCGACTGCGCCGACCCGAACGCGCTGGCCGTCTTCTGGGCCGAGGCCCTCGGCTACCGGCTCCAGGACCCGCCCGAGGGCTTCTCGTCCTGGGACGAGGCCCTGGAGTCGATGGGTGTACCGCCCGAGCTGCGCAACGAACGCTCCGCCGCCGTCGACCCCTCGGGCGTCAGGCCCCGGCTCTTCTTCCAGCGCGTCCCCGAGGGGAAGCAGGCCAAGAACCGCGTCCACCTCGACGTCCGCGCCGCCCCCGGCCTGGAGGGCGACGAGCGGATGGCGGCCCACGAGAAGGAGGCCGACCGCCTCGTCGCCCTCGGTGCCACCCGCCTCGCCCGCCACGAGCCCGCCCTCCTCAGTCCGGGCCACATCGTGATGGCCGACCCGGAGGGCAACGAATTCTGCCTCGACTGACCCCCGCCCGGGCCGGCGCCCGCCTCCCGCGCCGGCTCGACTCCCTCGAAGCCGCGGACTAGCGCGGCGGGTCAAAGGGGGCGGGTCAGCGCGGCGGGCTAGAACAGCCGCAGCTTGTCGTCGGAGATGCCGCGCATGCCGTCGTAGTCCAGGACGACACAGCCGATGCCGCGGTCCGTGGCCAGCACGCGGGCCTGGGGCTTGATCTCCTGGGCGGCGAACACCCCGCGGACCGGGGCGAGATGGGGGTCGCGGTTGAGGAGTTCGAGGTAACGGGTGAGCTGCTCGACACCGTCGATGTCGCCGCGCCGCTTCAGCTCGACGGCGACGGTGGCGCCCGACGCGTCGCGGCACAGGATGTCCACCGGGCCGATGGCGGTGGGGTATTCGCGGCGGATCAGGGTCCAGCCCTCGCCGAGGACTTCCATCCGGTCGGCCAGCAGCTCCTGGAGGTGCGCCTCGACACCGTCCTTGATCAGGCCGGGGTCGACACCGAGTTCGTGCGAGGAGTCGTGCAGGACCTCCTCGATGGTGATGATGAGCTGCTCACCGGCCTTGTTGACGACCGTCCAGACGCCGTCGTCGCCCTCTTTGAGCGTGCAGGGCGGGGACATCCAGTTGAGCGGCTTGTAGGCCCGGTCGTCGGCGTGCACCGACAGACTGCCGTCCGCCTTGATGAGCAGCAGCCGGGTGGCGGAGGGCAGGTGGGCGGAGAGCCGGCCCGCGTAGTCGACGGAGCAGCGGGCGATGACGAGACGCATGGTGCGCAACGCTACTGGACGCGCCGCCCCGTACGCGATTCGGCCCCGTGTGATTCACCGCCGCACCTTTCGCCCCCGCACGTCCCGTCCGCCCCTGTGCGTACGACTCCGGACGACTGCGGAAACTTGGCCGGTTAAGTGTGCTACCTCCTGGTGCGGTCGGACCAACGACCCTACGGTTGAAGCGGAGGCCGGACGTGCGGGAACGCTGGTCCGGCCGCTGGCAACCCGTCCGTCTGGCTCCGTGTGATCACGGGGTCACGAGAGGAGTACCCATGTCGCTCGACGTCTCACCGGCCCTCCTCGAACAGGCCGAGCGAGGCGAGGTCGACGAACAGGAATTCGTCGACTGCGTCAGGACGTCCCTCCCTTACGCGTGGGAGATGATCAGCTCGTTGGTGGCACAGCTCAAGGTCGACGGCGGAGCCTTCGCCGACAACCAGGTGCCGCCGCCGAGCGAGAAGGAACGCGGCCAGTTGCTCCGTGCACTGGCCAGCGACGCGATACGAGGGGCCCTACAGCGGCACTTCGGGGTGCGGCTCGCCTTCCAGAACTGCCACCGCGTGGCGGTCTTCCCATTGGACACGGTGGACCCCGGGATCGCCGAGAGCTACGGCAAGTTCACTTCCGTCAGGTCCCAAGTGCTCAACCAGTCACCGGAGTTCAGGGACTGCTGACGTAACGCCCCGCCCGGCGAACACCGCCGGTCACGGCCCTAGCGCGCACTGGGCGTCGGCACAATGCGGCCCGCTCCCGCAACCGGACCCGCCCGCGTAATCAGGCCAGTTCCGGGAGCACGTCGGCGCCCAGCCTGGCCACATTGTCCAAGGTGGCGGTGAGGTCCCCCGAGCCCTCCACCAGGAGGGCGAACCGGGTGATACCGGTCCGTTCCGCGGTCGCCGCGAGGCGGTCGGCACACAGCCGCGGCGGACCCACCGGGTGCAGATCACAGAGCAGTTCGGTGTAGGCGTGCGGGTCGCGCATGGCCCGCGCGCTGCCGTCCACCGTGCGGTGGGCGCCGAGCCCGCGCTGGAGCCAGCCGGGCATCGACTTGAGCAGCGTCTCCACCGCGTCCGACCTGGTGTCCCCGACCTGGGCCACGCCCGCCGAGACATGACCGGCGGCCGACACGGCGTCGGGGCAGTGCCCGGCGGCCAGCGCCGTCTCCCGCCAGACCCCCACCATCGCGGCCTTCTCCTCGTCCCCGCAGTGCATCCCCAGCAGCATCGGCAGCCCGCGCTCCGCGGCCAGCCGGACGGTGGCGGGGGAGGTGCAGGCGACCACGACGGGCGGCCCCGAGCCCGCCACCGGCTCGGCCGCCGGGTCGTACAGCTCGTCGGGGCGCGGTACGACGGACACCTCGCGGAAGGCGTAGCGCGGACCGTCCGCGCCGACCGCGGGCTCGCGCAGCCAGCGCAGCAGCAGGTCGAGCGATTCGGGGAAACCGGCCTCGAAGGCGGCCAGTCCGGTGCCGAAGACCTCCAGGTCCACCCACGGGCCGCCGCGGCCGACCCCGAGGGTGAAGCGTCCGCCGGACGCCAGGTGCAGCAGCGCGGCCTGTTCGCCCAGCGCCACCGGATGCGCGGTCGGCAGCACGCTCACCGCGGTGCCCACGCCGATCCGCCGCGTACGCCCGAGCACCAGCCCGGCGAGGGTGACGGCCGACGGGCACACGCCGTACGGGACGAAGTGGTGCTCTGCCAGCCATACCGTGTCAAGTCCCGCGGCGTCAGCGGCCTCGGCCGAGGATATCGCCCGGTGCAGCGCCTCTCCCTGGCCCTGGCCGGGGAACTGGGCCGCTATGACGAAAGTCCCAACTCGCATTGCTCATCCCTCCTCCCTTGGTAACGCTTGGCACGTGCCAAAGGCACGGCTTTCTGGGACGTTTTCATGATTTTCGGCAGTCATATCGGAGATGAGCCGTTCTGGTGTGCGCGAGGCGGGTGTTCCGGTATGGACCGACCGGCCGCGTACCCTTGACGGAGAGTCCGCGAAGCCCAGCAGAGCGCGAGGTGTCCCGTGTCGCCGCGTCGAAACCGCCCGCCCGGCGGAGGCCGCCCCGCCGACCGTACGGAGCAGCAGGAGTCGGGGTTCGGCGCCGGCAGCACCGTGGAGTGGCAGGGCGAGGAGTGGGTGGTGCGCCCGGTCGCGGGCAGCGCCTCCGGCAAGCACTACCGCTGCCCCGGCTGCGACCAGGAGATCCCGCCCGGCGTCGGGCACGTGGTGGCCTGGCGGGAGTACGGGGGAGTGGACGACCGGCGGCACTGGCACCGGGCGTGCTGGAACGCGAGGGACCGCCGCACCAGCAAGGTGCAGCGGTCCCGTAACGCCCCCCGGCACTGAACCGGGGCCACGTCCGGCGGCGGCTGAAGCGGCTGAGCGGTCCGATACGCCTCGGGCGGCGCCGGTGTTCAGACGCCCCTGACGCTCAGACGTCCCTGCTGTTGAGGGTCGCGTACGCCGCTCCCAGCAGCACCGCCGTGACGCAGGCCAGCGTGATGAGCTGGGGCAGGCCGTTCTGGTCGCCCTCGCCGATCATCGGGAAGTGGTACAGCGAGGCCAGCGAGTTGGGCGCGGAGAACCGCACCAGCTTGTCGCGGGCCCCGTCCAGGCTGGACGGCAGGAAGATCGCGATCAGCAGCGGCAGCAGGACGACGCCCAGCATGGTGGTGATCGCCCCGGCCGAGTGCCGCAGCAGCGTGCCGACGGCGAGCGCCAGCAGGCCGAGCAGCGCCACGTAGAGGCCGACGCCGACGGTCGCGCCCAGCCATTCGGTGCCGCTCGCGGCGGTCACGCCGTCCTTGATGACGACGCCCGGGTGCGGGTCCTCCAGGTCGTATCCGGAGACCCGCTTGCCGGACATCACGCTCCAACTGATGAGCGCGGTCATCGTGCAGGCGACCGTGGTGGTCACGAAGGACAGCAGGAAGAAGACGATCGCCTTCGCCGTCAGGACCCGCGAGCGCCGCGGGCACGCGGTCAGGGTGGTGCGGATCATGCCGGTGCCGTACTCGGAGGTGATCACCAGCACGCCCAGCGTGATGATCGCCAACTGGCCCAGGATCAGGCCGAACAGGCCGGGCGCGAGCACCGGCACGCTGGTGTCGTTGCTGTGGTCGATCGGCACGACCACCAGCAGATTGATGCCGATGACCAGGACGAGCATCACGCCGAGCGTCCACACCGTGGAGCGCACCGTGCGGATCTTCGTCCACTCCGAGCGCACCGCCTGCCCGAGGGTGGTCTGCGCGACCGGCAACTGCGAGGCGAACTGCGGCTGCGGCGGCTGCTGTTGCTGGTAGCCGCCGTGGGGGGCGGAGGCCGGGAACTGGGCCGGGGCGGTCATCGGGCGTCCTCGCTGTCGGACTTGTCCATGTTCAGGGCGGCGGGTGCGGGCGGTGCGGCGGGCTGAGGCGCGGGAGCGGCGGGTGCGGCGGGCTGAGGCGCGGGAGCGGCGGGAGCGGCGGGCTGAGGCGCGGGAGCGGCGGGAGCGGCCGGCGGCGGCTGGTGAGCGTACGACTGCTGCGGTACGGGCGCGGCCACCGGCTGCTGCTGGTACCCCCAGCCGGGCTGCTGCTGCCCGTAACCCGGCTGCCCGTACGGCTGTTGCTGCCCGTACGGCTGCTGCCAGCCCTGCGCTCCCGGCGGCGGTGCGTAGCCGCCGGGGCCCTGGACGGCGTACGGCGCCGCGTGCTGGAGGCCCTGGCGCGGGTCCTGCGTCGAGCGGTAGTCGACCGCGCCGCTGGTCAGGCGCATGTACGCCTCCTCCAACGACGCCTGGTGCGGCGACAGTTCCCAGATCCGGACCTCGGCGTCGTACGCGATGTCGCTGATCCTGGGCAGTTCGAGGCCGGTGACGCGCAGCGCGCCGTCCTGCTCCGGCTGTACGGCGGCGCCCGCCTCGGTGAGCGCCTTGCTGAACTTCTCCCGCTCACCGCCCTCGGCGGGCGTGCGGACCAGCGCGTAGCCGGTCGAGTGGTGCGCGATGAAGTCCTTGACGCTCATGTCGGCGAGCAGTTGGCCGCGGCCGATGACGATGAGGTGGTCGGCGGTCAGCGCCATCTCGCTCATCAGGTGGCTGGAGACGAAGACCGTACGGCCCTCGCTCGCCAGCTTGCGCATCAGATTGCGCACCCAGTGGATGCCCTCGGGGTCGAGGCCGTTGACCGGCTCGTCGAAGAGCAGCACCTCCGGGTCGCCGAGCAGCGCGCCCGCGATGCCGAGCCGCTGGCCCATGCCCAGCGAGAAGCCCTTCGAGCGGCGGGAGGCCACGTCCTGGAGGCCGACGACGCCCAGCACCTCGTCGACCCTGCGGGCCGGGATGCCGGAGAGCTGCGCCACGCAGAGCAGGTGCTGGCGGGCGCTGCGGCCCCCGTGCACCGCCTTGGCGTCCAGCAGCGCGCCCACCTTGCGCGGCGCGTTCGGCAGCCGCCGGTACGGCACTCCGCCGATGGTCACTTGGCCGGAGGTCGGCTCGTCCAGGCCCAGGATCATCCGCATCGTCGTGGACTTGCCCGAGCCGTTCGGGCCGAGGAATCCGGTGACGGTGCCAGGCCGTACCTGGAACGACAGGTTGTACACGGCTGTTTTCGCGCCGTACTGCTTGGTCAGGCCGACTGCCTGGATCATGCTCCGCCCCTCGCTGCAACGGAGGCGACTCGCCCCCGTGAGGGAGGAAGCGTAGCCGGTGGGGGTTGGTTCCCCCCACAGTCCCCCGGAGTTGCACCCGGGAGTTGCCCCCATCGCGACAATCGGGACTCGGCCGACGTGCGGGGCCGCCCGGAAGACGGCCCCTTACCGCGTCAGGCGTCGCGCTTGGCCAGCACCACGTAACCGCCGACCAGCGCCACGATCACCCAGATCGCCATGATGCCGATACCGCCCCAGGGGCCGTACGCGGTGTGGTCGCCCGAATCCGGCACCACCTGCATGATCTTCTGGCCCGCCTGGTCGGGGAGGTACCTGGCGAACGTCTTCACCTTCGGCACCGCCGACAGGATCGGCGAGACCAGGAAGAAGAACGGCATCAGGATGCCGAGACCCAGCATCGGGCTGCGCATCATCGCGGCGGCGCCGACGCACAGCAGCACCATCAGCGTCATGTAGAGCCCCGCGCCGAAGACGGCCCGCAGCACCCCCGAGTCGCTGATCGACGTCTTGTGCGAGCCGAGCAGCGCCTGGCCGAGGAAGAACGCGACGAAGCTGGTGGCCATGCCGACCACCAGGCCCAGCAGGCCCGCGATGGCGACCTTGCAGAAGTAGAACATCCCGCGCTGCGGGACGGCCGCAAGCGAGGTGCGGATCATGCCGGTGCTGTACTCGCTGGAGATCACCAGCACACCGAAGACGATCAGTGCCAACTGGCCGAGCGACATGCCGAAGAAGCTGGTGTTCGTGGCGTCGAAGGTCGCCCTGTCCGTGGCGGACCTGTCGTGGAAGGTGTTGTTGACCACCAGACAGATCAGCGCGCCCAGACCCACGGTGACGATGAAGGCGAGCGCCAGCGTCCAGACCGTGGAACGTACCGACTTGATCTTCGTCCACTCCGACTGGAGGACGGCGGTAGGAGACGCCATGTCAGTTCCCCTTCCCGGAGCCGGAGTTGCGCCAGTCCGCACCCCACTGCGGGGCGGGGGCGCCGGGTTGCGGCGCGGCACCACCCGGACCGGGCGGCGGCGCGAGCACACCGCCCGCGTGGTACTCCACCGAGTCCGCGGTGAGCTGCATGAACGCTTCCTCCAACGATGCCCGCTGCGGGCTGAGTTCGTGCAGCACCACCTGATGCTGCGCGGCCAGCTCGCCGAGCTGCGCCGTGTCGCCGTCCTGGATCTCGAACGTGCCGTCGCTCGTGGTCACCGGGGTGAACCCCGCCGTGGCCAGCACGTCCTTCAGCCGCTCCGGCTGGGGGGTGCGAATCCGCACGTAGGAGCGGGAGTTCTTCTCGATGAAGTCGGCCATCGAGGTGTCGGCCATCAGCCGGCCGCGGCCGATCACGATCAGATGCTCGGCGGTCAGCGCCATCTCGCTCATCAGGTGACTGGAGACGAAGACCGTACGGCCCTGCGCGGCCAGCCCCTTCATGAGGTTGCGGATCCAGTGGATGCCCTCGGGGTCGAGACCGTTGACCGGCTCGTCGAACATCAGGATCTCGGGGTCGCCGAGCAGCGCGCCCGCGATGCCGAGCCGCTGGCCCATGCCCAGCGAGAAGCCCTTGGAACGTTTCTTCGCCACGGCCGTCAGACCGACCGTCTCCAGCACCTCGTCCACCCGGTGCCGCGGAATGCGGTTGGACTGCGCCAGGCACAGCAGATGGTTGTACGCCGTCCGCCCGCCGTGGATGGCCTTGGCGTCCAGCAGTGCGCCGATGTACTTCAGCGGCTCGCTGAGCTGCGCGTAGTGCTGACCGTCGATGCGTACGTTGCCCGAGGTCGGGTTGTCCAGCCCGAGCATCATGCGCATCGTCGTGGACTTGCCCGCGCCGTTGGGCCCGAGGAAGCCGGTCACCACGCCGGGGCGCACGGTGAAGGTCAGATTGTCGACGGCGGTCTTGTCCCCGTACCGCTTGGTGAGCCCCTGCAACTCAATCATGGTGGCGAGGCTAGCAACCGCCCCGGAGTAAACCGAAACCCCCGCCCGGGATGGGCGGGGGTGTCGGGCGACCCGTCGGCGAACGTTCAGCCCGTGTTCAGAGGCTTCAGCCCGTGTTCAGACGCTTTGGCCCTTCCTTCGGCCGCGGCTCCTGACCGGGCCCGAGCTTCCGATCGGGAGATCAGCGGGACTGCTGCGCCGGGACGCCACGCGAGATCGGCTCGTCGTCGGCCGGAGCACCGGCCGCGGCGACCGCGGCACCGGTCAGCGTCGCCAGCATCTCGCGGACGTTGGTGAGCTGAGCGTTGATGCTGTCGCGGCGGTTGGTGAGCGCCGCCAGCTCGCGCTCGGACTCGCTGCGGATCCGGTCGGCCTTCGCGTTCGCGTCCGCGACGATGTCCTCGGACTGACGCTGAGCGGTCTCCACCGTCTGACGCGCGCGACGCTCGGCGTCGGTGCGCAGCTTCTCCGCCTCCAGGCGGAGCTGCTCGGCGCGGTGCTCGATCTCCGCCAGGCGCTTCTCGGCCTTGGCCTGACGGCCCGCCAGGTCACGCTCGGACTGCTCGCGGCGCTTGGCCAGGTTCGTCTCGAAGTCCGCGGCGGCCTGGGCGGCCTTGGCGCGGGTCTCCTCGAAGAGGGCGTCCGCCTCCTCGCGCTTGTTCTGCGCGTCCTTCGTGGCGTCGGCGCGGAGCTGCGAAGCGTCGCCCTTCGCCTTGTCGACGATACGGACGCCCTCGTCCTCGGCCTTCGACTTGCGGTCGGCGGCGAACGCCTCCGCGTCGTTGCGCACCTGGTTGGCGGCCGACTCGGCCAGCTCGCGGTGCTGCTCGGCGGCGCGGCGGGCCTCCTCGCGCAGGTCCTTCGCCTCCTCCTCGGCGAGGCGCAGGATCTTCTCGACACGGGCACCGAGACCCGCGTACGACGGCTCCGAGTCATTGACCTGGGCCTGGGCGTTCTGGGTTTCGAGGTGCAACTCCTCGATGCGCTTCTCCAGCGCGGTGATCCTCGTCAGTGCGCTGTCACGGTCGGCGACGAGCTTCGTGATGCGGTCGTCCACCTGTCCGCGGTCGTATCCGCGCCGAACGAGCTCGAAGCCGAAGGGGGAGGAAGTGTCGCTCATGGGGATCCTGTCGATTCAGACCGGTTGAGGTGATAGGGGGAATCCTAGGGGCCCAGGCGGCGTGTCACCGAGCCATTGCCTATTAGGTATGGAGAATGTCCGCTCAATCGAGTGGAGCATCGTCGATGCGCTTGCCACTCGAACGAGTGGTTCCCGCGCCCGCACCAGCGGTGACACCGCCACCGGGTGCCTCGAACGACTCCAGCGCCTCCAGCACGTCCTGGACGCGAGAGATCTCCGCGTTGATGTCTTCTCTGCGGCGCACGAGGATCTCCAGCTCTCGTCTGCCCTCGGTCACGATGCGATCGGCTTCGCTGCGGGCCTCCCCCTTGACCCGCTCGGCCTCGCGCTCGGCCTCGGCCTTCTTCTGCTCGGCCTCCTTCAGGAGGCCCTCGACCTTCTTCACCGCGGCGATACGGACCTTGCTCGCCTCGGAGGTGGCCGTGGACTTGATCTCGGCGGCCTTCTGCTCCGCCTCGGCGAGCTGCTCGGTGGCGGCGGTGACCAGCTTGTCGACCCGCTCGCCGACGGTCTTCATCGCCTCCGCGGCCTCCTTGCGGGCCCGGTCGTGCAGCTCCTCGACCTCGGACTCCACGCGCTGGCGCAGCTCCTCGGTACGTTCCCTTATGGCCGTCGCGTCGTGCCTGGCCTCGCCGAGCATGGTGTCCGCGTCGGTCCGCGCCCGCTCGACCAGGCCGTTGCCCTCCGCCGTCGCCTCGTTGACCAGCCGCTCGGCCTCGCCGCGGGCCGCGCCGACCATCGCGTCGGCCTGCTCCTCGGCCGTCGCCGCGGTCCTGCGGGCCTCCGCCTGCGCCTTGCCGATCAACTCGTCCGCCTGCTCCGCGGCCTCGCTGCGGCGCTTGTTGGCCGCCTCGCGCGCCTCGTCGAGGACGCGCTGCGAATGCGTCCGCGCCTCCTCGGCCTCGCGCTCCGCGGTGTCCAGCGCGTCCTTGGCGAGGATACCGAGCCGTTCGGCCTCCTCGCGGGCCTTGGTGACCAACTGGTCGGCCTGGCCCGCCGCGTCGGTACGCATCCGGTTGGCGTCGTCGCGGGCCTCGGCGCGCAGCCGGTCGGACTCCTCGATCGCCTCGGTGACCGTACGGTCGGCCAACTGCCGTGCCGCGTCGGCCTCTTCCTGGCTCTCCCGGCGGATCCGCGCCGAGTCCTCCGACGCCCGCTCCCGCTCGGAGTTGGCGTCCGCGCGCAGCCGGTCCGCCTCGCCCTGGGCCTCGCCGCGCACCCGCTGGGCCGCGTGCTCGGCCGCCGAGCGGAGCCCGGCGATCTCCTCCTCGGCCTCCTGGTGCAGATGCGCGACCGAGTCGCGGACCTGCTGCGCGGTGGCCTCGGCCGCCGCGACCGCCTCCGCGGCCCGCTGGTCGGCCTCCGCGCCCAGCCGGTCGGCCTCCGCCGCCGCGTCCTCGACGCGCTTGCGGGCGGCGGCCAGCAACTCCTCGCTCTCGCGGCGGGCCTGCGCGCGCTCCTGCTCGGCCTCGCCGCGGGCGGCGCCCAGCAGCTCCTCGGCCTCGCGGCGGCGCCTGGCCGCCTCCTCCTGCGCGGCGGCCAGCGCCTCCGCGGCCTCCGTACCGAGCCGCTCGGCCGCCGCGGCGGCCTCCGCGCGGACCCGGTCCGCGTGCTCCTTGGCCTCCGCGCGCCGCTGCTCGGCCTCCGCCGCCGCCTCCGCCTGGAGCCGTACGGCGACGCTCTCGCCCTCCGCGCGGGTCTGCGCCGCGTCCGCCGCGGCCTCGTCCCGCAGCCGTACCGCCTCGGCCTCGGCCTGCTCCTGGAGGGTGCGGACCCGCTCGGCGGTCTCCTGGCGCAGCCGCTCGGCCTCCTCGGCGGCCTCCCGGCGCAGCCGCTCCGCCTCGGTGTCCGCGTCGCGCAGCGACTGCTCGGCGGCGGCGAGCCGGGCCTCGGCCTCCTCGCGGAGCCGTACCAGGTCGGTCTCGGCCTCCTCGCGCATCCGGGCGACGAGCGTCTCGCCCTCCGTGCGCTGCCGCTCGGCGGCCTGCTCGGCCTCCTCCTTGACCGTCGCGGCCTGCCGCTCCGCCTCCTGGCGGAGCTCCTCGGCCTCGGCGCGGGCGTGCTGGAGGGCCTCCTCGGCCTTGGTGTTCAGCGCGGAGGCCCGCTCGACGGACTCGGTCCGCATCCGGTCGGCCTCGGCGGCCGCGCCCTGCCGCAGCTCGTCGCCGTCGGCCTTCGCCTTGGCCAGCAGCTCCTCGGCGCGGCTCGCGGCCTCCTCGATCTGCTGGACGGCCTCCCTGCGGGCCTCACCGCGGATCCGCTCGCCCTCGGCGACCGCGTCGGCCCGCAGCTGCTCGGCCTCGCCGCGCAGCCGCCTGGCCTCCTCCTGGAGCTCGACGGTCCTGGCCCGGTACTCCTCGGTGTCGTCCTGGGCGGCGCCGCGCAGCTCCTGCGCGGACGCCTCGGCCTCGCTGCGCAGCCGCTCGGCCTCCGCCTCGGCCTCGCGCCGGATCCGCTCGGCCTCCTCGCCCGCCGACTTCGTGGTGGAGCGGGCGTCCTCCGACGCCTTGGTCAGGATCTCCTCGGCCGACCTGGCGGCCTGCGCCAGCTGGGCGGCGGCGTCCTCGGACGCGGCGGCGCGGGCGGTCTCCTGCGCCTCGGTACGGATGCGCTCGGCCTCGGCGCGGGCGTCGGCGACGGTCTGCTCGGCCTCGGCCTTGGCGCTGTCCACCTGCTTGGTGGCCTCGCCGACCATGCGGGCGATCTCGGCCCTTGCCGTACGGGTGCGCTGCTCGTTCTCCGTCTCGGTGGCCGCCAGGCGCTTGGCGGCGCCGGCCGTGGCCTCCTCGCGCAGCCGCTCGGCCTCCGCGCGGGCGGTGCGCAGCGCCTCGTCGGCCTCCCGCAGCCGCTCCTCGGCCAGCCGGGACAGCTCGATCGCCCGGCTTCTGGCCTCGTCGGACTCGCTGCGGGTGGAGGTGCGCAGCTGCTCGGCCTCGCTGGTGGCCTCCTGCGCCTGCGTCGAGGCGGCGGTCAGCAGCCGCTCGGCGTCGGTGCGGGCCCGGCGCAGCAGCTGCTCCGCCTCGTTGCGCGCGGCCTGCGCCTCCGAGGTCAGCCGCTCGCGGGTCTGCTCGGCGACCCGGGTGGCCTCGGCGCGGGCGGCGGCCAGCGCGGCCTCGGACTCGGCGCGGGTCTCGTCCAGCAGGCGGCGGGCCTGCGACTCGCTGCGGGCCCGCAGCTGCTCGGCCCACGCCACGTTCTCGTTGACGTGCGTCTCTACGGTCGCGCGGCGCTCGCCCAGCTCCTCGTCGAGCTGCCGCCGCCGGGCGATGGCCTCGGCGTGCCACTCCGCCTCGAAGCGGGCCTGGTGCTCGGCCTGCTCCTGGAGCAGCCGCTGGGTCTGGGCGCGGGCGTCGCGCAGCTCGCGCTCGGCGTCGGCGCGGAGCTGGTCGGCCTGGATCTGGGCGTTGCGCAGGAGCTGGTCGGCCTGGTGGCCGATGTTGTCGTAGGCAGGGCGGGACGCCAGATTGCGGCGCGCCTCGTGCAGCTTGGCGCGCAGCACCTCGACCTGGTATCCGAGGTCGTCGGCGTGGTCGACGGCCTTGCCCCGCTCGGTACGAAGCCGCTCCATCTCGGCTTCGAGCTGAGAGAGGTGGTCGTCAGCCTGGTAGCTGTCGTTGCCCCGCACTCCGCGGTCCCATCGGTCTCCTGGCGTACTCACCCGCCAACCGGGTGAGATTCCTCGTCACTCCGTTTGAAGACAGAGCTCTACGAAGAATGGTGTCAGATCAACGTCGCGGAGCGCGAGCGTACCCGCGTGCCCACCCCGGTCGGCCCGGTCACTCTACCGGGCAGGACGGGGGTTGGGTCAGTGGTCCCGGGAGCCCTTCGCTGTCTCTGCCGTGGTCTTTTCCGCCGAGGTGACCAGCTCGGTCAGTACGCCGTGGCAGTCCTTGGGGTGCAGGAACGTGATCCGGGAGTCCATCGAGCCCCTGCGCGGCTCGTCGTAGAGCACCCGTACGCCCTTGTCGCGGATCGCGGCGGAGTCGGCGTCCACGTCCGCGGTGCCGAAGGCGATGTGGTGCACGCCCTCGCCGTTCTTGGCCAGCCACTTGCCGACCGCGGAGTCCTCCCGGGTGGGCTCCAGGAGCTGGAGGTAGCTGGCGCCCCCGTCGGAGGTGCCGTTGATCCTGAGCATGGCCTCGCGTACGCCCTGCTCCTCGTTCACCTCGCTGTGCGCCACTTCGAAGCCGTAGGTGGCACGGTAGAACTCGACGGTCGCGTCCAGGTCGAAGCAGGCGATGCCGATGTGGTCGATGCGGGTCAGCCCAGTAGCCATGGACACAGTGCACCGCACCGGTATGTGGTCACGCAACGTGCGCGCCGTCACACGTTCCGACGGGTGACCGAGCGGCCTACCCCTCAGTACATTGACGATAACCCTCGTTAACTTCTCTCTTCAGCCGAAGGGGCCGCACCATGACCAGCCAGGCACGTACATCCGTGATCGTCGCAGGTGCCCGAACCCCGATGGGCAGGCTCCTGGGCAGCCTGCGCACCTTCTCCGGGTCGGACCTCGGCGGTGTCGCGATCAAGGCCGCGCTCGACCGCGCCGGAATCGGCGGCGACCAGGTGCAGTACGTGATCATGGGCCAGGTGCTCCAGGCGGGCGCGGGCCAGATCCCGGCCCGGCAGGCGGCGGTCAAGGCCGGCATCCCGATGAGCGTGCCCGCGCTCACCGTCAACAAGGTGTGCCTGTCCGGCCTCGACGCCATCGCGCTGGCCGACCAGCTCATCCGGGCCGGCGAGTTCGACATCGTGGTCGCGGGCGGCCAGGAGTCCATGACCAACGCCCCGCACCTGCTGCCCAAGTCCCGCGAGGGACACAAGTACGGCGCGATCGAGATGCTGGACGCGATGGCGTACGACGGGCTGACCGACGCCTTCGAGAACATCGCGATGGGCGAGTCGACCGAGACGCACAACGGGCGGCTCGGCATCGAGCGCGCCCCGCAGGACGAGTTCGGCGCGCTGTCCCACCAGCGGGCCGCCGCCGCGCAGAAGAACGGCGTCTTCGACGCCGAGATCACCCCGGTGGAGATCCCGCAGCGCAAGGGCGACCCGGTGGTCTTCAGCCAGGACGAGGGCATCCGCCCCGAGACCACCGCCGAGTCGCTGGGCAAGCTGCGGCCCGCCTTCAAGAAGGACGGCACGATCACCGCCGGTACGGCCTCGCAGATCTCCGACGGCGCCGCCGCCGTGGTCGTCATGAGCCGCGCCAAGGCGGAGGAGCTGGGGCTGGAATGGCTCGCCGAGATCGGTGCCCACGGCAATGTCGCCGGCCCGGACAACTCGCTCCAGTCCCAGCCGTCCAACGCCATCAGGCACGCGCTCGGCAAGCAGGGCCTGACCGTGGACGACCTCGACCTCATCGAGATCAACGAGGCGTTCGCGGCCGTCGCCGTCCAGTCGATGAAGGACCTGGGCGTCACCCCTGAAAAGGTGAACGTGAACGGCGGCGCCATCGCCCTGGGCCACCCGATCGGCATGTCGGGAGCACGTATCGTGCTGCACCTGGCCCTCGAACTGAAGCGGCGCGGCGGCGGTACGGGAGCGGCGGCGCTGTGCGGCGGCGGCGGACAGGGCGACGCGCTGATCATCACGGTCGCGGGGAACTGACGGGCCCGGCCCTTCGGTTCCACGGCTTTTCCGGGTTCTTCCCGGGTCTTTTCGGGCTTTTTCGGTAGTGAGCGGGAAGAGGGAGCGAACAGACGTGGTGGACGTCCTCACCTTGGTCGAGCAGGCGCGGCAGGGGCGGCCGAGGGCCGTGGCCCGGCTGATCTCGCTCGTGGAGGGGGCGTCCCCGCAACTCCGCGAGGTGATGGCCGCACTCGCGCCGCTGACCGGCGGCGCGTACGTGGTCGGCCTCACCGGGTCGCCGGGCGTCGGCAAGTCCACGTCGACCTCGGCGCTGGTCACCGCGTACCGCAAGGCGGGCAAGCGGGTCGGCGTCCTGGCCGTCGACCCGTCGTCGCCGTTCTCCGGCGGCGCCCTGCTCGGCGACCGAGTCCGTATGTCGGAGCACGCCTCCGACCCCGGCGTCTACATCCGCTCCATGGCCACCCGCGGCCACCTCGGCGGCCTCGCCTGGGCCGCCCCCCAGGCCATCCGGGTGCTGGACGCGGCGGGCTGCGACATCGTCCTCGTCGAGACCGTCGGCGTCGGCCAGTCCGAGGTCGAGATCGCCGCGCAGGCCGACACCTCCGTCGTGCTGCTCGCCCCCGGCATGGGCGACGGCATCCAGGCCGCCAAGGCCGGAATCCTGGAGATCGGCGACGTCTACGTGGTCAACAAGGCCGAC
This sequence comes from Streptomyces sp. NPDC025721, assembly GCF_055558595.1. Classification (NCBI taxonomy): domain Bacteria; kingdom Bacillati; phylum Actinomycetota; class Actinomycetes; order Kitasatosporales; family Streptomycetaceae; genus Streptomyces; species Streptomyces sp. NPDC025721. The sequence continues at coordinate 42,419 of NZ_JBVHMF010000022.1, read as the reverse complement.
CGCGACGGAGCCGACGCCACCGCCCGCGAGCTGAACCACATGCTCGGCCTCGGCGAAGCCCGCGAGGCGGGGGACTGGCGGCCCCCCATCGTCAAGACCGTCGCCGCGCGCGGCGAGGGCATCGACGAAGTCGTCGAAGCCCTGGAGAAGCACCGCGCCTGGATGGAGGAGCGCGGCGTCCTGGCCACCCGCCGCCGGGCCCGCGCCGCCACCGAGGTCGAGCACATCGCCGTCACCGCCCTGCGCTCCCGCATCGGCGACCTCCGCGGCGACCAGCGCCTGGACTCCCTCGCCGAGCGCGTCACCGACGGCACCCTCGACCCCTACGCGGCGGCCGACGAACTGATCGCCGGCCTCACCTCGAACGAGCCCGGGACCTCTCCTGAGGACTGAGGCACTGAGGCGCTGAGCCCCTGACGCCCGCGGGGCTACTTCTCGCGGACCGTGCGGAGGTGGTCGGCCACCGGGCCCATGGCGCGGCGGTAGGTCGCGAGGTCCTCCGGGGCGATGAGGTCGATGAAGTGCGCGCGGACCGCGGCGACATGACGGGGGGCGACCTGGCGCATGGTGGCCCAGCCCTGGTCGGTGAGGACCGCGTAGAGACCGCGGCGGTCGGACTCGCAGTTCTCGCGGCGGACGAGACCGGCCGCCTCCATGCGGGTGATCTGGTGCGACAGGCGGCTCTTGGACTGGAGCGTGGAGCGCGCCAGATCGCTCATGCGCAGCCGCCGCTCCTCGGCCTCGGAGAGGTTGACCAGGATCTCGTAGTCGTTGTTGGTCAGGCCGAAGGACTGGAGGTCCCGCTCGAGTTGGTACATGAGCAGCCGGCTGACGTCCAGATGGATGCGCCAGGCGCGCTGCTCGTCCTCGGTGAGCCAAGCCGTAGCGCTTTCAGCTTCTGCTGTCACGGTCTCCATAGAGTGAATTCTACCGGCGGTCACACCGCGGATGATCGTCAGGGTAGCGGGACGGTCACCGTCCGAAACGGCCCTGCCCGGGTGCGCCCGCGCCGGGGACGCCGGGTCCGGCCTGTCCCGGCACGCCGCCGGTGTCGACCTCGGCCATCAGCGTCTCGGTGGACTGGAGCAGCACCTGCCCCGCGCCGACGAACTCGAACTGGTGCTCCTCGCCCGACGCCCCGCCGATCCCGGTCATCGCGCGGATACCGCCGAGGACACCGCGCAGATACGCGTGGTCGTAGTGGTGGCAGGGGGACGGGCAGTCCGCCCAGCCGACCAGCGCCTGCGGGTCGACCCGGATGGGCGGCTCCACGAAGTGCACCGCGCCGTTGGACGCGGCCACGAACTTCCCCGTGCCGATCAGCGTCAGAAAGCCGGGAATGATCGATTGCTTGAGCGCCAGCGTGGGCTCGAAGGCCAGCAGATTCCCCGACCTGATGGTCAGATTGCCGTCCTCCAGGTCGTACGAATTGATGTCGTACGACCGGTCGGCGAGCAGCATCTTGCCGCGCCCCTGCGCCACCACCCAGTCCGCGGCGTGCAGCGGCGAGTGGAAGCTGGTGGCGACCAGCCGGTCCAGCGGGCCGTGCCCGATCGCGTGGAAGTCGACCTGCCCGTAATAGGCGATCATCTTCCCCTTCTGGAGGAACCACTGCCCGTCCAACTCCACGCAGAAGGCGTACGGGTTGACGTTGTCGTTCACCGGCAGCGTGTACGGGTCGTACACCACGGGCCCGCCGCTGTCGCCCGGCGCGCCGCCCGGTACGCCGCCCCCCGGAGGGCCCCAGCCCATCGGACCGCCGCTCACAGCTTCTCCTCCGACGCCTGTACGTAGACCATTCCCTGCCCGGACAGCTCCAGTTGGAACGCCTCGCCCGAGCCGCGCCCGACCATCTCGCGCCAGCCGAGCGCCGCGGACAGCTTGTTGCGTACGTCGCCGCGGTGGGCGACATACGCCTGCGGGTCGACGTGCACCGGGCGCTGCGGGGCGATGGGCAGTTCGATGACACCGCCGTGCGCCATGACGGCGACCGACCCCTTGCCCTGGAGCGTGGTGGTGAACAGGCCCTGCCCGGTGACCTGACCGCGTATGACGCCCATGACACCGCCCTGCGAACCCATGAACATGGTGCCCTGCCGGAGCGAGCCGTCGAAGGCGAGCAGCCGGTCGGCCTCGACGTACAGCGTCTCGCCCGCGAGGTCGATGGAGTGGATGTGGTGCCCGCCGTGCCCGAACATCACCGAGCCGTCGCCCTCGATGGTCATCAGCGGCGTCGCCTCGTTGGCGACCCGGCGGCCGATCATCGACATCACACCGCCCTGCCCGCCGGTGATGCTCGGCGTGAAGGAGACCTCGCCGCGGTACGCCAGCATCGCCCCGCGCTGGCTGAACATCCGCTGGCCCGGGGCGATCGCGGCCTCCACCATCTTGGAGTTGATCCTGGTGAACGGCATCAGAGCTGACCCCCGATCGTGGTGCGCTCGCTGGGCTGCACGTACACCAGCCCGTCGCCCTCGAAGCGGATCTGGAAGCTCTCGCCCGACCCCTCGCCGATCACCGTGCGCCAGCCCACCGACTGCTGGAGCTGCTGCCGCAGATTCCCGGTGTGCGCGATGTACGCGCCCGGGTCCACGATCAGCGGCGTCGCGGCCGACACCCGCAGCACGATCGCGGGCCCGTCGGACATCACGGCCGCCTGCCCGGTGCCCTCGACGGTCGTGGTGAACAGGCCGTTGCCCTGCGAGGCGCCGCGCAGCCCGGTGAAGGTGGTGCCGGTGCGCAGCGCGGAGTCGGTGGCCAGCAGATTGCTCGCCTCGACGTACAGCTTCTCGCCGTTCAGCCGGACCAGATTGATCTCGGTGGCCCGGTCGGCGAAGTAGCACGTGCCGTGCCCCTTCACCTCCATGACGGCCATCGACTCACCGGTGATCCGGCGGGTGACCAGGCCGCGCAGGCCCTCGCCGCCGCCGGTCATCTTCTTGAACGTCATCTCGCCCTCATAGGCGACCATCGCGCCGTTCTTCGCCTTGACGGTGTCGCCGGTGAGGTCCACGGCGAGCACCCGGGTGCCCTGGAGCCGGAAGCGTGGCATCGCGGATCAGACGCCGTCCGCCGTGGACCGCTGCCGCACCGGCAGCGGCGGCTTGGGCGCGTGGTCGCCCGGCACCTCGCCCGCGGCCTCCTCGACCTCCAGCAGCGACGCGCTCCGGCGCTCGGCCTCGAACGCCTTGTGGCCGCCGCGCAGCCCGAACAGCCGCTTGCCGAGCAGGATGTAGAGGACGGCCAGCACATTGAGCGTGATCGTGGCGACCTTGAACCAACTGACCCGCTCGGTCAGCTCGTAGCCCTCGATCGGCAGGAACGCGGCGGTCGCCACCACCGCCAGATACTCCGCCCAGCGCTTGCCCCACCACAGGCCGAAGCCCTCGATGATCTCGATCAGCGCGTACGCCAGCAGCAGCGCGGCGACGAGCTGGAGGGTGGAGTGCTTGTAGTCGAAGGTCTTGCGGATGGTGTCGACGACCGGCGAGTGGTCCAGGTCGTAGTGGAAGTGCTCGGCGACCGGCTTGAAGACGGTGAGGTCCTTCTCGAACAGGTCGCGCACCGCGTTCTGCGAGTTGCTGAACCGCCAGACCGCCCAGGCGGCGATCAGGACCAGCAGGCCGCGCAGGATCCGCTCGACGGCCAGGAAGCGCAGGATGAACAGGTCGCGCAGCGCCCGGCCGCGCGGCACCTCGGGGGCGCGGTCGGCGGGGCCGGCGCCGTGCGGGTCGCCGAGGACGAAGTCGCCGCAGCGCAGACAGCGCCACACCGTGCCGACGGCGGTGCTCGCGTGCAGCTTCTGCCGCAGGTGGTTCTCGTCGGGCGCGTAGGTGATGTGCCCCTTGCGGGCGCAGTGCCGCCGGTCCCAGTCCATCGTCATCGTGTCTCGGTCCCCGTTGGGTGGTCGGTCAGGTCGTGCGGATCACGTCGTGCGGGTGGTGCGTACGGGTCGTGTCGTGGACAGGGACGCTATCGCCCGTCCCGCGGTTTCCTACCCCCGGGGCGGACCATCGATACGGGCCGGTGATAATGGGGTGGTCTTGTGATCACGTTCACAAGCCTGTTTCCCGCCACCGACAGTGAGGTTCTCGTGGACCTGAAGACCGCCACCGCCCTGCGCAGACTCCGTCTGATCTCCGCCCCGGAAGCGGTGTCGTTCCTGCTGCTGATGGTCTGCTCGGTGCTCAAGCGGACCACCGACTTCAACGCGGTGCCCGTCATGGGCATGGTGCACGGAGTCCTGTTCGTCCTCTACGTCGTCTTCTGGGCGGACGCCTGGCGCCGCGCCAAGTGGTCGCCGGCCCGCGGCGCCCTCTTCTTCGTGCTGTCCGTCCTGCCCACCGGCGGCTTCTTCGCCGAGCGGATGCTGCGCCGCGAGTCCGAGGAGTCGGTCGTGGCCGCGCGCGGCGCTCAGGGCGAGGCGGTCGGCGCATGATCGTCGCCTTCTCCGTCACCCCGCTGGGCGTCGGCGAGGACGTCGGCGAGTACGTGGCCGACGCCGTCCGCGTGGTCCGCGAGTCCGGGCTGCCGAACCGTACGGACGCGATGTTCACCTCCGTCGAGGGGGAGTGGGACGAGGTGATGGACGTCGTACGGCGGGCCGTCGCCGCGGTCGAGGCGCGTGCGCCCCGGGTGTCGCTGGTCCTCAAGGCCGACATCAGGCCGGGCGTGACGGACGGACTGACCTCGAAGGTCGAGACGGTGGAGCGCCACCTCTCCGAGTAGCGGAGCGGTGGGGCGGCGGAGTGCCGCGATGGCGGACGCCCGGATGGCGGCGGGCGCCGTCAGCGGCCCGTTGTCCCGCGCGCGCTCAGAACAGCCCGCCGGTCGTGAGCGCGATCCCGAGCGGCGTCCGTTCGTACAGCACCTGGTGCCCGTAGCGCCGGGACGCCAGCAGACCCGCGTCGCGCAGCACCGCCAGATGCGCGGAGACCGACGACAGCGCGAGGGCGTGCCGGTGGGCCAGCGCCGTCGTGGTGCTGGGCGCGTCGAGGTCGCTGAGGATCGCGGCCCGGTTGGCGCCGAGCAGCGCGATCATCGCGGCGGACGCGGTCGGCCCGGTCTCGGCCCACAGCCCGCCGATGCCGCGTGCCGGATAGACGACGGTGGGCTGCCAGGGCGGGTCGAAGGCGTTGCCCGCCTCGGGCCAGAAGAAGACGCTGGGCACCAGCACCAGCCCCTGGCCGCTGAGATCCGGCAGGTGCGAGGTGTGCCCCGCCGCCGTCAGCGCGCCCTCCGACCAGCTCAGCTTCGGGTGCAGCGCGGTGAACAGCCGCTGCATGCCGCCGTCCGCCAGCCGCCGCGCGTGATAGGCGATGTCCGCCTCGAGCACCGCCCGCAGCCGGGGCCAGTGCGGGGCGAGCAGGGCAGCCCACACATGCTCGTACAAACCGGCCAACTGCCGTACGGTTCCGGCCGGATCGGCGAGCATCGCGCGGCCCCGCTTGCCGTGCTCCGCGCCCGGGGTCTGGGCCAGCGCGGCCTGGATCTGGCGGTGCGCCTCGTCCGGGTCCGTGGCCCGTACGACGTCGAGTTCGTCGTCCAGGGTGCCCAGGGGCGCCTGGGGCGGGGGGTGCAGAAAGTCCGGGGGGTGCCCGTGATCCGGTGCCAGCAGCCACAGCGGAGCCAGGTCGAGACCGGCCGCGGCGGCCCTGACCTGCCGCAACCAGGGCAGGTGGTAGCCGTGTCGGTCCGGCCGGGACAGGGTACGTATCGCCCCCTGGGTCTCCCGCAGCGGTGAGATGGCGAAGCGGCACCGCAGAAGGTCCTCAGCCGCAAATCGCATACGAAACGACATCACGACCCCCAAGATTCGGCTCAGTCCGAAACACTACGATATGCAGTGCTCATGCCACCAGGGTGATGTCATGACAACGGACAGCGAGCACCCCCCACCAGGTGGACGCACCCCATCGCCGACCGGTTCGCAGCCCGCTCCCACCACCCACGGGAAGGGCGACGGCACGCCTCCTACCAGCGGCGCGACCGCCACCGGCGACAGCACTCCCACCGGCTACGGTGCCGTTTTCGCGGTCAGGGAATTCCGCCCGATCTTCGCCGCGCATGTCCTGTCCGTCCTCGGCAGCGTCTTCGCCGAGGTCTCGCTGGCCGTCCTCGTCTTCCGGCAGACCGGCTCCGCCGTCCTCACCGCGCTGATCTTCGCGCTCGGTTTCCTGCCCTACGCGCTCAGCGGCATCCTGCTGTCCGGAATCTCCGACCGGTACCCCACCCGCCGCGTCCTGGTGGCCTGCGATCTGCTCTGCGCGGCCTTCGTCGCGGTGATGGCCGTGCCGGCCACGCCGCTCGCCCTTCTCTTCGTGCTACGCGTGTCCGTCTCGATGATCACGCCGCTGTTCACCGGCACGAGGGCCGCCAGCCTGGCCGACATCCTCCACGGCGACGTCTTCGTGCTCGGCCGCTCCCTGGTGCGGATCGTCGGCCAGAGCTCGCAGATCATCGGCTACGGAATCGGCGGTCTCGTCCTGGTGTGGCTGTCGCCGCGCGCCGCGCTGCTGGTGACGATCGGCACCTTCCTCAGCTCCGCGCTGCTGCTGCGCTTCGGCACCCGCGACCGGCCCGCCCGGGTCACCGGGACCGGCGCCATGATGCGCGACTCGATCGGCTCCGCGGGGCGGCTGTTCCGCAACGCGCGAATCCGCTCGCTGATGCTCATGTGGTGGGTGCCGCCGATGTTCTGCGTCGTCGCCGAGGGCGTCGCCGCGCCCTACGCGGACGCGGCGGGCGCGGGCTCCGCGGGCTTCGGCATCCTGCTCGCCGCGATGCCCGCGGGCACCGTCGTCGGCGAGGTGCTGGCGGGCACGCTGCTCACCCCGTCCGCCCGCGAACGGATCGCCATCCCGCTCGCCGCCGTCTCGATGCTGCCCTTCGTCTGCTTCCTCGTGCACCCCTCGCTGCCGCTGGCGATCGTGCTGCTGCTGATCACCGGGGTCACCACCGCGTACGCGCTCGGCATCGACAAGTGGTTCGTGCACGACGTGCCCGAGGACATGCGCGGCCGGGCCATGTCGCTGCTCGGCGCCGGGATCATGACGCTCCAGGGCGTCGGCATGACGGTCGGCGGCGCCGTCGCGGAGTGGGTGCCGCCCTACGCGGTGATCGCGGGCGCGGGGATACTCGGCACGCTCAGCGTCGTGCCCGTGCTGCGGTCGGTACGCCGTACGCAGCCGATGGGCGCCGCGGCCAGCCCCGCCTGAGCGGCAACGGCCCTTTCGGGGCTACGCGTTGAGCCCGTGAGCCCGTGGGCCCGTGAGCCCGTGAATTTGTCAGCCCGTGGCCCCGGGGCGTTCAGCGCCGGGTCAGATACGCGTGCATCGCCCGGTGCAGCGTCCTGTTGACCGCGCCCTGGAGCGGCAGCTCCCACTCGCCCACCGTCTCCACCGCCTCCCCGCCGGTGCCCAACTTCCAGCGCAGCAGCCCGTAGGCGCGCGCCGCAGGGTCGAGGCCGTCGGGCACCCCGCGCATGTCGTAGACCGCCGCGCCCATCGCCTGCGCGTCGCACAGCATCCGCCACTGGAGCGCGTTGCTCGGCCGCACCTCGCGGCGGTGGTCGGCCGAGGCACCCGTCTGGTACCAGACCCGGCCGCCGTCCGGCGCGGTCAACAGCGTGTGCGCGGCGAGGAGTTCGCCCTCGTGCCGCGCGGTGTACAGCCGCATGCGGCCCGGCTCCTCGGCGTTGAGCGCCTCGTACTGCCGCCGGTAGTAGTCCAGCGACCGGCCGAGGTCGAAGCCGTCGCGGGCCTCGGTGACCCGCAGCAGCTCGTGGAAGGCCGGCAGCGCCTCCGGGCCCTCGACACCCGTGCGCACACCGCACTTGGCGGCCTTCTTCACGTTGCGCCGCCACTCCTGGTTGAGGCCGGTCCACAGGTCGTCCAGACCGCGCCCGGCCAGCGGTATCTCGAACACCAGCCGCGGCTGCGCGTCCCCACCCTGCCCGTCCTCGCCGCAGCGCCGCCAACCGCCCTCGCGCAGCCGGTCGGAGACCGCCGCGCCCAACGGCTCGACCAGGTCGGGCAGCACGTCACCGACCCGGCGCCCGGGGCCCGACGCGTCCTTCAACGTCCGCGCCGTCCACCGCCGGTACGCCAGCGGCGGCCCCATCCGTACCGCGAACGCCCCCGTACCGCGCAGGTGTTCCAGCAGCGGGTCGAGCCAGCGGTCCAGGCGCGGATCGGCCCAGTCCACCGCGGGGCCCTCCGGGAGGTACGCGAACGACCGCCGTACGCCCGGCAGTTGGCGGTACAGGACCAGCGCGGAGCCGACCGGCCGGTCGTGCTCGTCCAGCCAGGCCAAGCTCTCCGCCTGCCAGCCGGACTTCACCCGCGCCCAGGCGGGCGTCTGGAGGAAGCTCGCGGTGTACGGGCCGGGGCGGCGGACGAAGTCGGCGTGCGCGGAGGCGGGCATCGGCAGCAGCCGCAGAGCACCGGTGCCGGTGCCTTTGTCGCCCGCGGCGCGGTCGGAGCCGGAGCCGGAGCCGGAACGCTGGTGAGTGGTCATCGTCAAGGCGTCGTCCTCCGCGCTGCGGGGCGGGCCGGGGCGGCCCGCTCACGAAGGACACGCCCGGCGCGGCCGTCAGGTGACAGAGACTTTTCCGACACCCGCCGTACCGCCCCGCGACTTCCGTCAGCCGTGACCGCCGGGGCAGACTGCGCGTCTGCCCAGGGGACGGGGACCCGCGCGACCAGCCGGTACCGGGCACAGGACGACCAGCGTGAACAGGGGACCGACGGGTGACTTCAGCAGTGGACGGCTCCACGCACCGCAAGGGGCGGCGGGCACACGCCCGCGACACCAACTCCCTGCGGCGCAGCGGCGGTCTGATGATGGCCGGGTCGCTGGTGTCCCGCGCCACCGGCTTCCTGCGGCTGGCGACGATCACCGCCGCGCTCGGCACGGCGGCGGCCGGAGACGCCTTCGGGGTCGCCAACACCGTGCCCAACATCATCTACGCGCTGATGATCGGCGGCGCCCTCCAGTCCGTCTTCGTCCCCGAACTCGTCCGCGCCGCCCGCGAGCACGCCGACGGCGGCCAGGCGTACACCGACCGGCTGCTCACCCTGTGCGCGGTCGCGCTGCTCGCCGTCACCGCCCTCGCGGTGCTCGCCGCGCCCTGGCTGGTCAGCGCGTACGCGCCCGGCTTCAGCGGCGGCCAGCGCGACCTGACCGTGTCGCTGGCCCGCTACTGCCTGCCGCAGATCCTCTTCTACGGCCTGTTCACGCTCCTCGGCCAGGTCCTCGGCGCCCGCGACCGGTTCGGCGCCATGATGTGGACCCCGGTGCTCAACAACCTCGTCGTGATCGCCGTCTTCGGCCTGTACCTCGCGGTCGCGAGCGGGGGCATCGGACACCGGGACGCGCTGCTGCTCGGCCTCGGCAGCACCGCGGGTATCGCGGTGCAGGCCCTCGCGCTGCTGCCGTCGCTGCGCGCCACCGGCTTCCGCTGGCACCCGCGGTTCGACTGGCGCGGCGCCGGACTGACCCAGCCGATGCGGGCCGCCGTGTGGACGCTGCTGCTGGTCCTGGTCAACCAGGGCGCGTACTGGGTGGTGACCCGGCTGTCCACCTCCGCCGGACTGCGCGCGCTGGCCTCGGGCCACTCCACCGGCGTCGGCTACGCGGCCTACAGCAACGCGTACAGCCTGTGGGTCGTCCCGCAGGGCATCGTCACCGTGTCGCTGGCCACCGCGCTGCTGCCGCGCATGAGCCGGGCCGCGGCCGACGGCGACCACGCGGCGATCGGCGCCGACCTCACGCGCGGCCTCACCGTCTCCGGCACCGCCGTCGTCCCCGCCGTCTTCGCCTTCCTCACGCTCGCCCCGCAGATCACCGGCGTCGTCTTCCAGCACGGCGCCACCAGCGAGGCGGACGCCCGCGCCATCGCCTGGATGCTGGTCGCCTTCGCCGTCGGCCTGCCCGCCTTCGCGGGCCAGTACCTGCTCGCGCGCGGCTACTACGCGCTCGGCGACACCCGTACGCCCTTCTTCCTCAACGTCCTCATCGCCGCCGTCAACGCCGCGAGCGCCGCTGCCTGTTACGCGCTGCTCCCGGCCCGCTGGGCGGTCACCGGCATGGCCGCCGGATACGCGCTCGCCTGTACGGTCGGCCTGCTGGCCACCGCCGCGCTGCTGCGCCGCCGCCTGGGCTGGCGGCCCCGCGTCCTGGGCCACCACGTACGGCTCACCGCGGCCTTCCTGCCGGGCGCGGCCCTGGCGCTGCTCACCGCCCACGCCGTCACCGCCCGGCTCGGCGGCGGCCCGGCAGGCGACCTCACGGGCCTGCTGCTGGGCGCCGCCGCCCTGTGCCTGCCCGCGCTGGTGCTGGCCCGGCCGCTCGGGCTCGACCTCGGACCGGTGTCGCGGCTCACGGGAGGGCCTGCCAAGAGGCGCGGCGCGGGGCCCACGGAAAAAAACTCCCGTCCGCCTGTCACATAAGGCCGCCGCCGCGCGTGTAGTTCTGAGGGAGGGAAGAACCACATGACCGCACAGCCAGAACCGGCGGCGGACTTCGACCAGTTCTACGCCGCCACGGCGAAGCGCATGGTGGCCGTCGTCTACACGATCACCGGGGACCTGGGTGAGGCGGAGGACGCCGTGCAGGAGGCGTACGCCAGGGCATGGCAGCGCTGGCCGAAGCTCACCGCGGAGGGCGACCCCGCGCCCTGGGTGCGTACCGTCGCCGTACGTCTGGCGGTGAGCACCTGGCGCAAGGCCCGCAACCGGGTGCGCGCGCACTTCCGGCACGGGCCGCCGCCCGACGCCCCGGCGCTCGCACCCGACCGGGTCGCGCTGATCGACGCCCTGCGCGCGCTCGGCGACGACCAGCGCACCGCCGTGGTCATGCACCACCTCCTCGACCTGCCGGTGGAGGAGATCGCCCGGCAGACCGGCGTGTCCAGCGCCGCCGTACGGACCCGGCTGAGCCGGGGGAGGAGAGCACTGGGGGCCCTGCTCAAGGACGACCCGGCGGACGACGCGGAGCCCGAACCCGCCGCGTACGCGTCCGCCGCCCACGACACCGCCCGTCGCGGCGCTCACGACCCCGCCGGTCGGGACGCCGCCACCGCTACCGCTACCGCCACAGCCGACGACGCACGCCACGCACGTGCGGCGCGCCACCGCACCGAGGAGGTGCCCCTCCATGGCTGACCCGTTCGGCCGCCCGGCCGGTCCCGACCCCCTCGGCACCGCCGCCGACGCCCCCGCCGCCGACATGGACACCGACATCGGCTCGCACTCCGACATCGGCTCGGACACCGACATCGGCCCGGACTCCGCCGATCCGCTGGACGAGCGGCTGCGCGGACTCGCCCGCGACACCGAGCCGTTGGTCGTACTCGCCGGGGCCCCGGCCGCCCGCAGGCTCGGCGAACGGCGGCGCGCCCGCCGCAGGACCGGGGCCGTGTCGCTGGTCGCGGCCCTCGCGGTCGCCGTCGGCACCTGGCAGTTGCTGCCCGGCTCCGACGGCCCGCGCGGCACCGGCGCGCTGCCGGGCACCGTCGCGTCCACCACGCCCCCGCCGGAGCCGCCCGACCCGGCCGCCCTGGCCCATCGCCTCACCGACGAGCTGCTGCCGCCCGGCGCCCTGCCGTTCTTCCCGGTGGCCCCCTGGAAGACCCTCGCCCCGGGTACCGCGCTCAAGCTCATGGGGGCCTGCCCGGTGCCGTCTCCCGCCGGAGACGTACGGGCCGGCGCGGTGCGGCTGTACGGCGCGTCGGCGGGGGAGGAGGCGGAGTACCTGCTCTACGCGTTCACCGACGCCGAGGCCGCCCGCTACCGGACGGAACGGTTCGGCGAGGCGGTGAAGGACACGTGCGGTGTCGAGCTGACCACCGACCTCGGCACGACCGGTGAGGCTGCCGACAGTCCGGTCACCTACCAGGGCAGCAGCAGAACGGGCACCGGGGTGCAGATCCTGATGAACCGGCAGGGCGCCTACCTCGCCGTGCTGCTGATCCGCGGGCTGGGGAACCCGCTGGGCTCCGGGAGCGACTATGCCAACAAGCACCCGCAGCCGATCGCCTGCATCGCGGCGTCGCTGAACCGGCTGACGGAGGCCGGCGCGCGACCGAGCGCTTCCATGTCGCCGCCGGACGTCTCCATCGACGGCACCAGCGGCGGGGTCGGCAGCGGGGTCGGCGGCGGGTCCACGATGTCGCGCGGCTTCGTCGGCGACGGGAAGTCGTGCTGAGCCGCCGCGTTCTGTCCTGACCTCATCCGCCGCCGACCTGCCCGCCGCCGAGCCGAACACCGCCGCCCCGATCACCGCCGATCCGAACACTCTTCGCCCCGACCACCGTTCGCCCCGACCACCTCTGACAAGGAACCGACTGCCGTGTACCGCACTCGCATACGCAACCCCCGACCGCGGGCGCTCGCCGTGCCCGCCCTCCTGCTGGCCGTGGCGATGGGCGTCACCGCGTGCGGCGGCCACGACGGCGACAAGGCGGGCGGCTCGTCCGACGGCAAGGGCGCGGGCCGGTCCGCGTCCGCCGACTCCGCCGCGCGGATCACCGTCACACCGGCCAAGGACACCGCGGACGTCGACCCGGCCGCGCCGGTCAAGGTCACCGTCGACGGCGGCACCCTCGGCACGGTCACCGTGACCCCCGAGGGCACGTCCAAGGACGGCGTGACGCCGATCGAGGTGACCGGCGCCCTGGACGCCGCCAAGCACACCTGGACCTCCGACCGCACGATGACCCCCGGCACCGCCTACACCGTCCAGGTCACCGCGGCCGACAGCGCGGGCAAGCAGACCCGTGCCACCAGCGCCTTCCGCACCCTGACGGCGGCCAAGGTCAACGGCGTCACCCCGACCCCGCTGAACAACGCGGTCGTCGGCGTCGGTCTGCCCGTCTCCCTCGCCTTCGACAAGCCGGTCACCGACAAGGCGGCCAGGGCGGCGGTCGAGAAGGCGCTGACCGTCACCACCAGCCCTGCCGTCCAGGGCAGTTGGGGCTGGATCACCGACCCGCTGACCGGCATCCAGCGGGTGGACTGGCGGCCGGACGCGTACTGGACGCCGAACACCAAGGTCACGCTGACCGCCAAGCTCAGCGGCATCGACACCGGGGGCGGGCGCTATCTGCGCCGCGACATCCACGACACGTTCACCATCGGCACCGCCCGGATCTCGTACGTCGACCTCAAGGCGCACACCATGCGGGTCACCGAGAACGGCAAGACCGTCAAGAACTTCAAGATCTCCGGCGGCAAGCCCGCCTTCCCCACCTGGAACGGGCAGATGGTGGTGATCAGCAAGCAGTCCACCGTGCGGATGACGTCCTCGTCGGTCGGCATCGCCACCTCCGAGGACTCGGCGGACTTCTACGACAAGGACGTGAAGTACGCGGTCCACATCACCACCTCCGGCACGTACACCCACGCGGCGCCCTGGAACGACGCGATGATGGGCGTGCAGAACGGCAGCCACGGGTGCATCGGCATGCACACCGCGGACGCCAAGTGGTTCTTCGACCGGGCGGTCCGCGGCGACCTGGTGATCACCTCGGGCTCCACGCGCGCCACCGTCGACAAGGGCAACGGCTTCGGTGAGTGGAACCTCGGCAAGGACGCGTGGCGCCGGCTCAGCGCGCTCGCCTGACGAGACACTTGTGCCCACTATGTGACCGACGGGTAGGCTCTTCGCCGTGTCAAAGCCGCTGAGCCTGCCCTTCGATCCGATCGCCCGCGCCGACGAGCTGTGGACCCGGCACTGGGGCGGGGTCCCCTCGATGGGTGCCATCACCTCGATCATGCGCGCCCAGCAGATCCTGCTCGGCCAGGTCGACGCGGTGGTCAGGCCGTACGGGCTGACCTTCGCGCGGTACGAGGCGCTGGTGCTGCTCACCTTCTCCAAGGCGGGCGAGCTGCCGATGTCCAAGATCGGCGAGCGGCTGATGGTGCACCCGACGTCCGTCACCAACACCGTGGACCGGCTGGTCTCCGCCGGTCTCGTCGCCAAGCGCCCCAACCCCAACGACGGCCGCGGCACCCTCGCCTCGATCACCGACAAGGGCCGCGAGATCGTCGAGTCCGCCACCCGCGACCTGGTCGCCATGGACTTCGGCCTCAGCGCCTACGACGCGGAGGAGTGCGGCGAGATCTTCGCGCTCCTGCGCCCCCTGCGGATAGCGGCGGGCGACTTCGAGGAGTCCTGACCTGCGGTCGGCTCCGCGCGTCCCGTCGTCCCCCGACCCGGATGAGCCCGGCATTTCGGGGCGGCTAGGCTCGATGCCATGAAATCCAGCGTGCTGACCCGCTACCGCGTGATGGCCTACGTGACAGGCGTGCTGCTGATCGCGCTCACCCTGGGCGTGATCGCCAAGTACGTGTTCGACATCAATGGCGCGGGCACCTTCACCAGCGCGGTGGGCTTCGCCCACGGCTGGCTCTATGTCGTTTACCTCGTTATGGCCTTCGACCTGTGCAACAAGGCGAAGTGGCCCATCGGCCGGATGGCCTGGGTGCTGCTGGCGGGCACCGTCCCGACCGCCGCGTTCTTCGTGGAGCGCCGTGTGACGCGTGAGCTGGCGCCGAAGGTGATCCAGCCGGAGAAGCCCGAGCCCGTCAACGCCTGAGCCTGTCGACGCCTGAGCCCGTCGACCGCCTGGGCGCGTCAAGCCCGCGCCCGTCAAGCCTGAGCCGGTCAAGCCCGAGCGCGTCAAGCCCGAGCCCGTCAAGGCCGTCATGCCTGGGCCCCGGCCCTCTGAGACCCGGCTCACCCCAAGGGTGAGCCGTGTTCCCATCGACATTTACTAGGACGTCCTAGTAAATTCAAGGGTATGGACTCCCAAGGCATCGAGACAGGCCGCCAGCGCTGGCAGGCACGGTACGACTCAGCCCGTAAGCGGGAGGCCGACTTCAGCACGCTCTCGGGCGACCCCGTGGAGCCGGTGTACGGCCCGCCGGCGGGTGCGGACGTCCCCGGGTTCGAGCGGATCGGCTGGCCGGGCGAGTACCCGTTCACACGCGGACTGCACCCGACCGGCTACCGGGGGCGTACGTGGACGATCCGGCAGTTCGCCGGATTCGGCAACGCGCGGCAGACCAACGAGCGCTACAAGATGATCCTGGCCGCGGGCGGCGGCGGCCTCTCCGTCGCCTTCGACATGCCGACCCTGATGGGCCGCGACTCCGACGACCCCCGCTCGCTCGGCGAGGTCGGCCACTGCGGTGTCGCCATCGACACGGCCGCCGACATGGAGGTCCTGTTCGACGACATCCCGCTCGGCGACGTCACCACCTCGATGACCATCTCCGGACCCGCCGTCCCGGTCTTCTGCATGTACCTGGTCGCCGCCGAGCGGCAGGGCATCGACCCGGCCGTGCTCAACGGCACGCTCCAGACGGACATCTTCAAGGAGTACATCGCCCAGAAGGAGTGGCTCTTCGAGCCCGCCCCGCACCTGCGGCTGATCGGCGACCTGATGGAGCACTGCGCCGCCTCCATCCCCGCGTACAAGCCGCTGTCCGTCTCCGGCTACCACATCCGCGAGGCCGGGGCGACGGCCGCGCAGGAACTGGCGTACACCCTGGCCGACGGCTTCGGCTACGTGGAACTCGGCCTGTCGCGCGGCCTGGACGTCAACACCTTCGCGCCCGGCCTGTCCTTCTTCTTCGACGCGCACCTCGACTTCTTCGAGGAGATCGCCAAATTCCGCGCCGCGCGCCGCATCTGGGCCCGCTGGATGCGCGACGAGTACGGCGCCACCAGCGACAAGGCGCAGTGGCTGCGCTTCCACACCCAGACCGCCGGGGTGTCGCTGACCGCGCAGCAGCCGTACAACAACGTCGTACGTACCGCCGTCGAGGCGCTGTCCGCCGTGCTCGGCGGCACCAACTCGCTGCACACCAACGCCCTCGACGAGACGCTGGCGCTGCCCAGCGAGCAGGCCGCCGAGATCGCGCTGCGCACGCAGCAGGTGCTGATGGAGGAGACCGGCGTCGCCAACGTCGCGGACCCGCTGGGCGGTTCCTGGTACGTCGAGGCGCTGACCGACCGCATCGAGGCCGACGCGGAGAAGATCTTCGACCGGATCAGGGCGCTGGGCGCCAAGGCCGTGCCGAGCGGCGAGCACCCGATCGGGCCGATGACCTCCGGCATCCTGCGCGGCATCGAGGACGGCTACTTCACCGGCGAGATCGCCGAGTCCGCCTTCCAGTACCAGCGCTCCCTCGAAAAGGGCGACAAGCGCGTCGTCGGCGTCAACGTGCACCACGGCTCCGTCACCGGCGACCTGGAGATCCTGCGGGTCAGCCACGAGGTCGAGCGCGACCAGGTCCGCGACCTCGCCTCCCGCCGCACCGCCCGCGACGACGCCGCCGTCCGCACCGCCCTGGACGCCATGCTCACCGCCGCCCGCGACGGCTCCAACATGATCCCGCCCATGCTCGACGCCGTCCGCGCCGAGGCCACCCTCGGCGAGATCTGCGACGCCCTGCGCGCCGAATGGGGCACCTACACCGAGCCCGCCCGCTTCTGACCCGCGGTGGTACGCCGCCGGTCGGGCCGTGGCCTGTCGTCCGTCCGGCGCGCCGTGTAGTCCGTCGTCGTCACGGCCCGTTCCGTTCGCTGTTCGCTGGGTAGCCTCGACATCTCGTGCGCAATCCACCGGCCCTCCAGCGAAAGGACGTTCGTGGCCCTTGAAGCGACCGTCGGCGACGACGGGATGATTCACATCCGCGAAACCGAGCAGCCGGAGATCGTGGCCGTCACCACCCCCGCCAAATGGGAGGCCTTCGTCAAGGGCGTCCGCGCCGGGGAGTTCGACCACTTCGTGGCAGGCGTGGAGACCCCGGAGTGCGGCGCTGTGAACGCGACCCCCTGACGCCGGGGCCGGCCGCCTCCGGCCCCCTGGCTCCGGCCCCTAGCTCCTGACGCCGGTGAGGCCGGTGGTCAGGAGGAGGGCGAGGCGGTCGGCCCAGTCGGGGTCGACCGGGCCGGCGCTGACCATCACGCGGTGGACGACGGTGCCGGCGATGACGTCGAAGATGAGGTCGGCGTCGCGGCCGGCGAGGGCGGGGTCGCACGGAGCGGGGGGGTCCGGGGGGAGTTCGCCGCGCTGCTGGGCGCGGTGGCGGCCGAGGAGGACGAGGTGCTTCTGGCGGTCGACGATCGCCTCGCGGATGCGCAGCCGCAGGGCGTCGTCGTGGGTGGCCTCGGCGACGACGGCCATCAGGCCCGTTCTGATGGCGGGCCGGTTGAGGAGTTCGGCGAAGCGCAGGACCACGCCGCGGATGTCGGCGTGCAGGCTGCCGAGGTCCGGGAGGTCGAGCTGCTCCTCGAACAGGGCGGCGATGGCGTCGACGACCAGCTCGTTCTTGCCGTTCCAGCGCCGGTAGAGGGTGGTCTTGGCGACGCCCGCGCGGGCCGCCACGTCGCTCAGCGTCAGCTTTCCCCAGCCCAGTTCGACCAGCGCCTCGCGGGTGGCGCCGAGGATCGCGCGGTCCGCCTCGGCACTCCGCGGGCGGCCGGTGCGTCTGTGAGGGGCGGGGGGCTCCACGAGCGGCTCCATAAGGCGGACCATACCGGCCGGTAGGTTACGTGACGAGTGACCGGTATCACATCGGGCGGCTTCCGCCGGGCAGCTCAGGGCAGTTACGCTACGACCCGTAGCGAAACGTGCGACAACCACGGGTGCGGATGGGGATCCGTACCGACAGCACCGCTCAGCACCACCAGATCCGGGGTCTATCCGGGGTCTGTGCACGATCGGCTCCGGTAGGGGGGAGGATTGACCTCATGCAGCCACGGAACATGTCCATGAGCGGCGTGGTCGACCTCGCCGCGGTGAAGGCGGCCGGTGAGGCCAAGGTGAAGGCCGAGCAGGCCAGGGCGCAGCGGCAGGACCCCGCGAACGCCGACGCCCACACCGCTTCGCCGCTCGTCATCGAGGTGACCGAGGAGACCTTCGAGAGCGACGTCCTCCAGCGCTCCGCCGAAGTCCCGGTCGTCATCAGCTTCTGGGCCGACCAGGCCGACGCGAGCAAGCAGCTCAACGCGGTACTGGAACGGCTCACCGCCGAGTACCGCGGGCGCTTCGTCCTCGCCACCGCCGAGGTCTACGCCAACCAGATGCTCTTCCAGCAGTTCGGTGTCCAGGGAGTGCCCGCGGTCTTCGCGGTGCTGGCCGGGCAGGCCATGCCGCTCTTCCAGGGCAGCGCGCCCGAGGACCAGATCACCGAAGTGCTCGACCAGTTGATCGCCGTCGCCGAGCAGCGCTTCGGCATCGTCGGCCCCGAGGTCGACACGGACGCCGCCGCCCAGGGCGCGGCCCCGGCCGCCGAGGCGCCCCCGCGCCCGGCCACCCCGCAGGAGCTGGCGCTGTCCGCCGCGCACGACGCGCTGGACGCCGGTGACCTGGGCGGCGCCATCCAGGCGTACCGCAATGTGCTCTCCGACGAGCCGGGCAACGCCGAGGCCAAGCTGGGCCTGGCCCAGGCCGAGCTGCTCGACCGCGTACAGGGCGCCGACCAGCAGGCGGTCCGCGAGGCCGCCGCCGCGTCACCCTCCGACGTCACCGCGCAGCTCGCCGCCGCCGACCTCGATCTGGTGGGCGGTCATGTGGAGGACGCCTTCTCGCGTCTGGTGGACACCGTGCGCCGCACCGCGGGCGACGACCGCGACGCGGTCCGCGTACGGCTGCTGGAGCTGTTCGAGGTCATCGGCCCCGACGACCCCCGGGTGGTCGCCGCGCGTACGGCGCTGATCAGAGTCCTCTTCTGAGGCGGCCGGGCGGCTGAACGGGACGCTCCGCCGAGCTGACCCTGCGGTCAGTTACCGCCGGTTCCCCGAGTGCCCGCCCCGGTTTTACTCAGAGATTTAGCGATACGGCGACCGCACTTTATCAAACCGTGACAATGAGCGGTCGCCGTTACCTCCGGTAAGAAATCAGCTCCGTTTCGACCGCTGATGTTCTTTATGCCAGATTTACATGCCCCGGTCTTCCTTACTCTGCGTGAAATCGCCCCGTCCGGGGCGCACGGCCGCGACACCCATCCGTTACTCGCTAGTAATGAGCCCCTTGTGCGGCGCGCCCGAATGGACCACGATCGGCCAAGCTCGGTCCGTTGCCACAGCCCGGCCGCCAGTCGGCGCCACGGTCCGCGGGTCCCCGCCGAGTGGGTGCGTACGGCTCATGCCGCCGCTCCGGGACAGGGGGGTCTTCGCCTACCGGCGGAGCCTGTCCAGCAGGTTGCGCGAGAGCGTGGCCAGTGGTTGTCGCTCGGGGGTGATCGCCGAAGATTCGGACACCGCCGTCCGTACTCCTTGCTTCTTCGTGGGGAGGGACGGTCCGCCGATCACCGGCGCTCTCCTTCCCGAGGACGTAGCACTTCTCCCATCCCAGGCCAGGACCCGAACATCCCGGCCGGAGATGTACGTCCGAGAAGGAGGAAAAATGGAGTCGCTCGTTCGTGGCGGTACCAGATGGCGGCGGTTCGCCGTCGTCATGGTGCCGAGTGTCGCGGCTACGGCCGCGGTGGGTATAGCCATCGCTCAGGGCGCGCTCGCCGCGTCGTTCAGCGTGTCAGGTCAGCAGTTCAAGGTAACGGCGGATCACCTGGACGGCACCGGCTTCGAGCAGTACGGCGCGCTCGACGTTCAGCACGGTGGCAAGTACATTCCGGTCGCGGTCTCGGCGTTCACCGACGCCACCATCAACGGCCTGTGCCAGTCCGTGGTCGTCCCGACGCCGATCGGTGACGTGACCCTGAAGTTGACCGCCGGCAAGGACCCGAAGAAGCCGGTTGTGGCACACAACCTCTACATCGACCTCGACCAGCTCGACGCCGATGCGGAGTTCCGGAACATCAACATCGGTGTCGCGGCCGGTGACAGTCACAAGGGTCCTGGCATCAAGGACAAGGACGCGACGGACCCAGGGTCGTTCGCCCAGGAGGCCGACCGGGCCATCCTCGACGGCGTGCACCAGACCGCCTGGGCCACCAGCGCGGGCACCTTCAAGCTCGCGGGCCTCAGCCTCGGCGTCAAGAAGGGCTCCGGCGCCGGGGTGGAGTGCTACTAAGCACCGCCTGAGTGGTCCGGGTGAGCCGCGCGGGACGCGGCTCACCCGGCGCCACCGATCGATCTCTCAGCAAAGCCAGTCCCAGGGAGCTGTTTCCTATGAGCGCCGAGTCAACAGGACTGAGTGCCCGGATCCGTTATTGGCGGCTGTCGTTCCGCCACTGGCGTTGGGGGCGCCCGTTCTGGGCGGGTCTGCTGACCCTCCTCGCCGGAGTGCCGATCGCCTACTTCCCGTACGCGAACCTCACGCTCGGCCAACTGACCGTCCGGATGGCGACGACCGCGGGCTCCGGCTCGCTGATCATCGGTGTCCTGCTGTTCGTGCTCGGCCTCACCATGTGGTTCCAGAGCGCGGTACGCATCTTCGCCGGTGTCGCGTCGATCCTGCTCGCCCTGGTGTCGCTGGTGGTCTCCAACTTCGGCGGCTTCCTCGTCGGCTTCCTGCCCGCGCTGCTCGGCGGCGCGCTCGCCGTCTCCTGGGCGCCGGGTGTCCCGGCGACCGACGAGCCGGGCGAGAAGGCGGAGCTGCCCGACGGCGCCCCTGAGGGCGGCGGCGACGAGAACGCTCCGCCCACCCTGCCCGCGCAGTCCCAGGGGCCCCACGAGCCCGCTGAGGCGTACGGACAGCCCGAGCCGGTCCACGCCGGAGCGCGGCCCGACGAAGAGAACACCGAGGAGAACGGGAGGCACCGTGCTGGGTGACGACGCTCAGCAGGCCGAGAGCGACGGGTCCCGTAACCGGGCCACCTCGGGACCGCGGCACGCGGCTCCCCGCAAGTCCCTGCTGACCAAGCTGCACGTGCCCGCCGGGAAGGCGGTCGCCCTGGCCGCGATGCCCACGGCCGTACTGATGGGCATGGGCTTCACGCCGCATCTCGCGCAGGCCGACGAGATGCCCAAGAACCCGTACAAGCCCGGCCCCTGCGTGACTCAGTCAGACACCCCGAGCCCTTCGGCCTCCAAGAGCGCGGCGGACGGCAAGGCCACGGACAAGCCGGGCGGGCAGGAGACGTCGAAGCCGACGACCGGCCCGAGCCCGTCGAGCAGTCCGAGTCCTTCCACGAGCCCGGAGGCGCCCGCGCCGACCGACTCGGCGAAGGCCCCGTCGTCCGACAGCGGCGCCGACAGCAAGACCGAGAACACGTCCCGGGCGACCGGCACGCCGAGCGCGACCCCGAGCCCGACCAAGTCGGTCAACCCGTGGGACCCGCTGGGCCTGGGCGACCTGGTGAGCGGGCTGCTCGGCGGCGGCAAGACCCCGACCGCGACGCCCACCACCCAGGCCCCGCAGCCGGACCCGGCGCCGACGACGGCGAAGCCCGAGCCGAGCACGTCGCCGTCGGCGAGCGCGCCCGCCAAGGGCGACGACCCGGTGGGCACGGCCGGCAAGACCGTCAAGGACACCGTGGACACCGCCGTCGGCGGTCTCGACAAGACGGTGAAGGACGCCAAGGACGCCAAGGACGCGGCCAAGGACGCCAAGGACAAGGCGTCGCCCAGTGCCACCCCGAGCGCGGGCGGCACCGACGACCCGCAGTCCTACCCGTGCCCGGTGTACGACGCGAAGGCGCTCGCCGACGCCGATGTCGAGCAGGGCATACCCCTGCTGCCGGACACCCCGTGGGTCCTGAAGACCACGAAGCTGACCCTGCACGGCCTGTCGTACCACGGCATAGTCAAGGTCAAGACGCACAACGGCACGGTGAAGGACGTCCTGAAGTTCACCGTCTCCGGCATCGACATCGACAATCTGCACCAGATAGTCGACGGCCCCAAGGGCACGAAGACGAACGTCGAGGCGGCCAAGGGCTCCACCTCGAAGTTCACCAACGGCACGGTGACGCTCTACACCGAGTCCCTCAGCGGCAATCTCCTCGGGCTGATCCCCATCACCTTCACCCCGAAGGCGCCCCCGCCGCTGACCCTCCCCGAACTGTTCTTCACCAACGCCACCGTCATCCAGGCGGCCCAGTTCGGCGGCACCCTCCACGTCCCCGGCATGCACATCTACGGCACCCCCGGCTAGCCGAGCCCCCAACGCCGCGCGGCCCGCACCCCTTTCGGAAGGGGCGCGGGCCGCGGGCGGTTGCTGGTCGCTGGTCTCTGGTTTCTACGGGGGAGGGGGCGGTCAGTCGCCGAGGTGGTGGACGCGGACGAGGTTGGTGGTGCCGGGGACGCCCGGAGGGGAGCCGGCGGTGATGATGACGGTGTCGCCCTTGGCGTACTCGGAGAGCTTGAGCATCTCGCGGTCGACGAGCTCGACCATGGCGTCGGTGTTGTCGACGTGCTCGACCACGAAGGACTCCACACCCCAGGTCAGCGCGAGCTGGTTGCGGGTGGCGGGGTCGGTGGTGAAGGCCAGGACCGGCTCCGGCACGCGGTAGCGGGCCAGGCGGCGGGCGGTGTCACCGGACTTGGTGAAGGCGACCAGGGACTTGGCGTCCAGGAAGTCGCCCAGCTCGGCGGCGGCGCGGGCCACGGCGCCGCCCTGGGTGCGGGGCTTCTTGCCGGGGGCCAGCGGCTGGAGCCCGCGGCACAGCAGCTCCTCCTCGGCGGCCACGACGATCCGCGACATCGTCTTGACGGTCTCGATCGGATACTTGCCGACCGACGACTCGGCGGACAGCATGACCGCGTCCGCGCCGTCCAGGATCGCGTTGGCCACGTCGGACGCCTCGGCGCGCGTGGGCCGCGAGTTGGTGATCATCGACTCCATCATCTGGGTCGCCACGATCACCGGCTTGGCGTTGCGCCGGCACATCTCGACCAGCCGCTTCTGCACGACCGGCACCTGCTCCAGCGGGTACTCCACGGCGAGGTCGCCGCGCGCCACCATCACCGCGTCGAACGCCGCGACGACGCTCTCCATGTTCTCGACCGCCTGCGGCTTCTCCACCTTGGCGATGACCGGGACGCGGCGCCCCTCCTCGTCCATGACGCGGTGCACGTCACGGACGTCCTTGGCGTCGCGCACGAAGGACAGCGCGACCATGTCGACGCCCATCCGGAGCGCGAACCGCAGGTCGTCGATGTCCTTCTCGGACAGCGCCGGCACGTTCACCGCGGCGCCCGGCAGGTTGATGCCCTTGTGGTCGGAGATCACGCCGCCCTCGACCACCAGCGTGCGGACCCGCGGGCCCTCGACCTCGATGACGCGCAGCGCCACGTTGCCGTCGTTGATCAGGATCGGGTCGCCCTTGGAGACATCGCCCGGCAGACCCTTGTACGTGGTACCGCAGATGGACTTGTCGCCCGCGACGTCCTCGACGGTGATGGTGAACTCGTCGCCCGCGATCAACTCGACCGGTCCGTCGGCGAATTTGGCGAGGCGGATCTTGGGACCCTGGAGGTCGGCGAGGACTCCGATCGCCCGGCCGGTCTCGGCGGCGATCTTACGGACGCGCTGGTAGCGCTCCTCGTGCTCGGCGTGGCTGCCGTGACTGAAATTGAAACGGGCCACATTCATGCCCGCCTCGACCAACGACTTGAGCTGGTCGTAGGAGTCGACGGCGGGACCCAGGGTACAGACGATCTTGGCTCGGCGCATGGGCGCTATCCTATCGGTTTGTTCCGCTCCGGAATATTCCAGGGGCGGTCGTGGCTGCGGGACGGTCAGCCATGCTTATTCGGTCGCCAGTACGTAAGTATCGCGGGCGATCTCCAGCTCTTCGTCAGTGGGCACCACCGCGACGGCCACCCGCGACGCCGCCGCCGAGACCAGCCGGGCCGCAGTGCCGCGAAGCGCGTTGCGTACAGGGTCCATAGTGACACCTAGATTGTCGAGACCCAACAAAGCCGCTTCGCGAACTGCGGCCGAATTCTCGCCGACGCCCGCCGTGAAGGCGATCGCGTCCACCCGGCCCAGCACCGCGCTGAAGGCCCCCACGTAACGGCGGATCCGGTGCGCGTAGACGTCGAAGGCGAGCTGCGCCGCCCGGTCGCCCTCGGCCATCCGGCGGCCGATCTCCCGCATGTCGTTGTCACCGCACAGGCCCAGCAGACCGCTGCGCTTGTTCAGCAGCGTGTCGATCTCGTCGGTGCCCATGCCGGCCACCCGCTCCAGGTGGAACACCACCGCCGGGTCGAGGTCGCCGGAGCGGGTGCCCATGACCAGCCCCTCAAGGGGCGTCAGGCCCATCGAGGTGTCCACGCACACCCCGCCGCGCACCGCGGAGGCCGACGCGCCGTTGCCCAGGTGCAGCACGATCACGTTGACGTCGGCCGGCTCCCTGCCGAGCAGCTCCGCCGTCGCCCGCGAGACGAAGGCGTGCGAGGTGCCGTGGAAACCGTAGCGGCGGATGCCGTACCGGTCGGCGGTCGCCGCGTCGATCGCGTACCGCGCCGCGGCCTCCGGGATCGTTGAGTGGAAGGCGGTGTCGAAGACCGCGACCTGCGGCAGATCGGGCCGCAGCTCACGCGTCACCTTGATACCGGTGATGTTGGCCGGATTGTGCAGAGGTGCCAACGGCACCAGCTCCTCGATCGCGGCCACCACCTCGTCGGTGATCAGCGTCGGCTCGGTGAAACGCGTACCGCCGTGCACCACCCGGTGGCCGATCGCCGCCAGCTCCGGCGAGTCCAGGCCGAGGCCCTGCTCGTCGAGCTGCTCCGCCACGGTGTGCAGCGCCGCCGCGTGGTCGGGCGCACCGCCGCCCTCGCCGATCCGCTCCACCAGACCGGTCGCCAGACGCGCGTGGTCGGCCATGTCCAGCAGTTGGTACTTCACCGACGAGGAGCCGGAGTTGATGACCAGTACACGGGTCGCGCTCACGGGTTCTCTCCCTGGGCCTGGATCGCGGTGATCGCGACCGTCGTGACGATGTCCTGCACCAGCGCGCCGCGCGACAGGTCGTTGACCGGCTTGCGCAGACCCTGGAGCACCGGTCCGACGGCGACCGCGCCCGCCGAGCGCTGCACCGCCTTGTACGTGTTGTTGCCGGTGTTCAGGTCGGGGAAGATCAGCACGGTCGCCTGCCCGGCCACCGCGGACCCCGGCATCTTGGTGGCCGCCACCGAGGGCGCCACCGCCGCGTCGTACTGGATCGGCCCCTCCACCAGCAGGTCGGGCCGCCGCTCGCGGACCAGCTCGGTGGCCGCCCGCACCTTGTCGACGTCCGCGCCCGAGCCCGAGGTGCCGGTCGAGTACGACAGCATCGCGATCCGCGGCTGTACGTCGAAGCGGGCCGCGGTGCCCGCCGCCTGGATGGCGATGTCCGCCAACTGCTCGGCGTCCGGGTCCGGATTGACGGCGCAGTCGCCGTACACCAGCACCTTGTCCGCCAGGCACATGAAGAACACCGAGGAGACGATCGCCGCGTCGGGGCGGGTCTTGATGATCTCGAAGGCCGGGCGGATCGTCGCCGCCGTGGAGTGCACCGCGCCCGACACCATGCCGTCGGCCAGGCCCTCCTGGACCATCAGGGTGCCGAAGTACGACACGTCCGCGACCACGTCGTACGCCAGCTCGTAGCTGACGCCCTTGTGCGCGCGCAGCTGCGCGTACAGCGCGGCGAACCGGTCCCGCAGCGGTGAGGTCTGCGGGTCGACGACGCTCACGCCCGGCTGGTCGAGGGAGATCCCGAGGTCGGCCGCCTTCTTGCGCAGCGTGTCCTCCTCGCCGAGCAGGATCAGGTCGCACACCCCGCGGCGCAGCAGCACCTCGGTGGCCCGCAGGATTCGTTCCTCGCCGCCCTCGGGCAGCACGATCCGCTTGCGCGCCGACCGCGCCCGCTCGATCAGCGCGTGCTCGAACATCATCGGCGTCACCCGCGCCGACCTGGCGACCGACAGCCGCTCGGTCAGCTCCGCGGTGTCCACATGCGTCTCGAACACGCCCAGCGCCGTCTCCGCCTTGCGCGGTGTGCCCGCGCCCAGCTTGCCGTCCAGCGCGAACAGCCCGGCCGCCGTCGGGAAGGAGCCGGTCGCCACCGACAGCACCGGGGTGCCGGGCGCCAGCCGGTTCGCCAGCGCCAGGATGTGCGGCGGCGGCTTCTCGTCCAGCGTCAGCAGCACCCCCGCGATCGGCGGCGACCCCGCCGAGTGCGCCGCCAGCGCCCCGATCACCAGATCCGCCCGGTCGCCGGGCGTCACCACCACACAGCCGGGGGTCAGCGCGGGCAGGAACGTCGGCAGCATCGCGCCGCCGAACACGAAGTCCAGCGCGTCCCTGGACATCCCCGCGTCGTCGCCCAGCAGCACCCGCGCGCCCAGCGTCTCCGCGATCTGCGCCACCGTCGGCGCCGACAGCGCGGGCTCGTCCGGCAGCACGTACACCGGCACGTCCGGGACCCGGCCCAGCCGCTCCGCCGCCTCCGCGACCTCCGCCGGGGCCACCCGGTTCGCGATCATCGCGATCACGTCGCAGCCCAGATTCGTGTACGCGTGGTACGCGTTGCGCACCTCGGCGACCACCGACTCCGCCGACTGCTCCAGACCGCCGATCACCGCGAGCACCGACGCGCCGCACTCGTTCGCCAGCCGCGCGTTGACGCCCAGCTCCGCCGGGAGGTTGGTGCCCGCGAAGTCGGACCCGAGGATCAGCACCGTCTCGTACTCCGCCGCCACCCTCAGGTAGCCGTCCACCAACCGGGCGGTCAGCGCCTCCTGGCCCTGCTCGGCCTGGAGCGCCGCCGCCTCCTCGTACCCCATGCCGAAGACGCTCGCCGCGTCCTGGGTCAGCCGGTAGCGGCTGCGCAGCAGCTCGAAAATACGGTCGGGGGTGTCGTGGACCAGCGGGCGGTAGACGCCGACCCGGTCGACCTGGCGGGTCAGCAGCTCCATCACCCCCAGCTCGATCACCTGGCGGCCGTCGCCGCGGCCGATCCCCGTGAGGTAGACGCTGCGCGTCACGCTTGATCCGTCCGTTCTGCCCTGAACCCTTCGCGTACGGCCGTACGCACCCCTGACGCTAACGCTCCCGGGTACCGCCTGCCGCCCAGGGGCACCGGCCCGCCTCCGCGAGGCGTGGCGCGGGGCGCGCGGCGCGCACGTAGAGTGAGGAAGGACTCACGTAAGGAGGGCCGGTCCTGTGGACGTGTTGGCGACTGGGGTGCAGCGCGACGAGCGCCCTCTGCTGGAGGCGGCCTTCGGGGCGCGCCATCAGGTGCGGTGTCTTGAGACGTTCCTCACCAAGGACACCTTGCCGCTGGCGGCGGGGTACGAGGCCGTGTCGACGAGTGTGAACGCGGTGCTGGACGCGCCGGTGCTCGAAGCCCTGGTGCGCGGCGGCACGAAGCTGATCGCGCAGCGCTCGACGGGCTACAACAACATCGACCTGGACCACGCGGAGCGGCTGGGGATGACGGTGGCGCGCGTGGCCCGCTACTCCCCGTATTCGGTGGCGGAGTTCGCCTGGACGCTGGCCTCGGCGCTGAACCGGCGGATCGTCCGGGCCGCGAGCCGCACGCGCGACTTCGACTTCCGGCTCGACGGCCTGCTCGGCCGGGACTTCCACGGCCGTACGGTCGGCGTGGTCGGCACCGGCAAGATCGGCACCGCCTTCACCGCCATCGCCCGCGGCTACGGCATGCGGATTCTCGGCTGGGACATCGCGGTCAACCCCGCCTGCACCGAACTGGGGATGGAGTACGTCGAACTGGACCGGCTCTTCCGGGAGTCGGACCTGATCAGCCTCCATGTGCCGCTGATGCCCTCCACCCACCACCTGGTCGGCGAGCGGCGGCTGGCGCTGATGAAGGACGACGCGATCCTGATCAACTCCAGCCGCGGCGGCCTGATCGACTCCGCCGCGCTGGTCGAGACGCTGCGTGAGGGCAGGCTCGGCGGCGTCGGGCTCGACGTGTACGAGGAGGAGGCCGGGGTCTTCTTCTACGACAAGTCGCTGGAGGTGATGACGGACGACACCCTGGCCCGGCTGCTGACCTTCACGCATGTGCTGATCACCTCGCACCAGGCGTACTTCACGGTGGACGCGATCGACGAGATCGTCGCCGCCACCGTCCGCAATGTGGACGACTATGTGGCGGGCCGGATCACCGAGTGCACGCTGGTCCCGAAGTCCCCGTGACCTGGAGCCCCGCTCCGGGGTGACCAGGCGCTGTGATCCACTGGATACCGACAGCGCGTGACAGCACGCGCCACAGCAGCAGCCGACGACCGTCTGGAGAGACAGGCCCATGCGTATCGGAGTCCTCACCGCCGGCGGCGACTGCCCCGGCCTCAACGCCGTCATCCGGTCGGTCGTGCACCGCGCGCTGACCGGGTACGACGACGAGGTCATCGGCTTCGAGGACGGCTTCGTCGGCCTGCTGGAGGGCCGCTTCCGGCCGCTCGACCTCAACTCGGTGAGCGGCATCCTCGCCCGCGGCGGCACCATCCTCGGCTCGGCCCGGCTGGAGCGCGCCCGGCTGCGCGAGGCGGCGGACAACGCGGACGAGATGTGCGCCGAGTACGGCATCGACGTGCTGATCCCGATCGGCGGCGAGGGCACGCTGACCGCCGCCCGGATGCTCTCCGACGCCGGGATGCCGGTCGTGGGCGTGCCCAAGACCATCGACAACGACATCAACGGCACCGACCGCACCTTCGGCTTCGACACCGCCGTGACCGTCGCCACCGAGGCCATAGACCGGCTGAAGACCACCGCGGAGTCCCACCAGCGCGTGATGGTGGTCGAGGTGATGGGCCGGCACGCCGGGTGGATCGCCCTGGAGGCGGGCATGGCGGGCGGCGCGCACGGCATCTGCATCCCCGAACGCCCCTTCGAGCCGTCCCAGTTGGTGGCGATGGTCGAGGAACGCTTCGCGCGCGGCAAGAAATTCGCCGTCATCTGCGTCGCCGAGGGCGCCCACCCGGCCAAGGGCAGCATGGACTACGGCGTCGGCGAGATCGACAAGTACGGGCACGAGCGCTTCGCGGGCATCGGCGCCACGCTGGCCATGGAGCTGGAGGAGCGGCTGGGCAAGGAGGCCCGCCCGGTCATCCTCGGCCACGTCCAGCGCGGCGGCGTACCGACCGCGTACGACCGGGTGCTGGCCAACCGCTTCGGCTGGCACGCGGTGGAGGCCGCCCACAAGGGGGCCTTCGGTCACATGACCTCGCTCCAGGGCACGACGATCGGCCTGGTCCCGCTGGCCGACGCCGTCACCCAGCTCAAGACCGTCCCCGAGGAGCGAATGGAAGAGGCGGAGTCGGTCTTCTGACCCGCCCCTTCCTCCGCTGCCCTCGCCCGAGGCCGGCTGAGGCCGTCTGACGCGGCCTCAGCCGGTGTACGCGGCCAGGGCCTTGGTGAAGTCGTACGTGTTCTGCGTGATGCCGCTGCACGAGTCGCCCGCGGACTCGCCGGAGCCGCACTTGCGGTCCCGGTTGAGGGCCCAGAAGCTGACGCGGGCCAAGTGGTGGCCGGTCGCGTAGGACACGATCGACTTGAAGTCCGCGAGCGAGACGGTCTCGCCCGCGCTGTCGGTCTTGCCGTTCATCGAGGACAGGCCGACCTTGCGGTAGGCGGCGTCGGAGGACAGCCCGTACGCGCTGGCGACGGCGTTCTTCAGGCCGTCCACCGCCGACTTGGTGGTGGCCAGCATGTCGGTGGTGCCGCCCTGGTCGTAGTCGAAGGGCATGACGGCCCAGGCGTCGATGTTCAGCCCGGCGGCGGCGCCCTTCTTGATCAGGTCCTTGCCCGCGGAGTCGGGCCCGGTCGGCGTGGTGCCGAAGGTGACGTAGATCTTCAGGGCGCTGTTGTTCGCGCGGACCGTCTTGAGCGCGTCGACCACCCGCTGCCGCACGGTCGCGTTGCTGAACTCGCCCGCCTCGATGTCGATGTCGATCGACTTCAGCGAGTAGGCGTCGATCACCTTCTGGTACGCCCCGGCGAGCGCGGACGCCGATGTGCACTTCTGGCCCAGCTTGTTGCCGCTGTAGCCGCCGAAGGAGACGGTGACGTCACCGCCCGCGTTCCTGATCGCGTTGATCGTGGACTGGTCGGTGCCGCCGGTCAGCGCGCGGCTGCCGTCCCACTTCGGGTTGCAGCCGCCGTCGGAGAGCATGAAGGCCATCGTGAACTGCTTGATGCCGGTCGCCGACATCACCGACGTGGCCGAGGGCGGGTTGCCCCAGCCCAGGTAGAGATAGGGCGCCGAGATGCCGCTGGGCAGCGCGGTCGCCGCCGCGTGGGCGGAACCGGCCGCCGTGCCGAGGCCGAGCGCGAGGGCGGCGGTCAGCCCGGTGGCGGCGGCGAGGGCGGTCCTGCGGAGGCGGGGGGTTGCGGAGGACGACATGGGGGGACACTCCTTGCCTGAGCGGGGAGTCGAGCTTCCGGAAGGGCCCGGAAAGGCGTTGCCGGAACGGTAGTAGCGCTGGCGTGTCCGCAACAAGGGTTTTGGTTAGGAAACTTTCCTGTCCTGCTGATGGGGTGCAAACGGCCCCCGCGGGCCGGGCCGTCGCCCGGCCCGCGGGGGCCGTGTTCGTCATGCGGTGGCTACGCCGGGCGCAGCCAGAGGGTCGCCAGCGGGGGAAGGGTCAGCGAGATGCTGTGGGGCTGGCCGTTCCAGGGCGTCGGCTCGCTCTTGACGGGCTCGGCGACCACGACGCCGCTGCCGCCGTAACGGGCCTCGTCGGTGTTCAGCACCTGCTTCCAGACGACGTCGGGGGAGCCGAGGCGGTAGTTCTCGCGGACGACGGGGGAGAAGTTGCTGACGCACAGCAGCGGGTCACCCGCCTCGTCGTAGCGGAGGAAGGAGAAGGTGTTGTCCTCCACCGCGCCGCCGTCGATCCAGGTGAAACCGCTGGGGTCGGTGTCGAGCTGCCACAGCGCGGGCGCGGCCGTGTACGCCGCGTTCAGGTCGCGGACCAGGTCGCGTACGCCCTTGTGGTCGGCCGCGGCCGGGTAACTCTCGTCCAGCAGCCACCAGTCGGGGCCGTTCTCGTGCGACCACTCGGCGCCCTGCGCGAACTCCTGCCCCATGAAGAGCAGTTGCTTGCCGGGGTGGGCCCACATGAAGCCCAGGTACGCCCGTACGGTGGCCCGCTGCTGCCACCAGTCGCCGGGCATCTTCGCCACCAACGAGCCCTTGCCGTGCACCACTTCGTCGTGCGAGATGGGCAGCACGTAGTTCTCCGAGTACGCGTACACCATGGAGAACGTCATCTCGTTGTGGTGGTACTTGCGGTGCACCGGCTCGTGCGAGACGTAGTCCAGCGAGTCGTGCATCCAGCCCATGTTCCACTTCAGGCCGAAGCCGAGGCCGCCGAAGCCGGCCGGGCCGACCAGGTGGGTGGGCCGGGTGACCCCGTCCCAGGCCGTCGACTCCTCGGCGATGGTGACGGTGCCGGGACAGCGCCGGTAGACGGTCGCGTTCATCTCCTGGAGGAACGCCACCGCGTCCAGATTCTCCCGGCCGCCGTACGCGTTGGGCAGCCAGTCGCCGCCCTCGCGGGAGTAGTCGAGGTAGAGCATCGAGGCCACCGCGTCCACCCGCAGCCCGTCGATGTGGAACTCCTCGCACCAGTACACGGCGTTCGCCACCAGGAAGTTGCGCACCTCGGTACGGCCGAAGTCGAACTCCAGGGTGCCCCAGTCCGGGTGTTCCGCCCGGCGCGGGTCGGCGGGCTCGTACAGCGGCGCGCCGTCGAACCGGGCCAGCGCCCAGTCGTCCTTGGGGAAGTGCGCGGGCACCCAGTCCATGATCACGCCGATCCCGGCCGCGTGCAGGGCGTCCACCAGGTACCGGAAGTCGTCGGGCGAGCCGAGCCGCGAGGTCGGCGCGTAGTACGACGTCACCTGGTAGCCCCAGGAACCGCCGAAGGGGTGCTCGGCGACCGGCATCAACTCCACGTGCGTGAAGCCGAGTTCCTTCACGTACGCGGGCAACTGCTCGGCCAGCTCACGGTAGGTCAGCCCCGGCCGCCACGAGGCCAGGTGCAGTTCGTAGACCGAGAACGGCGCCCGGTGCACCGGGAGTTCGCCCCTGCGGGCCATCCACTCCTGGTCGGCCCACTCGTACGCCGACTCCGTGACGACCGACGCGGTCGCGGGCGGCACCTCGGTGGCCCGCGCCATCGGGTCGGCCTTCATCCCGCGCGAGCCGTCGGGCCGGGTGATCTCGTACTTGTACGCCGTCCCGCTGCCGACGCCCGGCACGAACAGCTCCCACACCCCGGTCGCGCCCAGCGAGCGCATCGGGAAGCCGGTGCCGTCCCAGTAGTTGAACTCCCCGGCCACGCGCACCCCGCGCGCGTTCGGCGCCCACACCGCGAAGCGCGTACCGGTCACGCCGCCGTGCGTCATCGGCCGGGAGCCCAGCGCCTTCCACAGCTCCTCGTGCCGCCCCTCCCCGATCAGATGCAGGTCCAGCTCCCCGAGGGACGGCAGGAAGCGGTACGGGTCCTCCACGATGTGCTCGCCGTCGTCGTACGTGACGGCCAGCCGGTACTCCGGCACGTCGGTGCGGGGCAGCACCGCGGAGAAGAGGCCGTCGGCCTCGTCGGTGAGGTCGAACCGCTCGCCGTCCACGACGGCCGCCACCGCCCGTGCGAACGGCCGCAGCGCCCTGATCCGGACGCCGCCGTCCACCGGGTGCGCCCCCAGCACTCCGTGCGGGTCGTGATGCGCGCCGTCCAGCAGCCGCCGGCGGTCGTCGCCGACCAGGCTTCCGGGTTCCGGCCCGGAGGAGGGCTCGGGGTCGGCCCCGGACCTCCCGCCGGTGGTGGGCTGCTCGCGCTCACGCGGCGGCAGCCGCACGTCGGACTCGGCCCCGCGCCCCTGAGGGGCGCTCTCGGCGAGCCGGCCGGTCGCGGCCGGGCCCGCGCCGGGCACCGTGACCGCCGGGGCCACAGGACCCGCGCCCGGCACCGGGGCGGCCGGTACCGCCGGGGCGTCAGACGAGGGGGCAGGCGGGGTCGTATCCGCGAGCGGGGCCGGTCCCGGAGCCGTGCCGGAGGCGGCCGGGTGGGGGGTGCCGCGGTCGTAGCCGCGCGCCTGGGCCTCGGGGAGGAAACGGTCGTCGGGGCGTGTCACGGGCTGGACTCCTCAGAAGGGGCGGCGTCAGAAGGGGCGGCGGCCAGGCGGGCCAGGGCGGAGAGCGGGATGGGGAGCCAGGCGGGGCGGTGCCGCGCCTCGTACCGGGCCTCGTAGACCGCCTTGTCGGTCTCGAAGGCCCGTATCAGCACGGGCTGTTCGCGCGGGTCCACCCCGGACACGGCGGCGTACCCGGCGCAGAAGGCGTCCCGGTGGCGGGCGGCCCAGGGACCGTTGCCGCTGTGGTGGGCGGCGTAGTCGAAGGACCGCAGCATGCCCGCCACGTCCTGGACCGGCGGCGCCGCCCGGCGCCGTTCGGCCAGCGGCCGGGCAGGCTCGCCCTCGAAGTCGATCAGCACCCACTCGCCGTCCGGACCGCGCAGCGCCTGCCCCAGGTGCAGGTCGCCGTGGATCCGCTGGGCGGTCACCGCGTTGCCGGGGGCCGCGCCGAGCCGCGCGAGGTCGTCGAAGGCCGAGCGCAGCGCCGCGACGTGCGGCCGTACGGCCGGGACCTCCTTCGCGGTCTCGTCCAGCCGCCGGGTCATCGCCGAGGCGATACGTTCCAGCGCTGGGCCGTCCAGGGTACGGACCGGCAGCGCGTCGGCCAGAGCGCCGTGCACCTCGGCCGTGGCGCGGCCGAGCGCCGCCGCCTCGCCGGTGAAGTCGCCGTCCTCGGCGACCGAGGCCAGGGCCAGGGCCCAGCCGTCGGACGAGCCGGGCAGGAAGCGCTGGAGCACACCGAGCGTGGTCGGCTCCGTCGTGCCCGCCGCCGCGCCCTGCGGGCCCATGACGCCCTCCGGCGGCAGCGCCTCGAACCAGGCGACCGGCTCCGCGACCCGCCGCGAGCCCTTGTGGGCCAGCGCGAGCGACAGCTCCAGGTCCGGGTTGGTGCCGGGGGAGACGCGGCGGAACAGCTTGAGGATGTAGGCGTCCCCGTACACGACCGAGGTGTTGGACTGCTCGGCGGTGGAGACGCGCGGGGTCAGCCCCGGCGGGAACTCCTCCTGCGGCTCGACGCTGAATCGCAGCCGCCCGGTGGTGCCGGGCGCGCGGAGCCGTTCGAGCAGCAGCGCGGCCAGCCGGGGGTCGTGCGGCGCGTCGTAGAGCGTCAGGCCGTCGTACGGGCCGCCGACGGCCGGGCCGAGCGCGGCCCGTACCAGCGCCGACGGCAGCAGCGGGTGCGCGCCGAGCAGCAGTTGGTAGCAGTCGGCGGGGCGGCCGGGCTGCTCGACGTCCACCAGGACGTGCAGCAGCCCCAGCGGGCCGAGCCGGCCGCCGGGAGGCATCAGCTCGGTGGCCGCGGCCAGCCGGAAGCCGCCGATGGGCAGGCCCTTGCCGGCGAACCAGCGCTGTTTGGGCAGCCAGGAGCGCAGCAGCGGTTCGAGCGACCGCAGCAGGCCGGGCGCCAGCGGCCGCCCGGCGACGGGCGGCACACCGCTCGCGGACGGCACGTCCGGGCCGGTCGGCGAAGCGGCGGCCGAGGCCGCGGCCGAGGCGGCGGCCGGGGCGGATGAGGAAGCCGCGGCCGAGCGCGCGTCCGTCACGGGGCGTGACCCCGACACGGATGGTGAACTCGATGGTGAATTCGATACGGACGGTGAGGTGGATCCGGATGGTGAGGTGGGTACGGAAGGAGCACGGGTCCAGGAGCGGTCCGACATGACGTCCTTTCCCCGGGGAGTCGCGCACCCGGCCGCTTCGACGCGCGGCGGGGGCGC
Source organism: Streptomyces sp. NPDC025721 (assembly GCF_055558595.1). Taxonomy (NCBI): domain Bacteria; kingdom Bacillati; phylum Actinomycetota; class Actinomycetes; order Kitasatosporales; family Streptomycetaceae; genus Streptomyces; species Streptomyces sp. NPDC025721. The sequence goes on along the minus strand of NZ_JBVHMF010000022.1, from coordinate 7,682 downwards.
CAGCCTCCCGGATGACGGGTTCGGGCTGTCCGGCGACACGGGGAGCCTGCCCCGGGCGGGTGACAGGAAACCGCCGTACGGCCCGCCCGCGTGACGATCATGTGTCAGCGAGCCGACGTACGACGGAATGCGCCCCGCGGGTGCTGCTGGGGTACTCCGGATACTGCCAGGGGTCCGGGATGCCCGCTACTCGGAGCGGGGGCCGGCCGCGGGGGCGGTGTGCCACCCGCGTCGGCTGCGGGGGGCCGGTCGCTCCGGCCCCCCGCCGTCACACCTGCTCGCGGCGGAGCCGGAACCAGTAGAAGCCGTGGCCCGCGAGGGTGAGCAGGTACGGCAGTTGACCGATCGCGGGGAAGCGCACCCCGCCGATCAGCTCCACCGGGTGCCGCCCGGCGAAGCTCCGCAGATCCAGCTCGGTGGGCTGGGCGAACCGCGAGAAGTTGTTCACGCACAGCACGAGGTCGTCGCCGGACTCGCGCAGGAACGCCAGCACGGCCGGGTTGCTCGACGGCAGCTCGGTGTAGGAACCGAGCCCGAAGGCACGGTTCTGCTTGCGGATCTCGATCATCCGCCGCGTCCAGTGCAGCAGCGAGCTGGGTGAGCTCATCTGCGCCTCGACATTGGTGACCTGGTACCCGTAGACCGGGTCCATGATCGTGGGCAGGTAGAGCCGTCCGGGGTCGCTGGACGAGAAGCCCGCGTTGCGGTCGGGGGTCCACTGCATCGGCGTACGGACCGCGTCCCGGTCACCGAGCCAGATGTTGTCGCCCATGCCGATCTCGTCGCCGTAGTACAGGATCGGGGATCCCGGCAGGGAGAGCAGCAGCGCGGTGAACAGCTCGATCTGGTTGCGGTCGTTGTCCAGCAGCGGTGCCAGCCGCCTGCGGATGCCGATGTTGGCGCGCATCCGCGGGTCCTTGGCGTACTCCGCGTACATGTAGTCGCGTTCCTCGTCGGTCACCATTTCGAGGGTCAGCTCGTCGTGGTTCCGCAGGAAGATGCCCCACTGGCAACTCGCCGGGATGGCGGGAGTCTTCGCCAGGATTTCCGACACCGGGTAGCGCGATTCCCGCCTGACCGCCATGAAGATGCGCGGCATGACGGGGAAGTGGAACGCCATATGGCATTCGTCGCCGCCCTTGCGGAAGTCGCCGAAGTAGTCGACGACGTCCTCGGGCCACTGATTGGCCTCGGCCAGCAGCACGGTGTCGGGGTAGTGCGCGTCGATCTCGGAGCGCACCTTCTTCAGGAACTGGTGGGTACGCGGCAGGTTCTCGCAGTTGGTGCCCTCCTCCTGGAAGAGATAGGGCACCGCGTCCAGCCGGAAACCGTCGATCCCGAGGTCGAGCCAGAAGCGCAGCGCGGCCAGGATCTCCTCCTGCACCCGCGGGTTCTCGTAGTTGAGATCCGGCTGGTGGGAGAAGAACCGGTGCCAGTAGTACTGCTTGCGCACCGGGTCGAACGTCCAGTTCGAGGTCTCGGTGTCGACGAAGATGATGCGGGCGCCGTCGTACTGCTTGTCGTCGTCCGCCCAGGTGTAGAAGTCCCCGTACGGTCCCTCCGGGTCGCTGCGAGACTGCTGGAACCACTCGTGCTGGTCGCTCGTGTGGTTCATGACGAAGTCGATGATCACGCGCATGCCGCGCTGGTGCGCGGCGTCCACGAATTCCACGAAGTCCGCCAGGTCGCCGAATTCCGGCAGCACGGCCGTGTAGTCGGCCACGTCGTATCCGCCGTCCCGCAGCGGTGACGCGAAGAACGGCGGCAACCAGAGGCAGTCCACGCCGAGCCACTGGAGATAGTCCAGCTTGGCGGTGATGCCTTTCAGGTCGCCTACGCCGTCTCCGTTGCTGTCCTGGAAGGACCGGACGAGGACTTCGTAGAACACCGCCCGTTTGAACCAGTCGGGATCACGGTCCTTGGCCGGTGTGTCCTCGAAGGTGTCAGGGACGGGTTCGTTGACGATCAACTGAGTGACCCTCCGATCGAAGGAGACGGTCGCAGCGACAGGACATGCGCGGGCGCGCGGCCCGGCTCAAGGCGCACATAGTTGTCTCTGCCCCAGTGGTAGGTGTCCCCGGTGAGCTCGTCGCGCACCGGGTATGACTCGTGCCAGGAGAGCCCGAGTGCCGGCATGTTCAACGAGACGGTGGCCTCCTGGGTGTGGAACGGGTCCAGGTTGACGACCACCAGTACGACATCGTCGTCGCGGCGCTTGGAGTAGGCCAGTACCGCGCTGTTGTCCACTGGGTGAAATGTGATGTCCCGTAGCTGCTGGAGCGCCGGGTGACGGCGGCGCAGCCGGTTGAGCGTGGTGATCAGCGGGGCGAGCGAGCGGCCCTCGGCCTCGGCCGCCGCCCAGTCCCGCGGCCGGAGTTCGTACTTCTCCGAGTGCAGGTACTCCTCACTGCCGGGCTTGGCAGGGGTGCCCTCACACAGTTCGAAGCCCGCGTAGACGCCCCAGGTGGGCGAGAGCGTCGCGGCGAGCACCGCCCGCGCCTCGAAGGCCGGACGGCCGCCGTGCTGGAGGAAGGCGTGCAGGATGTCGGGGGTGTTCACGAAGAAGTTGGGCCGCATCCACGCTGCCGCCTCCCCGCTCAACTCCCGCATGTAGTCGGTCAGTTCGCTCTTGTCGTTACGCCAGGTGAAGTACGTGTACGACTGCTGGAAACCGATCTGGCCGAGGGTGGCCATCATCGCGGGACGGGTGAACGCCTCCGCCAGGAAGATCACGTCCGGGTCGGTGCGGTTGATGTCCGCGATGACCTTCTCCCAGAACACCACCGGCTTGGTGTGCGGATTGTCCACCCGGAAGATCCGCACCCCGTGCGCCATCCAGTGCCGCAGCACCCGCAGGGTCTCCCTGACGATGCCCGCGAAGTCCTCGTCGAAGGCGATCGGGTAGATGTCCTGGTACTTCTTCGGCGGATTCTCCGCGTACGCGATCGTGCCGTCCGCGCGGTGCGCGAACCACTCCGGGTGCTTGGCCACCCACGGGTGGTCGGGCGAGCACTGGAGCGCGAAGTCCAGCGCCACCTCCATCCGCAGCTCGCGGGCCCGCTCCACGAAGTGGTCGAAGTCCGCCAGGGTGCCCAGGTCCGGGTGGACGGCGTCGTGCCCGCCCTCGGGGGAGCCGATCGCCCACGGCGAGCCGACGTCGTCGGGGCCGGGCGTCAGGCTGTTGTTCGGGCCCTTGCGGAAAGCTGTGCCGATCGGGTGAATGGGCGGCAGATAGACCACGTCGAAACCCATCGCGGCCACCGCGGGCAGCCGCTCGGCCGCGGTACGGAAGGTGCCCGAGCGCGGCGGGGCGCCCTCTTCGAGCACCGCCCCCTCCGAGCGGGGGAACAGCTCGTACCAGGACCCGTACAGCGCCCGCTCCCGCTCCACGTGCAGCGGCAGCGGCCGGGAGGCGCTGACCAGCTCGCGCAGCGGATACCGGTCGAGTGCGCCGACCACGTCGTCCGCCAGCGCCGCCGCGTGCCGGGCGGCGGGGGTGCGCGAGGCGTCCCGCAACGCGTCCACCGCGGCCAGCACGCCCGCCCTGCCGTCGCTCTTGGGCACCCCCGCCGCCGCCCGCTCGTGCAGCAGCGCGCCCTCGGCCAGCACCAGTTCGGTGTCGATCCCGGCGGGGATCTTGATGCCCGCCGCGTGCCGCCAGGTCGCCACCGGGTCGGACCAGGCCTCCACGCAGTACGTCCAGCGCCCCTCGGCCGTCGGGGTGACGCGCGCGCCCCACCGGTCCGTGCCGGGCTCCAGCTCGCGCATCGGCGTCCACGGCCCCGACCTGCCGGTCGGGTCCCGCAGCACCACGTTCGCGGCCACCGCGTCGTGCCCCTCCCGGAACACGGTGGCGGTCACCTCGAAGGTCTCTCCTGCCACCGCCTTCGCCGGGCGGCGGCCACAGTCCACCAACGGACGGACATCGACGACGGGAATACGACCGATCATTGCCTCACCTGACAGCGCTGTGGATGGGACGGCGGAGATGGGGGGCGCCGGACAGCGGCCCACGGCGGCGGCGAGCAGCGTCGCGACGGGCCGCTCCCTCGCGGGCCCCCGCTCTTTTTAGCTGTTCCGGGCAGTGCGGGCTTGCCTGCATGGCCGCTCCAGTCCGCGTTCACTCGTGTGGAGGTGATAGGTGACGATCCGGGACGATTGCTGCCATGACTGTGGTGCCGTACGTGTGGTGCCGTGGGACCTGACGGTGCGTTGTGACGCTGTGTGGTGCAGTCTCGTGCTCCGCGCGAAGCCCCGCAATCGGAGCCTGCCCACGCTCCGCGAGACGAAAGCACCTCACCGAAGCGTTTCGGGAGCGCGTCACGAATGCTCAATCCGCCACCCCCGACCTGCCCCTGACGCCATTGTGGGGCCGACCACGGGCGCGCCTGACACGCGCCCCCGAGAGCGCCCCCGCGCACGCCCCCACCGTACGCGAAGCACCCGACACGCCCGCGTACGGCCGTACCCTCACGTCACCCGGAACCCACAGGGCGACGGCGGTCACGCGCCGGGCCGGTGACCCCCGGCCGGGCCCGTACGACCTGCCCCGCCCACCGGCGTGATCCGCACTGCGACCGGTCGCTTCCGTGAGCCGCCGTTCGCGCGTTTGAACCACCGGATCGTGGACACTGGCCGCAGGCCCCCCGCCATCGGGTCTACGGTCGAATACGTGAAGGCAATCCGTCGATTCACCGTGCGCACCGTCCTGCCGGAACCTCTGCGCCCGCTCGGGGAGCTGGCCCAGAACCTACGCTGGTCATGGCACCCGGAGACCCGGGAGCTGTTCCAGAGCGTCGACCCCGTGGGCTGGCGGGCCGCCCAAGGCGACCCCGTGCGGCTGCTCGGCGCCGTGTCCAAGGAGCGGCTCGCCGCGCTCGCCGGGGACCGGCGCTTTCTGCGCCGCCTGGCCGCCGCGGCGGAGGAACTGGCCGACTACACCAGCAACCCCCGCTGGTATCAGGAACAGAGCGACCTGCCCGCAGCCATCGCCTACTTCTCACCCGAATTCGGCATCACCGCCGCGCTGCCGCAGTATTCCGGCGGCCTCGGCATCCTCGCCGGCGACCACCTGAAGGCCGCGAGCGACCTCGGCGCCCCGATCATCGGCGTCGGCCTGCTCTACCGGCACGGCTACTTCCGCCAGACCCTCTCCCGCGAGGGCTGGCAGCAGGAGCAGTACCCCGTCCTCGACCCCAACGAACTGCCCGTCACCCTGCTCCGCGAGACGAACGGCGCCCCCGCCGAGGTCTCCCTCGTCCTGCCCGGCGGCCGATCGCTGCGCGCCCAGATCTGGAAGGCCCAGGTCGGACGCGTCCCGCTGCTGCTCCTCGACTCCGACGTCGAGGCCAACGAACCCGCCGAGCGCGACGTCACCGACCGGCTCTACGGCGGCGGCAGCGAGCACCGGCTGCTCCAGGAGATGCTGCTGGGCATCGGCGGCGTCCGCGCCGTCCGCGCCTACTGCCGGATCACCGGCCACGCCGAACCCGAGGTGTTCCACACCAACGAGGGCCACGCCGGTTTCCTCGGCCTGGAGCGCATCCGTGAACTGGCCCTCGAAGGGCTCGACTTCGACGCGGCGCTGGAGGCCGTACGGGCCGGGACGGTGTTCACCACGCACACCCCCGTCCCCGCGGGCATCGACCGCTTCGACCGCGAACTGGTCGGCCGCCACCTCGGCGACGGCGGCGAGCTGCCCGGCGTCGACATAGGCCGCGTCCTCGAACTGGGCATGGAGACCTACCCCGGGGGCGACCCTAACCTGTTCAACATGGCGGTGATGGGTCTGCGGCTGGCCCAGCGCGCCAACGGCGTCTCCACCCTGCACGGCTCCGTCAGCCGCGAGATGTTCGCCGGGCTCTGGCCGGGCTTCGACCCGGAGGACGTGCCGATCACGTCCATCACCAACGGCGTGCACGCGCCCACCTGGGTCGCCCCCGAGGTGTTCCGGCTCGGCGCCCGGCAGATCGGCACCCAGCGCGCCGAGGACGCCCTGATGGTCGGCGGCGCCGACCGCTGGGAGGCCATCGCCGACATCCCCGACGCCGCCGTCTGGGAACTCCGCCGTGAACTGCGCGAACAGCTCGTGGAGGACGTACGGCGCCGGGTCCGCGAGTCCTGGCGGCAGCGCGGCGCGGGAGAGGCAGAACTGGGCTGGACCGACAGCGTCCTCGACCCCGACGTGCTCACCATCGGCTTCGCGCGCCGGGTCCCGTCGTACAAGCGGCTCACCCTCATGCTGCGCGACCAGGACCGGCTGATGGACCTGCTGCTGCACGCCGAGCGGCCGATCCAGATCGTGGTCGCGGGCAAGGCGCACCCGGCCGACGACAGCGGCAAGCGGCTGGTCCAGGAGCTGGTCAGGTTCACCGACGACCCCCGGGTCAGGCACCGCATCGTCTTCCTGCCGGACTACGACATGCGGATGGCGCGGCTGCTCTACCCCGGCTGCGACGTCTGGCTCAACAATCCGCTGCGCCCGCTGGAGGCCTGCGGCACCTCGGGGATGAAGGCCGCGCTCAACGGCTGCCTCAACCTGTCGGTGCTCGACGGCTGGTGGGACGAGTGGTTCGACGGCGACAACGGCTGGGCGATCCCCACCGCCGACGGCGTCGTCGACGAGGACCGCCGCGACGAGCTGGAGGCCGCCGCGCTCTACGACCTGCTGGAGAAGCAGGTCGCGCCGCGCTTCTACGACCAGGGCGCGCAGGGCCTGCCCGGCCGCTGGATCGAGATGGTCCGGCACACCCTCACCACCCTCGGCCCGAAGGTGGTGGCCGGCCGGATGGTCCAGGACTACGTCCGCACGCTGTACGCGCCCGCCGCCCGTTCGCACCGCGCCGTACACGGGGAGGAGGCCGGGGCGCTGGCCGCCTGGAAGCGGCGGGTACGGCAGCAGTGGCCGCGGGTCTCGGTCCAGCACGTGGAGACCGGCTCGGTCGGCGGCACACCGGAGCTGGGCTCCACGCTCACCCTCCGGGTGGAGGTCGCCCTCGGCGAGCTGGACCCGACGGACGTCGACGTCCAGCTCCTGTCCGGCCGGGTCGACGCGGCCGACCGGCTCGCCGATCCCACCGTCGCCTCGCTCAAGCCCACCTCCCGCACCGACAGCGCGGGGCGCTACCACTACGAAGGGCCTCTCACCCTCGACCGCACCGGCCCCTTCGGCTACACCGTCCGCGTCCTCCCCACCCACCCCCACCTGGCCACTCCCGCCGAGCTCGGCCTGATGGCCATCCCCCCGGAAACGGAGGGCATGACCGCCGGCCTCCTCCGCTAACCGCCCTCCGACCGGGGTCCGCCTCCCCAGCGGGGCTGGCCTCCGGCCGGGTGCTTGCCTCCGGCGTGGGGTTGGCCTTCCGGCCGAGGGCCTGCCTCCGGCGTGGGGTCGGCCTTCCGGCCTGGGCTTCGCCTGGTGCCTCCGGCCTGCCCAGCTCGTGCGGTGCAGGGGGCGGAGGTTTCGGGTCGCCGATTCGGCCTGCGGCCGGGGGCTGTTTCGGAGCTGCCCGCCGGCCTAGGCGGTGCGGCGGAGAGGGGGAAGCGGGGAACACCCGAGGGGCGGGGGGGGGGTTTTTGTGCGTGGGGGGGGGGGGGGGGCCCGCGGCCCGTACCGGGGCCAGCGGCCAAACAACCGGGGGTACCGCGGGTCTCACCGCCCAGCACTCCCCCACAAAAGAAGG